>JAEVYS010000040.1 GCA_023392635.1 Actinomycetes bacterium | reverse complement strand
GAGCCGGCGCCACGCGCTCGCCTGGCTGGGCGGCCGGGCCGCCCGGTCGTGGTCCCCGGCCGCGCAGGACTCGTGGGTGAGTCTGGTCGCGCCCGGGCTCGCCGGGGTGCCGTGGCCCCGCCAGCTCGTCATCGTCGCGACGGACGTCGCATCCGGGCGCCCGGCGTACTTCAGCGCGTCGTCCTCGGTCGACCTCGCGTCCGCCGTCGCGGCGAGTTGCGCCCTGCCCGGAGTGTTCCCGCCGGTCCGCATCGCCGGACGCCTGTTCTTCGACGGTGGCCTGCGTTCGCCGGGCAACCTGGACGTGGCCGACGGCGCCTCCCGGGTGCTGGCGATCACGCCGCTGACAGGGGCGGTCCGGGCGCACCGCCGTCCCGCCGTGCAGGCGGCGCAGCTCGAGCGGGGCGGGGCGGAGGTCGTCCTGATCCAACCGGACGCCGCCGGCCGGCGCGCGGTCGGGGTCGATGTGCTGAGCGGAGCGCGGCTCGCGTCCGCCCACCGGCTGGGACGGACGACCGGTGAACGCCGCGCGGCGGAGGTGCGGCGGCGCTGGCGCTGAGCCGGTCCCCGTCCGCGAGACCGGGCCTGCCGGGTGAGGGGGCTGGAACAATAGAGTTTCCCGACGCCGACAACGAGGAGACCGAATGTTCCGCAAGATCCTGGTTGCCAACCGGGGCGAGATCGCCGTTCGGGCGTTTCGCGCCGCCACCGAGCTGGGCATCGGGACGGTGGCCGTGTTCCCCTACGAGGACCGCCATGCGGAGTACCGGCTGAAGGCCGACGAGTCCTACGAGATCGGCGAGCACGGCCACCCCGTGCGGGCCTACCTCGACGTGGACGGCATCATCGAGGCGGCGAAGCACGCCGGCGCGGACGCGATCTACCCGGGCTACGGCTTCCTCTCGGAGAACCCGGACCTTCCCCAGGCGTGCGTCCGGGCCGGGATCACGTTCATCGGACCCAGCCAGGGGGTCCTGGAGCTGACCGGCAACAAGGCGCGCGCCATCGCCGCGGCCCGCGAGGCCGGTCTGCCCACCCTGCGCGGCTCGGAGCCGAGCGACGACATCGACACCCTGGTCTCGGCGGCGGCCGAGATCGGGTTCCCCGTCTTCGTGAAGGCGGTCAGCGGCGGCGGCGGCCGCGGCATGCGGCGTGTGGAGGATCCCGAGGCGCTCCCGGCAGCGCTGGCCGAAGCCATGCGCGAGGCGGTGTCGGCGTTCGGCGACCCGCGGATGTACCTCGAGCAGGCGGTCATCCGTCCCCGGCACATCGAGGTGCAGATCCTGGCCGACGCCACCGGTGAGGTCATCCACCTCTACGAGCGCGACTGCTCGGTGCAGCGCCGCCACCAGAAAGTCGTGGAGATCGCCCCGGCCCCCAACCTGGATCCCGAACTGCGGCAGCGCATCTGTGACGACGCCGTCCGGTTCGCGACGCACATCGGCTATGTGAACGCCGGCACGGTGGAGTTCCTGCTCGGGGAGGACGGCCAGTACGTCTTCATCGAGATGAACCCGCGCATCCAGGTGGAGCACACGGTCACCGAGGAGGTGACCAACGTCGACCTGGTCAGCTCCCAGATCCGCATCGCGTCCGGCGAGACGCTCGCCGGCCTGGGCCTCACCCAGGACAGCATCCAGGTGCGCGGGTTCGCCCTGCAGTGCCGCATCACCACGGAGGACCCGGCCAACGGCTTCCGTCCCGACACCGGCACGATCTCGGTGTACCGCACGCCCGGCGGCGCGGGCGTCCGGCTCGACGGCGGGGTCGTGTTCGCTGGCTCCACCGTCGGCGCGCACTTCGACTCGATGCTGGTCAAGGTCACCTGCCGTGGCCAGGACCTGCGCAGCGCAGCGCGCCGGGCCTACCGGGCACTCACCGAGTTCCGGGTGCGCGGCGTCTCGACGAACATCCCGTTCCTCGAGGCGGTCATCTCCGATCCGGACTTCCTGGCCGGGCACACGTCCACCTCGTTCATCGACGAGCGTCCCCATCTGCTGAGCTACCACATCCCGGCCGACCGGGGCACGAAGTTGCTGACCTACCTCGCCGAGGTGAGCGTCAACAAGCCGAACGGCGAGGCGCGCACCCACCTGCGTCCGCAGACGAAGCTGCCGAAGCTGGCCCGAGGCGTCGCATCGGCGCCGCCGCCGGCCGGTTCCCGGCAACGCCTCCTCGAGGTCGGCCCGGCCCAGTGGGCGGCCGAGTTGCGGGCGCAGACCGCCGTCGCCGTGACCGACACGACGTTCAGGGACGCGCACCAGTCGCTGCTCGCGACCCGCGTCCGCACCCGCGACCTCCTGCACGTCGCGCCGGTGATCGCCCGGACGCTGCCGCAGCTGTTCAGCGTCGAGGCCTGGGGCGGGGCCACCTACGACGTGGCGCTGCGGTTCCTCAAGGAGGACCCGTGGGACCGGCTGGACGCCCTGCACGCCGCCATGCCGAACCTGCCTCTGCAAATGCTGTTGCGCGGGCGCAACACGGTCGGCTACACGCCGTACCCCCTGGCGGTGACGAAGGCGTTCGTCCACGAGGCCGCCCGGTCCGGGTTGGACATCTTCCGGATCTTCGACGCACTCAACAACGTCGACCAGATCCGTCCCGCGATCGAGGCCGTCCGGGAGACCGACCACGCCGTCGCGGAAGCCGCCCTGTGCTACACGGGCAACATGACGTCGCCGTCCGAGACGCTCTACACCCTGGACTACTACCTGCGGCTGGCCGAGCAACTGGTGACGGCGGGCGCGCACATCCTTGCGATCAAGGACATGGCGGGCCTGCTGCGGGCGCCCGCGGCCGCCAAGCTCGTCTCCGCCCTGCGCAGCAACTTCGACCTGCCGGTGCACCTGCACACCCACGACACCGCGGGTGGCCAGCTCGGGACGCTACTGGCGGCGATCGACGCGGGCGTGGACGCAGTGGACGTGGCTGCTGCGTCAATGGCGGGCACCACCTCGCAGGTCTCGATGTCGGCACTGGTCGCCGCGCTGGAGAACACCGAGCGGGACACCGGCCTGAGCCTGGACGCGGTGACCGCCCTCGAGCCGTACTTCGAGGCGGTGCGGAAGCTGTACGCGCCGTTCGAGTCCGGCCTGCCCGGGCCGACCGGCAGGGTCTACACCCACGAGATCCCCGGCGGCCAGCTGTCGAACCTGCGCCAGCAGGCGATCGCGCTCGGGCTCGGCGACCGGTTCGAGGCCATCGAGGACATGTACGCGGCGGCGAACCGGATCCTGGGCAACATCGTGAAGGTGACACCGTCGTCCAAGGTCGTGGGCGACCTCGCCCTCGCCCTCGTCGGACGCAACGCCGACCCCGACGACTTCGAGGCGAACCCGGAGAAGTACGACATCCCCGACTCGGTGATCGGCTTCCTCAACGGTGACCTGGGCGACCCGCCCGGGGGATGGCCCGAGCCGTTCCGCACCAAGGCGCTCGCCGGCCGCGTGACGCGTCCGGTCGTCACGGAGCTCTCGGACGCCGACGAGGCCGACCTGGAGGCCACGCCGCGACGGACGTTGAACCGCCTGCTCTTCCCGGGCCCGCTGCGCGACTACGAGGAGGCCGTGGAGTCCTACTCAGAGCTGTCGGTGGTGCCGACCGTCGAGTTCCTGCACGGCCTGCGACAGGGTGAGGAGGTCGAGGTGGAACTCGAGCGCGGCAAGTCGCTGCTGCTGGGCATCTCCGCCATCGGGGACGCCGACGACCGTGGCGTCCGCCAGGTGGTGTGCACCGTGAACGGCCAGATGCGCGTCGTCGCCGTCCGCGACCTGTCGGTCTCCTCGACGGTCGCGCTCGCCGAACGCGCGAACCCGTCCGTGCCCGGCCAGGTGCCGGCACCGTTCGCCGGCGTCGTCACGCTCACCGTCGAGGTCGGTGCCGAGGTCACGGCCGGCCAGCAGGTGGCCACGATCGAGGCGATGAAGATGGAGGCGGCGATCACCACGCCGGTCGCCGGCACCGTCCAGCGCCTGGCCATCGGCCACGCCCAGGCCGTCGAGGGCGGCGACCTCCTCCTCGAGATCGCCTGACCGGACCGGATTGGGGACGGTTCCCAACTCGGTCCACTCCCCGGTCCGCTCCCCAGCGGATCGCGGACACCCAACGTGGGCCCCTCAGGTGGACCGAGTTGGGAACCGTCCCCAATTCGGTCCATCAGCCGGGACGGAAGGCCGAGGCCATGTACGGGTCCGCAGAGATCGGCAGCTTCCCGGCCTTCGCCGCCGCCACCAGGGCGGCCCAGTCGGCTTCGGTCTGGTCGGCGTAGAGCCTCGCGAACCGGGCCAAGGCCGCGCCGGCGGCATCGCCGTCGCCGAGGTAGCCCGCGATCATCGACGCCCCGGAGGTGCGCGCATGGCCCTTGGCCAGCAGCCGCCCCACGATCCCGGAATAGTCGCTCAGCGCCTCCTCGCGGATCGCGTTGAGCGGCACCGTGCCCTTCATGTTGCGGAACTGCCGCACGTAGTACTCACGGCCGTCGATCGTCGTCCAGCCCAGGAGCGGGTCGCTGACCGTCTGCAGGGCCTGCTGGTACTCCACCACCCGCTGTCCCTGGTGCGCGTGCCAGGCGTCCTCGCCGTGCACGAACCGCGCCAGCACCGAGCGGCGCGCCTCCTTCAGCTGCAGGAACAGCACGTCCTCGGGGGTGGAGCCGACCAGGAGAACCACGTAGGCGCGCAGCCCCACCGACCCGACCCCCACCACGCGGTGGGCGACGTCCTCGAGGGTGTAGCCGGCGACCACCCGCCGCCAGTGCGGCGCCAACGTCGACAGGTAGTCGTCGAGGCCTGCGCCGACCGCGGACGCCTCGTCGCCATGCACGGACGTGGTGATGGGCGGCTCGGCCACGATGCGACGGTGGCCCTCCACCTCGGCGGTGAGCTTGGGCAGCACCCGGTCACTCGTCCGCTTCCGTGCCGTTCTCGCCGCGCGCTTGATCTCCTCGCGCAGCGTCCGGTCGCCCACCGACTCCTTGAGCCGGGACAGGTCCAGCCGGTTGTACGAGCGCGCCAGCAGCGGCTCGCGGGCGAGGTGGCCGACCTCCGCCGCGTACTCGACGACGCACGAGCGCGCGGACGCGGCACAGGCGTCCTCGCTGTAGCCGTTCTCGCGCCCGGCGACCCAGACGCTCGCCACCAGCCGGCGCAGGTCCCACTCCCAGGCGCCGGGGTGCGCCTCGTCGAAGTCGTTGAGGTCGATCACCTGGGCGCCCTCCGGCGAGCGGTAGAAGCCGAAGTTGCCGAGGTGGGCGTCCCCGCAGATGACCGGGTGGATCCCCGTGGACGGCAGCGATGCGACGTCGGCGGCCATCACCACCGCCGAGCCCCGCAGGAATCCGTACGGCGTCGTGGCCATCCGGGCGACCCGGATCGGGACGAGACCCGCCACCCGGCCGACGTGGCTCATGGCGATCAGTGCGATCGGGTCGAAGCGGGCGGCGGACGCCGTCCACTCGCCCAGGCGGTCGTACGGCACCTGCTCACGCAGGGCCCGGCCCAGGGCGAACCGCTCTGCCCGGCTCGGCGGAGCCTCCCGCACCGACCGGAACCCGCCGGAGCCGGTGGTGGTGAGTACCGCGTGGTTCATGAGTGCTCCTCGCCTCGCCCTGGGACGATTCTGGCCCCCGCCGAGTCAGCGGGCCAGAGTGGCGGAGAACGCTCTGAGCAGGACGTCCCGAAAGACGTCGACGGACGCCCGGAGGGCGAGCGTGGCGTTGGGCGGTTCTGACGACCAGGGCCGGGTGTCGACGACGAGCTCACCGAGCGTCGCCTGCCCGGTCGTTTCCACCGTCACCGGGAAGCGCCCGGACTCGGTGATGACGTCGGGCCTGATCAGGTACGCCACGCACAGCGGGTCGTGCACAGGTGCCGACGGCTCGGACTTCCGGCTCAGTGGGGTCTGGTCCTGCTCGATCCGGTGGCGCAGCAGCCCCGCTGCCGCGGTGCCGGCCGGCGTCCCGAGGGCGGCGAAGGCGTCGCAGTCGGCCAGGGTGAGCGGCGCGCTGGCCGTGGCGTCCAGCGGAAGGACGACGATCTCCCGGAGCCCGGCGGCGAACACCGTCCGCGCCGCGTCGGGATCGGCCCACAGGTTGAATTCGGCGGACGCGGTGACGTTGCCGCCGACGTGGGCGCCGCCCATCAACACCAGCCGGCGGATCCGTCCGGCCAATTCGGGCTCGCCGATCAGGGCCAGGGCCACGTTGGTGAGCGGGCCGATGGCCACCAGGTCGACATCGGCGTTCGCCGGGTCGAGGAACGTCTCCACCAGCTTCAGCGGCGCCGGGTCGGCCTGCGGCCGGGTGGTGGCCGCGGGCAGGTCGAGCCACGGCTGCTGGAACTTGGGGTTGTCGGCGTTGAGGACGTCGCGCGGGACGGGCAGGTCCGGACGCAGCAGCGGGTGCTCGGCGCCCGGGTACACCGGCACGCGGGCCCCGATGTGGTCCAGGACACGCAAGGCGTTCTCGGTAGCGTTCGCCAGTGCCACGTTGCCGTTGACCGTGGTGACGGCGAGCAGCTCGATGTCGGGATGCAGGGCCGCGAGCATGAGCGCGAACGCGTCATCGGTACCCGGGTCGCAGTCGATCACGATGCGCGTGGCCATCGGCGTCCTCCTCCTGCGGGGAACCTCCCCGCAACCTGCCCTCCCGCCATTCTGCGGTTCCGCGGGTGCGGCACAGTAGGGGCATGAACACCCCACGACGTTCGGCTCCTCCGCTGCGCTCCCCCGGACACGGTGACGGGGACCCCGCACGATGAGCGCCACCTGGCCGAGTCCGCCGATCCCTGCGGCCGCGCTGGTGCTTCGAGGACGCCGCTTCGACGCGTCCCGTCCCGCCGTCATGGGCATCGTGAACCGCACGCCCGACTCGTTCTACGCCGCGGCCCGCTACACCGACCTCGAACCGGGCCTCGCCGCGGTCGATCGGCTGCTCGCCGAGGGTGCGGACCTGGTGGACGTGGGCGGTGTGCGCGCCGGGCAGCAGGGCGAGGTGGTCGACGCGACCGCCGAGGTCGAGCGGGTGCGTCCGTTCCTGCTCGCCGTGCGCGAGCGGCACCCCGACATCCTGCTCAGCCTGGACACCTGGCGCTCGGAGGTGGCCGTGGCCTGCGCCGATGCCGGCGTCGACCTGATCAACGACACCTGGGCCGGCGCGGACCCGGAACTGGTCCAGGTGGCTGCCGAGCTGGGTGCCGGCTACGTCGTGTCGCACACCGGCGGGTTGCCTCCACGGACGGATCCGGTGGGCATCAGCTACGGGCCCGACGCCGACGACGTCGTGCGTGACGTGCTCTCCACGCTGGCTGCCGGTGCCGGACGGGCGGTGGCCGCCGGCGTGCCTCCCGAGCGCGTCCTGGTCGACCCGACGCTCGACTTCGGCAAGACCACCCGGCACTCGCTGCGCGTGCTCGGCGCGACCGGCGCCGTGGCTGCGCTCGGCCATCCCGTGCTGCAGGCCCTGAGTCGCAAGGACTTCGTCGGTGAGACCCTCGGGCTGGCGGTCGACGACCGCCTCTTCGGCACCCTCGCCGCCACCGCGGTCGCCGGCTGGCTGGGTGCGACCGTCTTCCGTGCCCACGACGTGGCAGCCACCCGTCAGGTCGTCGACATGGTGGCGTCCATCCGTGGTGACCGTCCCCCCCTCCTCGCCGTGCGCGGCGAACCGGACGGGGACAGCGCGGGCCGCGCCTAAGCTGCGTGGCGTGGACCTCAGGGACGTGCGGAAGAACTACGAGCGCGGCAGCCTCGACGAGGCGGACGCGGGGAGCACGCCGCTGGCGCTGTTCCGGGCCTGGCTGGAGGAGGCCACGGCAGCCGGGGCCCCGGAGCCGACGGCGATGACCGTGGCCACCGTGGGAGCCGACGGGCGACCGTCCACGCGGGTGGTGCTGCTGAAGTCCGTGGACGAGCGGGGGCTGGTGTTCTTCACCAACTACGACAGCCGCAAGGGCCGCGAGCTCGCGGCGCATCCCTTCGCCGCGCTGCAGTTCCACTGGCCGGACCTGGAGCGCGTCGTCCGCATCGAGGGACGGGTGGAGCGCACCTCCACCGAGGAGTCGGACGCCTACTTCACCACCCGGCCGCTGGATTCGCGGATCGGTGCCTGGGCGTCCCCGCAGAGCGAGGTGATCGCCAACCGCGGGGTGCTGGTGGCCAATGCCGCGAAGACGTCCGCCCGGTTCGGCCTGAACCCGCCGCGTCCGGCGCACTGGGGCGGCTTCCGGGTCGTCCCGGACAGCTGGGAATTCTGGCAGGGTCGCCGCAGTCGCCTGCACGACCGCATCCGGTTCCGCCAGGAGGCCGACCGCTGGGTCAGGGAACGGCTGGCACCCTAGGCCCCGTTCGGCGCTCGGACGCGTGCTCGCCGCGGCTGCCGGCTCGTGGCACGATCCGGGAATGAGCAAGGGGTTCCAGCTGGCCGCCCGGTTCGGGGGCGTGACGACGTCGCCGGTGCGCGACATCCTGGCCGTGGTCAACCGGGGGGACGTGATCTCGTTCGCCGGCGGGATCCCCGCTGCGTCGCTGTTCGCACTCGACGACTTCCACGCGGCGTTCGACCACGTCCTGTGCCACCAGGGACGACGGGCGCTGCAGTACGCCGCCACGAAGGGTGAACCCGAGCTGCTGGAGCAGGTGGCCGCCCGGCTCGCGCGGCACCTGCCGACCACCGCCGACCAGGTCCAGGTCACCAGCGGGTCGCAGGAGGGAATCTTCCTGGTCGGCCAGGTGCTGCTCGACCCCGGTGACGTCGTGCTGGTCGAACAGCCCACCTACCTCGCCGCGGTGCAGGCGTTCTCACTCGCCGGTGCTCGTCTCGTGGCCGTCGCCACCGACGCCCACGGCATGCTCCCGGACGCCCTGGAGGCGGCGGTCGCGGCCCACTCGCCCAAATTCGTCTACCTGATCCCGACATTCCAGAACCCCACCGGCCGTTCGATGCCGGCCGACCGCCGGCGGCAGGTCGCCGAGGTGCTGGTGCGTAGCGGCGTCCCCCTGCTCGAGGACGACCCGTACGGCGAGCTCCGCTTCGAGGGTGAGCCCACCCCGCCGCTGGCGAGCCTGCCCGGCATGGCGGCGCAGACCGTGCTGCTGAACTCGGCCTCGAAGGTGATGGCCCCCGGGGTGCGCGTGGGTTGGCTGCGGGCGGAGGGCGCCATCCTGCGGGCCATCGAGATCGCCAAGCAGGCGGTCGGGCTGCAGAGCGCGGTGACCGACCAGCTGGCGGTGGCCCGCTACCTGGCCACCTGCGACCTGGACGCCCACATCGCCCGGGTGGTGGAGGTCTACCGCGCACGGCGCGACGCGATGGCCGCCGGCCTGGCTCGCCGCCTTCCCGCCGGCGCGGACGTCACGCGTCCCGAGGGCGGGATGTTCCTGTGGGCCCGGCTCGGGGGCGGCGCCGACACCGCCGAGACGCTGCCGGCCGCGGTGGACGCCGGGGTGGCCTACGTGCCGGGGTGGGCCTTCTTCGCCGGGGTTCCCGACCGCTCCACCATGCGGTTGTCGTACGTGACGAACCCACCGGACGTCATCGAGGAGGGACTGACGCGCCTGGCAACCAGCCTTGGTTGGTTGCCGAGTTGATTGCAGTTTCAACTAAAGCGGTCTATGGTGATGGTTGAAAGCGAAACTATCCATTCTGCGAGGAGGCCACGAATGGCCAGCTTCACCATCATCGGTACCGGGAACATGGGCAAGGCCATCGGGAGCGCGCTCTCCGACGGCGGCAACGAGGTCGGCTACGTCAGCCACCAGGAGACAGGCACGGTGACGCTCGGCGACGTGGTCGTGCTCGCGGTCCCGTACTCGGCACTGGAGGGCATCGTCGACTCCTACGGCGACCAGCTCGCCGGGAAGACGCTGGTCGACATCACCAACCCGGTGAACCAGGCCACCTTCGACTCGCTGACCGTGCCCGCGGGCAGCTCCGCTGCGGCCGAACTCCAGGAGAAGGTGCCCACCGCGTCCGTCCTCAAGGCGTTCAACACCAACTTCGCCGCCACCATCGCCAGCAAGACCGTCGGCGGCCAGCCCACGACCGTCCTGATCGCCGGCGACGACGCCGCGGCGAAGCAGGTGCTCGCGGAGGCCCTCACGTCCGGTGGCCTGAAGGCCGTGGACGCCGGGCCCCTGTCGCGGGCCCACGAACTGGAGTCGGTCGGCTTCCTCCAGATCAAGCTGGCTGCCGGCGAGAAGATCTCCTGGTCGGGCGGCTTCGCCGTCACCGACTGACGACCTGTGCCCTGATGCCGGCGGCCAACCCGGCCACGGCATCGGGGTCCACCCGCTTGGGCACCACGTGGGCCGACGCGTCACCGGTGAGGATGAACAGGTGGTCGCCGGTCTCGGCGACCCCCGTGACCTGGCCCCACGGGACGCGGGCCACCCGGTCGCCGGCCGTGATCGTCAGCCCGTGGGCGTCGGCGCTGAGCCGCCGTGCGGATCCGGACTTCTCCAGCGCGACGACCGCCCGGGCACGGGAGCGACGTCGCAGCAGCCACCCGCCGAGACGTCCGCGGCGCCATTCCCACCACCCGACCGCGAAGCCGACCGCGATGTCCAGCACTTCGGTGACGCCGGCCAGCGGAAGCTGGACGGCCAGCAGCAACGGCAGCGTCGAGATCGCGAAGACCACAAGGTAGGCGATCGTCCCCGCCACCCAGGCCCCGGCCAGCAGGAAGCGGCGGCGCCGCCGGTCGTGCGGGCCCGCCTGCTGCGACTGCCAGGACGCGTACGCCACCAGGTCGGCCGGCGTCAGGCTGTACTCGAGCACTCGCCGAGGCTAGCGCCTCGACGCCGGGCGCACGGGGGCCGCACACTCGGCGGAGGCCGGCGGGATTGCGGCTTCCTCCAGGAATGGCCGCTCCCTGCTCAGACGCCGGGGACCCCGAGCTCGCGCAGGGCGCAGCGCAGGTGGCCGTAGGTGTCGGTGCCGGCGAAGTGGACGGCGTTCAGCCCCGCCTTCCTCGCGCCGCGGACGTTCACCGCCATGTCATCGACGAAGACGGCCTCCTCCGGGGCGATCCCCAGCGTGGTGACGATATGGGTGAAGAACGCCGGGTCGGGCTTGGCCAGGCCGACCTGGAAGGAGTGGAACTGGTGGTCGAAGTGGTCGGCGTAGGGCAGGTTCGCGAGCATGAACCCCCCGCGGTAGCTCTGCTGGTTCGTTGCGAGGGCCGTGATGACTCCGGCCGCCCGCACCCGGTCGACCAGGTCCAGCATGAACGTGTCGAGCTCCACGCGGTACCAGACCTCGAGGATCTCGTCGGCCGTGGCTGTGCGGTGGTCGCGCTGCAACAGGCCGGTGAGGAGTTCGTGCAGGTCCGCCTCGCCGGTGAGCGTCGTCTTCTCGTGCCGGAACGCGTCGGCGACGAAGCGCGGGCCGCCCAGCCGGGTCATCTCCCGTAGCCACCCCGCGCGGGGGTACTGCGTGACGCCGTCGGCGTCCATCAGCAGCGCACGGACGGGGGGACGGGAGGCGACGGTCACTTCTCCATCCTGCGACGAGGCTGCGACGAGGTCCAGTCACGGCACGGGCGTGGACGACCGCTGCGTCGACGGCGTTCACCCTCACTAGGCTGGGGCGATGGAAGGCGATCCGGCCATCATCCTGGTCTCCGGTGACCATGCCGAGGTGCTGCTCGAGGAGTTCGAGAGCCGCTACGCCCGCGACTACGACCTGCGGCTGGCGCGTAGCGCCGCCGAGGCGGAGGCCGCTGCCCGCGAGATCTGCGACTCCGGCGGCATGGTCGCGCTGTTCGTCACCGACTCCCGGCTGCCCGACGCCGAACACATCCTGTTCGCGGTCCACCGCTGGCGGCAGGTCACGCCCACCGCCCGCCGGGTGATCGCCGCCCACTGGGACCACTTCCTCGAGGACGGCCCGCCGCTGCGAGCCGGTATGGCGAAGGGCAAGTACGACGCGTACCTCCTCATGCCGCGCGGCCGGCGTGACGAGGAGTTCCACAACGCGATCACCGACCTGCTCTCCGACTGGGGCTCCACCGTCCCGCAGCCGGAGGTGGTGAGCGCGAAGATCCTGTCGCCGGTCACCGACGCCCTCACCACCGCGATCCGGGACTTCCTGGACCGGATGGGGATGCAGAACCGGGTCTGGCACCCCGAGGACCCCGTCATCGCCGGCTATGTCGCGATGATCAAGGAGCAGCTGGGCGTCGACGAGTTGCGCTACCCCGTCGTCTATGCCGCGAACCGCACTCCCGTCCAGGCGACCAGCGTGCGGGACGTCGCGGTGACGATCTACGGCCGCCCCAGCGACTTCTCCGTGGACGGCGTGGTTGACCTCGCCATCGTGGGCGCCGGGCCCGCCGGGCTCGCCGCCGCCGTGTACGCCTCGTCGGAGGGGCTCTCGGTCGTCGTGCTGGAGGCGGAGGCGATCGGCGGACAGGCCGGCACCAGTTCGATGATCCGCAACTACCTGGGCTTCCCGCGCGGCATCTCCGGGATGCGGCTCGCCCAGCGGGCGCGCAACCAGGCGCTCCGGTTCGGAACGGACTTCTTCACCGGGTGGGACGTCAACGGCCTGGTCGTCGGTGGCGCCGGCGAGCCACACCGGGTGTGCACCGACGGCGGCGACGTGCTCGCCCGCGCCGTCCTCGTGGCCAACGGCGTCGCCTACCGAAAGCTGGGCGTCCCGGGGCTGGAGGAACTCGTCGGCTCCGGCGTCCACTACGGCGCGGCGATGACCGCCGCCCGGGAGATGGAGGGCAACGACGTCGTCGTGGTCGGCGGCGGCAACTCCGCAGGCCAGGCGGCACTGCACCTGGCCCGGTTCGCGCGCTCGGTGACGATCGTCGTGCGTCGGCCCGGCCTGGCGGAAACCATGTCGCGGTACCTCCTCGAGGAGATCGGCTACAACGAGCGCATCCGGGTGCTGCCGTGCACCCGGGTCGTCGACGGCGGCGGACAGGCGCAGCTGGAATGGCTGAGCCTCGAGGACGTCGGGACGGGCGAGCGCTCCACCATGTCCGCCCAGGGCCTGTTCCTGCTCCTGGGTGCCGAACCGCGCTGCGACTGGCTTCCCGCGGAACTGGCCCGCGACCGCAACGGATTCATCCTGACCGGTCGCGATGTCCCGCGAGAGCTGTGGGTGGACGGCGTGCCGCCCGCGAGCCTCGCCACGACCGTCCCCGGGATCTTCGCCGCGGGGGACATCCGGGCGGGCTCGATGAAGCGCGTGGCGGCGGCCAGCGGCGAAGGGGCGTCCGTCGTGCCGCTGGTGCACGAGTTCCTCGCTCCCGCGCGGGACGCCGACGCCGCCCCGGCGACCGCGGGCTCCTGACTCGCCGGGCGCGGGGGTTCAGACCGTGGTCGGGGCCGGTCGCGGCGCGGGGTTCTCGATCTGCTCGACGTCGCGGGCAGCTCCCTTGTCGGCGCTGAGGGCCATGGACGCGTAGACGCGCAGGGCCGCGGACACGGTGCGCTCCCGATGGGCCGGCCGCCAGCCCACCTCGTCGCGGCGGGCGCGTCGCTCCGCCAGCGTGGTGTCGTCCACGAGCAGCGTGACAGTGCGGTCGGGGATCGAGAACTCGATCAGGTCGCCGTCCTCGACCAACCCGATGACGCCACCGGCGGCGGCCTCGGGCGACACGTGCCCGACCGACAGCCCGGACGACCCGCCGGAGAAGCGCCCGTCCGTGATCAGGGCGCACTGCGGGCCGAGCCCGAGCCCCTTGAGGTACGACGTGGGGTAGAGCATCTCCTGCATGCCCGGGCCCCCCTTGGGGCCCTCGTACCGCACGACGACCACGTCGCCGGGCTGGACCCGCTTGCCCAGGATGGCCTCGACCGCCTCTTCCTGGCTCTCGGTCACGACCGCAGGCCCGCGGAAGGTCCACTGGTCGGCCGGGACGCCGGCCGTCTTCACGATGCAGCCGTCCTCCGCGAGGTTGCCCTTCAGCACGGCCAGGCCGCCTTCGGCGGTATAGGCGTGCTCGACCGAGCGGATGCAGCCGTCCACGCTGTCGGTGTCGAGGTCGGCCCAGCGGTTGGTGGAGCTGAACGCCTGGGTCGTGCGGACGCCGCCCGGTGCGGCGTACCACAGGTCCATCGCCTCCGCGCTGGCCTTGCCGCCGCGCAGGTCCCAGTTGTCGAGCCATTCGGCGAGCGAGCGGGAGTGGACGGCGTGGACCGACTCGTCCAGCAGGCCGCCGCGGCGCAGCTCGCCGAGGATGGCGGGCATGCCGCCGGCCCGGTGCACGTCCTCCATGTAGTACTTCGTCGTATTCGGAGCGACCTTGCTGAGGCACGGGGTCACCCGCGACAACGCGTCGATGTCGGCCATGGTGAAGTCGACGCCGGCCTCGCGGGCGGCGGCCAGGATGTGCAGCACGGTGTTGGTCGAGCCGCCCATGGCGATGTCGAGCCGCATGGCGTTGGCGAAGGCCCCCTTCGAGGCGACCGAGCGCGGCAACACGGACTCGTCATCCTCGCCGTAGTAGCGGTTGGCGAGCTCGACGGCCAGGCGTCCGGCCTCGAGGAAGAGCCCCTTCCGCGCGGCGGCGGTCGCGAGCGTGGAGCCGTTGCCGGGCAGCGAGAGCCCGAGCGCCTCGGTGAGGCAGTTCATCGAATTGGCGGTGAACATGCCCGAGCACGAGCCGCAGGTGGGGCAGGCGTTCTGCTCGATGGCGGCGATCTGGTCATCGCTGACCGCCTCGTCGACGGCCTTGACCATGGCGTCGATCAGGTCGAGCCGCTGCGAGCCGCCCTCGTCGGGGGCTCCGCTGACGATGCGGGAGCCGAGGATCCGGCCGGCCTCCATCGGGCCGCCGCTAACGAACACCGTCGGGATGTTGAGGCGTAGCGCGGCCAGCAGCATGCCCGGAGTGATCTTGTCGCAGTTGGAGATGCAGACCAGGGCGTCCGCGCAGTGCGCGTTGACCATGAACTCCACCGAGTCGGCGATGAGCTCGCGGCTGGGCAGCGAGTACAGCATGCCGCCATGGCCCATCGCGATGCCATCGTCGACGGCGATGGTGTTGAACTCGCGCCCGACGCCGCCCGCCTCCGCGACGGCGCCGGCGACCAGGTCGCCCATGTCCTTGAGGTGGACGTGGCCGGGCACGAATTGGGTGTAGGAGTTGGCGATCGCCACGATCGGCTTGCCGAAGTCGGACTCGACCAGGCCGGTCGCGCGCCACAGCGCGCGGGCTCCGGCCATGTTGCGGCCGTGGGTGACGGTGCGGGAACGCAGTGCGGGCATGGTGCAACCTCGATTCACGGAACCCGACCAGCCTAGACGGCGCCCTCTTCCTCGGGTAATGGTCTCGCTCCGGCGCACGCGGACGGGCGTCCGCAGGGCGAGACGATCGGCGGTCCGCCGGCCAGGCGTCACCCTGAGGGGGTCTACCCGCGGGCGATGGTGCCGGGTTAGGCTCCGGAGATCGGTTCGGCGTTGCGGTGAGGGGTCGTCGTGGCACGCGGGTTCCGTCGGGGGCACGTCCCCGCGCTCCTGGCAGCAGGTGCGGTGGCTGTCGCGCTCATGGCCGTGCCCGTGACGCCCGCCTCCGCCGACTGGTTGGGCGCCGAGCACTCCCTGACGTCGGGCGAGGTGATCCGGCAGTGGCCGGAGGTCTCCGGAGACCGCGTGGTGTACGTCGACCGCGGCGACGAACGCGCGGCGGGTGACGTGGCGACGTTCGACATCCGCCTGCTCGACCTCTCCACCGGGCTGGACCGGCTGCTGACCCCTGGCCACACCGCCACGGGTAGGGCGTCCATCTCCGGTGACCGCGTCGTCTGGCCCGATCTCGCGGACGGGCGGCCCGGCCTGGCGGTGGCGAATCTGTCGACCGGAACCACCCGACGTCTCGCCGCCCGTCCCGGCGACCATGTGTCGCTGTCGGGTGACCGGCTCTGCTACGAGTACGCCGGACGGGTCAGGGTGCACGACCTTCGCACGGGCGTGGACGTGGCGGTGTCGCCGGCGCGCGCGCTCGCCTCGAACTGCGACATCTCCGGCGGCGTCGTCGTGTGGCAGGACGATCGCGACGGCAACCTCGACGTCTTCGCCCGCGACCTGACCACCGGCGCCGAGACCAGGCTCACCGACGACCCGTCCGACCAGTCGATGCCCCGCGTGGACGGCGACGTCGTGGTGTGGCAGGACGCCGCCGCCGGGCCGACCGACTCCGACATCGTCGCCGTCGACCTGCGCACCGGGGCGGCGACCCGGGTCAGCCGCTACCAGGGACCGCAGTGGCAGCCCGACGTGTCCGGCGGGCTCGTGGTCTGGATGGACGAACGCTTCGGGCACGGCAACACCGAGGTGTTCGCCTACGACCTCGCCAGCGGCATCGAGACCCGTGTCACCACCGCCGACGGCTGGAGCGGCAACCCCAGGATCTCCGGGAGCCGGATCGTCTACGAGGACGTCAGCGGCGGCGCTCACAACCTCTACCAGCGGGTGCTGACCCCGCCGCAGCTCGGCATCACCGTCTCCGGCGGCTCGGAGAGCGGGGTCGTCGGCGTCGCAGGGACGCTGGTGGGTGGGAACGACGTCCCGGTCGTGGGCGCATCGGTCCTGCTGGAGACCTCGCCGGACGGGATGGCCTGGAAGCAGCTCGCCTCGGTGGCCACGGCCGGCGACGGCAGCTACAGCTTCGTCGCCCCGGAGCTGCGCGGCGCGGGCTGGATCCGCGTGCGGGCGCCCGGCAGCCCGGAATACCCGGAGGCGATCTCGCGCGTCTTCCTGCTGCGAGGAGCCGGCATCGTCGCGAACCCGCCGCGCTGAGCCGGGGCCGTCCTCGGGGGCGGCGGCCCGCACCTGCTCACGAGTCCTGCAGGTCCACCTGGCCGCTGATCACCGTCACCGTGTGGCCCCCGATCCAGATGTCCGCGCCGTCGTCGTCGACGTAGACCTCGCCGTGGCGTCCCACCTGTGAACCCTGGGTCGCGACGTAGGACGCCGGCACCACTCCTCGACCCCGCAGCCACTGCGCGACGGCGGCGTTGAGGCTGCCGGTGACCGGGTCCTCGGTGTCGTCGAGGAGGCCGCGCACCTCGTAGGCGTAGCGCCCCGACTCGCGTCCGACCAGGCCCAGGGAGTCATGGCGGCCGAGCTGGGTCCGGTCGACCCAGGCCCGCCGCACGGCGTCCGCGTCGGCCAGTTCGACCATCATCCAGGGCACGCCGTTGTCCCCCCACTCGTGGGCAACCCAGTCGGTTCGGGGCGTGCCGAGCGCAGCCTCGGCGATGGCCAGGTGCGCCTCGTCCAGCGGGCCCGTCCGACGCCGCGGCGGGGCGGCGAAGGCGAGTCGCTCGACGCCGGGACGCTGGCTCGGCGTCCGCGTGCGACGCAGGCGCACCAGCCCGATGCCGCACTCCTGCACGAGTTCACCGTCGGTGCGCGGGTGTCCGCCGGCGTTCAGCCAGGCGTGTGCGCTGC
Organism: Actinomycetes bacterium; assembly: GCA_023392635.1. Lineage (GTDB taxonomy): Bacteria > Actinomycetota > Actinomycetes > Propionibacteriales > Propionibacteriaceae > Propionicimonas. The sequence continues at coordinate 50,722 of JAEVYS010000040.1, read as the reverse complement.
CCAGCGTCGGGTGCCCCGCGAAGGGCAGCTCCCCTGCGACGGTGAAGATCCGCACCCGGTAGTCGGCCTTCGGGTCGGTGGGTGGGAGCAGGAAGGTCGTCTCGGAGAGGTTCGTCCATTCGGCGAAGGCCTGCATGGTGGCCGTGTCCAGCCCGGCCGCGTCGTGCACCACCGCCAGCGGGTTGCCACGGGGTCGACCGTCGGTGGATGCGGCGCCGAAGACGTCGACCTGGGTGAAGCGCCTGGACATCGCGGGACGGTTCAGTCGCCCAGGCCCGTGCCGAGCTTGCGCGCGGTCAGGATCCACTCGTGGTCGGTGGGGACGAGCTTGAGCTGGCCGGCCACCTCGGCGAGCGGGACGAGCTCGGTGTCCTCTCCCCTGGCGGCGACCATCACCCCGAACTGGCCCTTCTCGACCGCGTGCGCCGCGGCCGTTCCGAGGCGGGAGGCCAGCAGCCGGTCGGCGGCGCAGGGAATGCCTCCGCGCTGCACGTAGCCCAGGATCGTCACCCGGGACTCCAGCCCGGTGGCCGCCTCGAGCTCGCGGGCCAGCTTGAACGTGTGCTCGCGTTGGGTGTCCTCCACGTTGGCGAGGTGGGCCCTGGCCGCCCGGACCGCCTCGGGGGTCTTGGCCGCGCGCACCAGCAACTGGGCGGCCTCGTAATCGGCGGCGTCCTGTGTGTCCCTGGCACCTTCGGCCACCGCGACCACGCTGAACGTGCTGCCCCGGTTGAGCCGCTCCTTGATGGTCTGGGCGACGCTGTCTACGGAGTAGGGAATCTCGGGCAGCAGGATGATGTCGGCGCCTCCGGCGATTCCCGCGCCCAGCGTCAGCCAGCCGGCACGGTGGCCCATGATCTCGGTGAGGATGATGCGGTGGTGGCTGTGGGCGGTGCTGTGCAGCCGGTCGACCGCCTCGGTGGCGATCTCCATCGCGGTGGCGAAGCCGAACGTCGTGTCCGTGCGGGCGATGTCGTTGTCGATGGTCTTCGGAAGGGTGATCACGTTGAGCCCGGCCTCGGCCAGCCGCATGGCGTTCTTCGCCGTCCCTCCGCCCCCCAGGAGCACCAGGGCGGACAGGCCCTCGCGCTCGTAGTGCTCGACCACCTGCGGACGCATGTCGCGTACCTCGCCGTCCACGCTCATCCGGTGCACCTTGTCGCGGCTGGTGCCCAGGATCGTTCCGCCGACGGTGAGGATGCCGGACAGCGCGTGCGGGTCGAGAGGCATGTACCGGTTCTCGACCAGACCGCGGATGCCGTCGCGATAGCCGAGCAGCTCCCAGCCGCTCCCGAGGGCGGCCTTGCCGAAGCCACGGATCGCAGCGTTGAGGCCGGGGCTGTCGCCGCCGGCCGTGAGGATGCCGATGCGCTTCTTCGCCTGTGCCATGTCCGGTCCCTTCGCTGGGTGGGGTTTCAGGCTAACGAAGAGCTGTTCACCCGCGCGAGCGGTCGAACGGGCGAGGAGCGCGTGGCGGGCGCGGCGGCGATGGCGGGGCGCGGCGCGGGGTGTTTGACTAGTCGCGACCACCGACTCCTGGATGGAGGCACCGATGTCCACCCGTCGATCCCTGCCGCTGCTGCTGGCCCCACTGCTGGCGCTGGCCGCCTGCGCGACGACCCCGCCCGTGACGACGGCCAGTGCGAGTGCCACTCCGACCGTGAGCACGGCCTCCGCGACGCCGACCCCGAGCGCGACCCCGACGGTGACGCCGAGCCCGACCCCGACGTCCACCGGGGACAGCGGGAACGTCCTCGAACTCCGCGGCAACGGCGTCGGCGTGTACGCGTTCGGTGCCAGTCAGGCGGACGTGACCACCGTCCTCGAGGCCCGGCTGGGCCAGCCGGACGAGAGTTCGCAGGGCATCGGCTGTGAGCTCAACGACGCCAGCCCGTGGACGCAGACCGTGAGCTGGGGCTCGTTCTGGGTGGAGTACGACGCCAAGGACCGGTCGAAGAAGTCGCCGCGGACACTCGCCGCCTGGGGGTTCGACGTGACCAAGACGCTGCCGTCCCCGCTGTCGATGCAGGACGGGGTGCCGCTGAACCTCACGTTCGCCCAGCTCAAGGCCAAGTACCCGACGGGCAAGACCGAGGACTTCGGGCTGGGTGACGGCAGCAAGCGGTTCATCCTGCCGAACAAGATCTTCTTCGTCGGTGCCGGGAACAAGCCACTGCACGTGCAGGCCGGCGTCTTCGGCCTGTGTGAGTAGCCTCTCCGGCGCCGCCAGGGTTCACCGACGGCCCGCGGGGAGCTCCCTTCGCTAGGCGGAACCCCAGACGGCGGTGCTGCCGGCATGACCGACCACGACGATGATCGCCAGGCTCGCCGCTGCGGCCACGATCGCCAGGAGGGAACTGGTGACCAGGAGCGGCCGGCTCCTTCCGCGTCCGGCGAGGACGAGGAGCACGCCGGTCACCACCAGGGCGGCCGCCGGCCAGGGGGCGAGGAGGCCCCAGGTGATGTGGGTCGCCATGATCGGCGTCGCCGCCTGCGCGCCGCCGTTGAGCGCTTCACCCGTCACCCGGGCGCCGATCACCGCACCGAGCGCGACCACTCCGCCGAGGATCACGAGCGCGCCGTAACGCTTTCGCGCACGTGCCGAAACGGCGATCAGGATCGTGCCGAGTGCAGCGAGGGGCACCAGCACGACGGCGGCGTGGACGACGAGCGGGTGCAGGGGCAGGCCGAAGAAGGTCATGGTCGATCCTTCAATCCTGCCGGCCTCGGCTCAAGGGCGTAACTCCAGCACCAGCCCGTCCGGCGTGTCGGTGAAGCCCATGTTGACCAGGTAGCCGTGCAGCGCCGGGCGTCCCGCGTCCGCCACCAGCCGGGTGAAGCCCGCGTCGGTGAACACGCGGGCGCCCTTGCCGTACAGCCACCGGCCGATCCGTGAGTCCCGGTACGCGTGCATCACGTAGTCGAGGCGGATGCGGAGCGTGTTTCCGTCCGGAGTTCCCACGAGCGCCCCGGCCGGCAGGCCGTCCCTGGTCAGGACGAGGGCGAAGTCGCCCGCTGCGGGTGCGTCGAAGCCGGGGTGGAACGTGTGGATGTCGGCGGCGTGCGAGCGCAGGAAGTCGAGCAGGAAGGGTGCGTCCGGCTCGATGGGGACCGCACCGAGGTCACGGTTGGGCGCGAACTCCTTGCGCAGGAACCAGATGTTGAGTCCCGCCACGGCAGCGTTGGTCAGGATGATCGGGATGGACGGCAGCAGGGCGCCGTAGGCGACGAACACCAGCGAGCCGATGAGCGAGACGATGCGCAGGCGCACCACCGACGTCATCGCCAGCGAGGCCACCACGAGGGCGGACGCGAGGTAGCCGACCAGTTCGACCGCGGAGAGTCCCATCGGGCCAGCGTAGGGCTCCGGAGCCGGCGAGGCGGGGGCTACGGTTACGCCGTGCCTGCACAGCCAGCCTCGCCCATCGCCCGGTCCGCCGCGCCCGGCTCCGCCCGGGCCCGGCTCAGGCTCGGCGCCGTCGTCCTCCTCGGCCTCCTGGCAGCCCTCTACCTCGTGCTGGCTGCGTTGCTGTCCCTCACCACCCCCAGCGGCTCGGCGGTGGCCGGCGGCCTGGTCCGGGTGGCGCTCACTGCGGCGGCGCTCACCTATGGCGCGCTGGCGTGGGCGGTGGTCAGGCAGTCGCGGGCCGGCCACATCGCCGCCACCGTGGTGTGCGCGCTCGGCGCCGTCCTCTCGCTCTCGGCAGCGATGGCGTGGACCGACTGGGCGACGTTCGCGGTGAACCTGGCCGCGCTGGCGATGCTGCTCGCCAGTGTGCCCCGGCGCGCCGCCAGCGCCTGACCGGCCCCGGACCGAATTGGGAACCGTCCCCAACCCGGTCCACCGGCGCATGGGGGACGGTTCCTGATTCGGTCCACCGGCGCATGGGGGACGGTTCCCGATTCGGTCCACCCGGCGCATGGGGGACGGTTCCTGACTCGGTCCAGAGGTCGGCGTCCACGAGGTCGCATCCGGCGGCGGGCTGGGTAAGGATGGTGACCATGTCGCTGGATGCCTCCAACCCGTTCCTCCATCCGTCCACGCTGGCCTTCGAGCTGCCCGATTTCGCCGCGATCCGCGACGAGCACTACCAACCGGCCATCGAGGCCGGCATGGCCGACCAGCTCACCGAGCTGGCCGCGATCGCCACCGACCCGGAACCCGCCTCGGTGGCGAACGTGGTCGAGGCCTGGGAGTCGTCGGGACGCCTGCTGGGCCGCGCGCTGAACGCGTTCTACAGCAAGCAGCCGGCCGACACGAACGACCAGCTGGACGCCGTCGAGGCGGCGATCGCTCCTCAGCTCGCCGCCCATTCCGACGCGATCTACCTCGACCGTGCCCTGTACGACCGGGTCGCAGCGCTGGCACGCAGGGTGGAGGCCGGCGAGCTGGAACTCGACCCGCAGTCGGCGTACTGGCTCGAGCGCAGGCTGCTCGCCTTCGAGCGCGCCGGCGTCAACCTGCCCGAGGCCGACCAGGAGCGCCTGCGCGCCCTGAACCATCGCATCGCCGAACTCCAGTCGACGTTCGGCCGGGAGGCACTCGCCGGGCTGAACGCCGCCGCCGTCCTCGTCACCGATGAGGCGGAGCTGGACGGGCTCAGTGAGGCCGAGATCGCCGGGGCACGCGAACGCGCGTCCGAACAGGGCCACGAGGACGGCTGGCTGATCGAGCTGGACCACACCTCCGGTCAGCGGCCGCTGGACGTGCTGCGCAACCGCGGACTCCGCGAACGCATCCACCGCGCCGCAGTCACGCGTGGCTTCGGCGGCGAGCACGACACCCGTCCGCTCGTCCTTGAGCTCGCACGCCTCCGGGCGGAGCGGGCCGCGCTGCTGGGGTTCCCCAACCATGCCGCGTACGTGGCGGCCGACGCCTGCGCCCGCACCGGCCAGGCGGTGTGGGACCTGCTCACCAGGCTGGCGCCGGCAGCAGTGGCGAACGCCCGGGCCGAGGCGGCCGAGATGGAACCGGTGTGGCGCACCCTCGAGCCCACCGCGCCGTTCGAGGCGTGGGACTGGCAGTACGTCTCCGAGCTGTTGCGCACCGAGCGCTACAGCCTGGACGCCGGCCTGCTGCGCCCCTACCTCGAACTCGAGCGGGTGCTGAAGGACGGGGTGTTCGCCGCAGCGAACGGGCTGTACGGCATCACCTTCGCCGAGCGGCACGACCTGGTGGGCTACAACGACGAGGTGCGGGTCTTCGACGTGCAGGAGGCGGACGGCACGCCGATCGGGCTGTTCGTGGCCGACTTCTACACCCGCCCGGGCAAGCAGGGCGGGGCCTGGATGAACAACCTGGTCGACCAGAACCACCTGCTCGACCAGCGTCCGGTGGTGATCAACAACTCCAACCTCATCAAGCCGCCGGCCGGGCAGCCCACGCTGATGACCTGGGACGACGTGATCACCCTCTTCCACGAGTTCGGGCACGCACTCCACGGGCTGCTCTCCGACACCCGCTACGTGTCGCAGTCGGGCGCCCAGACCCCGCGCGACTTCGTCGAGTACCCCTCGCAGGTGAACGAGATGTGGGCGCTCGACCCGGAGCTGCTGCCGCGGTACGCCGTCCACCACGAGACGGGTGAGCCGATGCCGCCGGAGTGGATCGAGACGCTGCGCGGTTCGACGCTCTTCCAGCAGGGCTTCAAGACCACCGAGTACCTCGGCGCGGCCCTGCTCGACCAGCTGTGGCACACGACGCCGCTCGAGGAGCTGCCGACCGAGCCGGAGCAGGTGGAGGACTTCGAGCGCACCGGCCTGGCCCGGGTGGGCGTCGACTTCGCCCTGGTGCCCCCGCGGTACCGCTCGACGTACTTCCGGCACACCTTCGAGGGCGGCTATGACGCGGGCTACTACTCCTACATCTGGTCGGAGGTGCTGGACGCGGACACCGCAGCGTTCATCACCGCGAACGGCGGCCTGACCAGGGAGAACGGCGAGCGCTTCCGGCGCCACCTGCTCGCCCGGGGGGGCTCGGTCGACCCGATGGACTCCTTCCGCGACTACCGCGGCCAGGATCCCGACCTGCGCCACCTGTTGGAGCGCCGCGGCCTGAACGTCTGAGGTTCGGCGCGACGGCGACGGTTCCTCGTGCGTCACCGGCCTCGGACTGACGCAGCGGGGACGGTTCCTTCTGCGTCACCGGTCCCGGGCGTCTGTTGCAGACGTCGGATGGTCGCCTCACTGACGCCGGTGACCCGGGCGATCTGCCGGTTCGGGATGGCGCACGCTCGAAGCAGCCTCACCGCGCGGCGCCTGGCAGCTCGGTCGAGTGTCGCGAATTGCTCGGGACGAGCTCCGCTCGCGCGCTCGAGCAATCGGGCCGCCTCGGCGTCGCTCGCCTTCTCCAGCGGCGTGATCAGCACCGGATCCGTTCGAGCGGCGTCTCCCGGATCGTCCGCGAGCTGGGTCAGGACGTCTTCGGGCACCAGTCGCCGCAGCTCGACCTCGTCGACGAGCGTCCCCCCGGAGCCGAGGAGCGGTCGGCTGCTCCACATGTACTCCTCGGGACGCGCCACCAGGCCCGCCTCGACAGGATTGCCCCAGACGTAACGCAGGAGCGTCCACAGATAGGCGTCGTCTTCCACCGGAAGGCTCTTGAACCTGTCCTGAAAGAGGTGGCCGACCCGGTCGTACTTGCGATTGAACCACCCCGCGTACCGGACCCCGAGCCGCTTGATGACCGCGCCGACCGGCTCTCCCGCGGTGCGCAGCACCAGGTGGACGTGGTTGGTCATCAGGCAGTACGCGAACACCTCGCAGCCCGACAAGTACTTCACCACGGCCAGCACCCCGAGGAACTTCTCGAAGTCAGGCTCGTCGACGAAGATCGCGCCACGGTTCACGCCACGAAGCATGACGTGGTAGATCCCCGACTCGGCCAGCAGGCGTGATCGACGAGGCATGTGGTCCCTCCGTCCACCCGGTCGAAGGACAAGATAGGAAGCGCGCGGTGTCCACGCGCAGGCTGGTCGCTGAGCTGTGGACGCCGCTCTGCCGCGACTCCAGCTGTGGATAACGCCCTGCTGACGCAGGAGGAACCGTCCCCGGTGCGTCAGTCCTCGGGATGGTGACGCAGGAGGAACCGTCCCCGGTGCGTCAGGAGTGGCGCGCGTGGCGGGCGATCAGGGCCTTCAGGGCGTCGGCGTCGTTGGGGAGCTCCACCACGTGGCGCGGGAGGTCCTCGATACCGGCGAAACGGGCCGGGCGCTCGGGCTCGCGTCCGATCGCCTCGACGATCGTGTCGGCGAACTTCACCGGCAGCGCGGTCTCGGTGACGATCATCGGCACGCCGGGGCGGACGAAGCGGCGCGCCACCGTGACCCCGTCCGCCGTGTGCGGGTCGACCAGCACCCCGTCGCGGGCCCAGACGTCGGCGATCGTGGCCAGCCGGTCGGCGTGGCTGGAGGAGGACGAGACGAAGCCGAACGTCCGGGCGAGCGCGCCGAACTCCGGCGTGCCCGACAGGTCGAAGAACCCGTTGCGGGGGAGCTGCTCCCCGAACAGGTCGCGGACGCGCTCCGCATCCCGTCCGAGCAGGTCGAACACGAAGCGCTCGAAGTTGCTGGCCTTGGAGATGTCCATCGACGGGGAGGAGGTGGCATGGGTCTCCGCCGCCGAACGGACGCGGTACACCCCCGTGCGGAAGAACTCGTCCAGCACATTGTTCTCGTTCGTCGCCAGCACCAGGGTGTCGATCGGCACCCCCATCATCCGCGCCACGTGCCCGGCCATGATGTTGCCGAAGTTGCCCGTGGGCACGCAGAACGAGACGACCTGGTCGTCGGCCGTGGTCGCCCGCAGCCAGGAGGCGACGTAGTACACCACCTGCGCCACGAGCCTGGCCCAGTTGATGGAGTTGACCGCGCCGAGGGAGTAGCGCTGTTTGAAGTCGAGGTCGCCGGCGACCGCCTTCACCAGGTCCTGGCAGTCATCGAACACACCGTCCACGGCCACGTTCACGATGGATTCCTCGTCCAGGCTGAACATCTGCGCCTGCTGGAACGGGGTCATCCGGCCGGCGGGGGTGAGCATGAACACGCGGACGCGGGGCAGCCCCCGCATCGCGTACTCCGCCGCCGACCCGGTGTCACCGCTGGTGGCGCCGAGAATGTTCAGCTCCCGGTCGCGCCGCTCCAGCTCGTACTCGAACAACTGCCCGAGCAGCTGCATGGCGAGGTCCTTGAAGGCCGCGGTCGGGCCACCCGACAGGTGCGCGAGCCACAGTCCGCACTCCAGCGGAGTCACCGGCACGATCTCGGGGCTGGAGAACACCCCCTCGTTGTAGGCGCGCTCGCAGATGCCGCGCAGGTCATCGCCGGCGATGTCGTCGACGAAGAGCGACAGCACCGCATGGGCAAGGCCCGCGTAGCCCTCCTGGTCGAGCGTCGCCCGCCACCGGCCGAGGGTCACGGCGTCCACGCGGGGGTACGACTCGGGCAGGTACAGCCCGCCGTCGGGCGCGAGGCCCTCGAGCAGGATGTCGCTGAAGCCGGGACGCGGAGCGTCCGGGAGCCCGCGGGTCGACAGGTAGCGCACCCCAGAACTGTAGCGAGGCCGCTCCGGCGTCCGGCACGGGTCCTACCGGGACGCGCGGCCGTCACGGGACCGCCGGATCCGGCCCACAGACCCCCGATTCTGCCAACGCTTGACCTCCACCTCAGAAACTGCCCACGACACCCCGGGCCAGGTTGCCTTTTCCCGAGCAGGGCTTGGATCATGGCTGGGTGCTCGATCCAGCCGTGCGTCCGCATACCCAGCCGGCCGGTGGCGAGCTGACCAGGCAGGCGACCGAGATCCTCACGCAGGCGCAGAACCTGGCCGACCAGCTGCGCACCGAGGCCCAGGCCGAGGCCGATGCCGTGCGCGCCGAGACGGCCCGGAACCGTGAGCTCAACGACCAGCTCGCCCGCGAGGTCGCCGAGCATCGTGCCGCGGCCGAGCAGGCGATGACGAGCGCGGCGGCACGCCTGGCGGAGGCCCGCCAGGATGCGGTGATGCTGTTCCAGGACGCGACCGAGCAGGCCGGCCTGATCACCTCCACGGCCGAGCGGACGGCGGCGGAGGTCGTGTCCGCCGCGAGGGCCGAGGCGGCCAGGCTGGTGGAGGACGCACGGGTCAAGGCGGCGACCATCGCCGACACCAGCAAGCGGACCGACGAAGAGGTGCGCCAGCGGCTCGACGCCCGCGTCGCGTCCGTGGATGCGGAGCTGGCCGACCGGCGTCGAGCCCAGGAGACGCAGGAGGCCCAGCGCCGCGACATGCTGGAGGCCGAGCTGTCGGCGCTGCGTGGCCACGTCACGGACGAGCTCGACGCCCAACGCACCCAGCTGGAGGCCGAGATCACCGCCCTCCGGGCCGAGCTCGCCGCGGACCGCGAGAAGTTCGAGGCGGATTCCGCCGAGGCGCAGGCCGCTGCGCAGGCCGAACGGGAGGCGCTGGCCACCGAGACCCAGACAAAGGCCGACGAGCAACTGGCCGCTGCGGCGGCGCACGTCGCCTGGACCGAGCAGGCGATGGCCGAACTCCGCGCCAGCGTCGCCGCGGAGGCGGAGGCCGCCCGCCGGCAGGCCCACAACGATCTCGCGGAGCACGTGCGCCAGGTGCGTGACCAGGTGCAGCTCGCGCAGACCACCACCGCCCACCGCAACCAGGCGCTCGTGGCGGAGGCCAACGCCGTGGCCGAGGACCTGCAGGGACGCGCCCGCGCGGTCCTCGAGGCCGCGGAACGCGACGCGGCCCGCACCCGCCAGCAGGCGCAGGAGGAGTCCGAGCGGCTGCTCGCCGGCACACGTTCGGAGGCGAAGGCGCAGATGGAACGCGCCGAGCGCCGCCTGGCCGAGGCGGAGTCCGGCGCCAGGATGATCCGTGAGCGCACCGCCGCCGACCTGGAGAAGCTCCAGCGCGAGACGTTCGAGGCCGCCCGTGCCTCCCGCGACGAAGCGGTCGAGCTGCTGAGCCGCGCCAGGGCGGACGCGGACGCCGTCCGCTCCGAGGCCCGCGCCATGCTGGACCGGGCCCGCGCCGAAGTGGCGCAGCTGGCCCGGCGCCGCGACGACATCAACGCCCAGCTCGGGCACCTCTCCGGGGTCATCGAGGCGCTCGCCGTCTCCGAGCGCCCCCGGCCCTCGACCCAGCAAGGAATGGAAGAAGGATCATGACCCAGCAGAACGCGGCCTTCCGGACCGTCATGCGAGGCTACGAGCCCGGCGAGGTTGACCGCGCCTTCGCAGACCTGCGCAAGGCGCTCGAGCAGGCGCGTGCGGAGGCCGGCACCAACGCCGTCGCCGTGACGAAGCTGAACTCACAGATCGCACAGCTCGAGGAGCAGGCGAACGCCTACCGGGCCCGGATCGCCGCGTCGGAGCAGCAGGAGAAGGACGCTGCGCCGCCCAGCTACGCCGACCTGGGAGCCCGCATCGGCAAGATGCTGAAGCTGGCTGAGGACGAGGCCGCAGAGCTGCGTGCGAAGGCAAGGGCCGAGGCCGACAAGCTGGTCTCCGACGCCGAGGCGGCGGCCGAGCACACCCGCGCTGCCGCCGACCGGTACGCCCTGGACGTGACCAGCCGGACCGACGCCGAAGCGACGCGCGTCCTGGAGGCGGCGAAGCGCCAGTCCGACGAGATCCTCGACTACGCCGACCGGGAGGCCACCGCACGCCGTGAGGAGGCCGAGGCCGTGTACGAGCACCAGCGGGCCCGCGCCGCCGCCGCAGCGGCGGACTTCGAGAAGACCCTCGCCGAGCGCCGCGACAAGGCTGCCGAGGAGTTCGCGGCGCAGATGGACGCGAACGACAAGGCGATCGCGATGGCACAGGAGCGCCAGGCCGCGATCGAGGCGGAGGCCGACCGCACGCTCGCCGAGGCGAAGGCGCAGTCCGAAGCCCTCGTCAGGTCCGCCCGGGAGGAGGCCGGCGCACACGTGGACGCTGCCCGGCTGTCCGCCGAGAAGGTGCGTCGCGAGTCCGAGCGCGAACTGCAGGCCGCGACAGCCCGGAGGGACGCGATCACCGCCCAGCTCACCAACGTCCGCCAGATGCTCGCCACCCTCGGCGGGGCAGCGATCGTGAACCCGTTGGCCGACCCCGAGCCGCCGGCCGCTGCCCAGGCGCCGGTGGTGGTCGCAGAGCCGGCGGAGGAGGCCAGTCCCGAGGTCGAGGGTGACACCGAGGAGGCCGAGATCGACCGCGACGAAGAAGAGACGGCAGTGCAGGAGACCCTCGCGTGAAGTTCCGATACCTCGGCAACTCCGGCCTCAAGGTCTCGGAGATCTGCTACGGCAACTGGCTGACCCACGGCTCCCAGGTGGAGAACGAGACCGCCGAGAAGTGCGTCCGCGCAGCCCTCGACGCCGGCATCACCAGCTTCGACACGGCGGACGCCTATGCCAACACGATCGCGGAGAAGGTGCTCGGCGATGCCCTCAAGGGCGAGCGCCGCGAATCCCTGGAGATCTTCACCAAGGTGTTCTGGCCGACGGGGCCGAAGGGTCCCAACGACTCCGGCCTGTCCCGCAAGCACATCATGGAGTCGATCAACGGCTCGCTGAAGCGCCTGCGGACCGACTACGTCGACCTCTACCAGGCCCACCGCTACGACCACGAAACCCCGCTGGAGGAGACCATGCGGGCGTTCGCCGACATCGTCCGGCAGGGCAAGGCGCTCTACATCGGGGTCAGCGAGTGGGACGCGAACCAGATCCGCGCGGCGCACGAACTGGCCACCGACCTGGGCTTCCAGCTGATCTCCAACCAGCCGCAGTACTCGATGCTCTACCGGGTGATCGAGGAGTGGGTGGTGCCCACGTCGACCGAGCTCGGCATCTCGCAGATCTGCTGGTCGCCGGTCGCCCAGGGCGTCCTCACCGGGAAGTACCTGCCGGGCGAGGCTGCCCCGAAGAACTCGCGGGCGACCGACGACAAGGGCGGCGCGAACATGATCCAGCGCCTGATGGGTGACGACGTTCTGGCCGCCGTGCAGCGGCTGCGTCCGATCGCCGACGAGCTGGAGCTCACCATGGCGCAGCTGGCCGTCGCCTGGGTGCTGCAGAACCCGAACGTGGCCTGCGCGATCATCGGCGCGTCGCGTCCTCGGCAGATCAACGAGAACGTCGCGGCGTCCGGCGTGGTGCTCACGCCCGAGGTGATGTCGCGGATCGACGACGCGCTCGGCGATGTCGTGGTGCGCAATCCGATGCTGACCGCGGAGAACAGCCCGAAGGGACGCCCGAGCTGACCGGACTGGTCGCCGCGCTCTCCACCCATCCCGGGCTGGAGCTGCATGCCCTCACGGTGCTGCGGGACGGCGTGCGCGTGCTCGAGCAGTACTGGGAGCCGTACCGTCCCGGCGACCGCACCCTGGTGTACTCGGCCAGCAAGACGTTCACCGCGACGGCGGTCGGCATCGCCGTCGGCGAGGGCCGGTTCTGCCTGGACGACCGCCTGGCCGACCTGCTGGCCGACGACTTCCCGTCCGAGCCGGCGCCGGGCGCGGCCGACTGGACGGTGCACCACCTGCTCTCGATGTCCACCGGGCACACCGAGGACACGCTGCCGGCGCTGATCGAGAACCTTCCGGCCGAGCAGTGGGTGTCGGGCTTCCTCGCGACGGCGCCTCGAGGAGCGGTCGGGGAGCTGCACACCTACAACAACGGGGCGACCTTCCTGCTCGGCGAGCTGGTACGCCGGTACAGCGGGCAGGACCTGCTGGACTATCTCCGTCCGCGCCTGTTCGAGCCGTTGGGCATCGACGCCACCTGGGACACCGATCCGCTCGGGCGGTGCCTTGGCTGGAGCGGGCTCCACATCGACGTGACGGGGCTGGCCGCGATGGGCGAGCTGCTGCGCAGCGACGGTGTGTGGCAGGGGCGGCGGCTGCTGCCCGAGGGCTGGGTGGCGCGCGCCACGGCCCGGCAGGTGGCGACGGGCGATGAGGACAGCGCCGAATGGACGTACGGCTACGGCTACCAGGTGTGGATGAACCGTGAGGGGTTCCGGCTGGACGGCGCGCACGGCCAGTTCGCGTTCGTGCTGCCGCAGCGGGGGCTGGTGGTGGCGATCCAGTCCGCCCAGTCCTCCACCCAGGAACTGATCGACGTGGTCTGGCAGCACCTCGACGACGTCGGCCCGGCCGCGGAGGGCACGCAGTTGGAGGTCCCCGCGGACAGCGGCCGTGGCTCCCACTGGGGCGCCGGCGGCCCCGTCCCGGTGGATCCGTCCATGATGCGCGCGGACGAGGAGCTCTCCGCCGGCCCGGACCTGGCCGACATCACCGTGCGTCGTGACGGCACCCGGTTCGCGGTGTCGATGGTCGCCGAGGGTTGGCTGGTCCAGCTGGACGCCGGGGCGGGCGCGTGGCGGCGCCAGCCGCTCCCCCTCGGCGACGTCGTCGTCCCGGTGGCCCTGGCGGCAGGGGCGGACGAGGCGGGGGACCTGCTGCTGAAGCTGGTGTTCACCGACACGCCGCACACGCTCCGGGTGCGGATCGGCGCCGACGGCGCGTCCGGCGTGTTCTGGCACGTCCCGCCGCTGCAGGGCCCGACCCTCGCCACCATGCGGGCGCACTGACCGGGGGCAGTGCTGCCACTGCCGCGGGTCGTGGCGGCGGCCCTAGCTTGTCGGCATGGACGCACCGAAGCTCGAACTCCTTCCCGACTCCGACTTCCAGCGCGTGCTCTGCGTGGTGGCGCACCCCGATGACGTCGAGTACGGCACCTCCTCTGTGGTCGCGTCGTGGACGGCGCGGGGCGTGGAGGTCGCCTACCTGTTGCTGACCGAGGGCGAGGCCGGCATGCAGATCCCCCCGGAGGAGACGAGGGCGCTGCGCGCCGGCGAGCAGCGTCGGGCCTGTGAGGCGGTCGGCGTGAGCCGGCTCACCATGTTGAGCCACCCCGACGGCATGCTGGTGTACTCGCTCGACCTGCGCCGCGACATCGCCCGCGAGATCAGGGCCTTCCGGCCGGACGTGGTGGTCACGGGCTCGTGGGAGATCGACTTCGTGGCCGGACTCAACCAGGCCGACCACCGTGCCGCGGGCCTGGCCTGCGCTGATGCCGTGCGCGACGCGGACAACACCTGGGTGTTCCCCGAACTGGCGGCGGAGGAGGGCCTTCCCAAGTGGGGCGCCACCTGGCTGCTCGTGGCCGGCGACAGCCGTCCCACGCACGGCGTGGACATCTCCGGGGAGCCGCTCGAGCGCGGCATCGCGTCCCTCGAGGCGCATGCCGAGTACCTGGCCTCGATTCCCGGCCACCCGTCCCCGCGCGACCTGATCACCGGCTTCACGTCGCAGTCCGGCGCCGCACTCGGGGTGGCGAACGCCGTCCTCTTCCGCGCCTACAAGCTCCGCTGATGCACCGGGGATGACGCACTGGGGACGGTTCCTGATGCGTCAGCCTGACGCATCAGGAACCGTCCCCACTGCGTCAGTCGCGGGCGTAGCGCGCCGCGAAATTGCGCAGCACCAGGTGCTGCTGGCCGTCCACGGCGCTGGCGTGGGCCATCGCGATCAGGTCGTCCAGCTCGGACGGGTCGAAGTAGCCGGCGTGCTGGTAGATCCGCATCCGCGCGGTCAGGTCGTCGGCGTCCAGTTCGGGATGGAACTGGGTGACGTAGACGTTGGCGCCCACCCGGTACATCTGCACCGGGCAGTCCTCGCCGGTGGCCAGGAGCTCCACCCCGGACGGCGCGCCGTTCGCGGCCTCCTTGTGGCCGACGAAGGCCGAGAAGGACGGACGGACGCCGGCCAGCAGCGGGTCGCTGCGCCCGGCCTCGGTGAGGGTGATCACCGTGGGCCCGACCGGCTCGCCGAAGCTACGGTCGACGACCCCGCCGAGGTGGGTGGTGACCGCCCCGACCCCGTAACACATGCCGAGGAACGGGTAGTCGGTGTCGACGATCTCGTCGATCAGCGCGAGCAGGTCCGCCTCGACCCGCTGCTGGATCTCCGTCTTCTGCGAGTCGGAGATGTTGAACGAGCTCCCGCCCAGGATCACCCCGGAGTAGTCGTCCAGGTCGAGCGGGGGCAGGGGCTCGGACTCCACCCGCACGTGCACGAGCTGTCCGGGCTCCAGTCCGGCGTGGCGCTGGACCGAGCGGTACTCGGCCGCGGCAGCCTCGTTGTGGTCACGGGTGGCCAGCAGCAGGAAGGGCTTCACGGCGCACAGGTTACTCAGTCGCCGAACGGCGTCCGCTGCCCGGTCTCGGCCAGCAGGAGTCGCAGCGCCGCCGCTGGAGTCCCGGCGGCACGCTGGCGCTCATAGCTGGCCCCACCTGTGCTGAGCTCGGACGCGAACGCCAGCTCGGCCTCGCACCCGAGGTCGCGGGCCACCGGTGCGAGGCGGTCCAGCCACTGGTCCAGTCCCTCGCGCAGCGGCACCTCCCTGCGCCTGCGGTTCGGGGTGATCACGTCCGCGTCCAGCCCGTAGCGGGCAGCCCGCCATTTGTTCTCCCGTACCAGCCACGGCGGCAACGACTCGAACGTCTGGTCGTGGGCATAGGTGCGGGAGATGTACTCGGCGAAGCACTGGGTCAGCGCAGCCACGCACCCCAGCTCCGCGAGCGTGGGGACGGAGTCGCCGGTCCGGTTCTCGACCGTCCCGAACCGGGGGGACGGGCGCACGTCCCACCGGATCTCCCCGGGCATGCTGATCATCCCGCTCTCGACCAGGTCCTGCGCGAACTCCTCGAACTCGCCCCAGCGGCTCATCGGGTAGGGCAGGCCGTTCGTGGGCAGCTGCTGGAAGATCATCGTGCGCTGGGACGCGTAGCCGGTGTCCTCGCCCTCCCAGAAGGGCGAGGAGCAGGTGACCGCCAGCAGGTAGGGGTAGAAGCGTGCCAGGCCCGTGGTGATCGGCAACGCCTTGTCGCGGTGGTCGACGCCGACGTGCACGTGCGTCCCGCAGATCGCCATCTGGCGTCCCCAGTAGCCGTTGCGTTCCGCGACCCGGTCGTACCGTGGCCCGCCGAACCGAAGCTGCTCGGCGGCGCGGCTGTACGGGTGGGTGCCGGAGCCGACCAGTCCCAACCCCATCGTCGAGGTGACGTCGCGGACCTCGGCCAACCGGTCGGCGACGTCCGCCACGGCCTCGCCGGCCGTGCGGTGCACACCCGAGACCAGTTCGATCATGTTCTGGAGGTACTCCTTGCGGATCGGCTCGTCCTCGCCACCGCCGCACGCGTCCAGCACCCGGGACGCCGCCGGCGTCAGCTCGCCGCTGTCCAGGTCGACCAGCCCGAGCTCCCACTCGATCCCCACGCTCGACTGCGCGGACGGGGCGAACTCGACCTGCATGACCGGCTCCTCACTCGGTGGCCCGATTCTAGGGGGCCACACCCTGCGGAACTCGTGGGACGGTCCCGCCTCCGCGCCCGAATTCGCAGGATTGCGGCCTGACAGCCGGGATCGGGAAGCGTAATGTTTGTCGGCTATGCATGACTTCCCACCACACGTCGACGCCTACACGGCGGCGGAGACGGCACGCCCGGACACCCGCAGCCCGGCCAGCTTCCTGGCCTGGCTGCTGCGGGTGCAGTGGGACGTGGTCGCTGCCATGGCGGTGGCGGGACTGGTGTGGTTCCTGCCGGGGGCCCTGAGCCCGTTGCTGCTGGGGAAGGCGATCGACTCCGGCGTCCTGCGCGGCGACATCTGGGCGACCCTCGGCTGGGCTGCGTTGCTGGCTTTCGTCATCCTCTGCGGCGCCGCGGCCGGCATCACCCAGCACACGCTGGCGGTGCGCGGCTGGTTGATCGCGCTGTACGGCACGCAGAAGCTGGTGACCCGCAAGGCCGTCCAGCTCGGCCACGTGTTGAGCCGGCGGCTGCCCACCGGCGAGGTCTTGAGCATCTCCTCCTCCGACTCCAACACCTTCGGCCAGACCATCGAGGTGGTGTCCCGGGGGCTCGGCTCGCTGGCGGCGTTCGCCCTGGTGTGTGCGCTGATGTTCACCACCTCCCCGCCGCTGGGCTGGGTGGTGCTGATCGCCGCGCCCCTCCTCGTGGGGGCGGCGTCGCCGGTGCTGCGTCCGCTCAACCACGCGCAGACCGCCGAGCGCACCCAGACTGGTGAGCTCACGTCCATGGCCACCGACATCGTCTCGGGGCTGCGGATCCTGCGGGGCATCGGCGGTGAGCGGACGTTCGGCAACAACTACGCCGTCCAGTCGCAGAAGGTGCGCCGGCTCGGCGTCGCCACCGGCACCTGGCAGGCGGTCACCGAGACCATCAGCGTGCTGGTGTCCGGCATGCTGCTGGTCACCCTCGTGTGGCTGGGTTCCCACGAGATGCTCGCCGGCCGGCTCACCGTCGGCCAGCTGATCAGCTTCGTCGGCTACGCCCTGTTCATGGTGTGGCCGCTGCAGACCTTCTTCGAGTTCGCGCAGAAATGGGTGCAGGGGCTGGTCTCGGCGCGCAAGACGATCGCCCTGCTGAACCCGGAGCTGCCGTTCAGCCAGGGCGACGAGCCGCTGTCACCGCGCCCGCGCCTGCGGGACGGCGCGTCGGGCGTGGCGGTGGAACCGGGACGTTTCCTCGCCGTCGTGAGCGCCGTCCCTGAGGACTCGGCCGCTCTCGCCGACCGCCTCGGGCGCTACCTGCCCACCGAGCACGTCACGTCCGACGAGGAGGACGAGTCGGAGCTGACGGGTCGCGCCGCGCGTCTGGCCCGGGCTGAGCGGGAGGCGCGCCGGGCGGCCGCCGCAGCCCGGGACGCGGTGGAGGGTGCCCGGGAGTGGGGCGTGACGGCCGACGGCGTCGACTACAGCCGGCTGCCGCTGGCGTCCCTGCGACGCACGGTGGTCGTGAGTGACACGGCGAGCCAGCTGTTCGCCGGGACGCTGCAGCAGGCCCTCGACCCGTGGGGGACCCACTCCCGTGCCCAGGCGGAGGCCGTCCTGCACGCTGCTGCGGCCGAGGACGTCTACGCCGGGCTCCCCGGAGGCTGGGAGGGGACGATCGACGAGCTCGGGCGGGGGCTGTCCGGTGGCCAGCGCCAGCGGATCGTCCTGGCCCGGGCACTCCTGCTCGACCCCGAGGTCCTGGTGCTGGTCGAGCCCACCTCGGCCGTGGACGCGCACACCGAGGCCACGATCGCCGAGCGGCTCGTCGAGCACCGGCGCGGACGCACCAGCGTCGTGATGACCGCCTCGCCCCTGCTGTTGCACCGGGCCGACGAGGTCAGCCTGCTGGTGGACGGACGCGAGGTCGCCCGCGGGACGCACACCGAACTGCTGGCTGACGAGCGCTACCGCGCCGTCGTGGGACGAGGGATGGAGGAGGACGAGTGAATCACCCCACGGAGTTGTCCTCCTCCGCTGCGCTCCCCGGACACCTCCGCGGGGGGGCCGAATGAGCAGCGAAACCCGCACCACGTCGTCGCGTCCGCTTCCCGACGACGAGGCGACCCTGGACGACCACCGGGTCGGTGGGCGCGCGGCCCCTGCGACGCCCGGACGCCCGCCGACCGGCGAGTCGAACTCCCAGGGGAGCCGCCCGGACGCCGCCGTCGGCGCGCAGGACACCTGGGCCTCCCACCGAGGGCAGGAACATGTGCCCGAAGAGCTGCTGGTCACTCCCGGTCTGCCGTGGGCCGAGCGCTGGGCCGCGCTGTGGCGACGGCACCGCCTGCGCGCCGAGCGTGCCCGCGCGTTCTACGCCGCGTCCCGCAATCCGGAGCGCGGGCTGCCCGTGGCCGGGAACGTGGCCGCGTGGGGCTTCGTGAAGCGCCTGTTGCGCACCCGCAAGCCGATGTTCGTCCTCACGGTCGCGACCAACCTGGCCGCGGCGATGGCTGGCCTGGTGGTTCCGCGCCTGCTGGGCGACCTGGTGGACGAGGTCACCGGCGGATCGGCCGCGGCCGGCCAGGTGGACACGATCGTGATCGGCGTGATCGTGGTCGTCGTGGTGCAGGCGGGGCTGGTGTTCGCTGCCCGCAGGGCGTCCGCCGTGCTGGGCTACGACCTGCTGGCCGCCGCCCGCGAGGAGATCGTCGGCACCGTGCTCCGGCTGCCCCTCGGACGGGTCGAGGCCGCATCCAGCGGCGACCTGCTCACCCGGATCACCTCGGACGTGTCGAAGATGAGCCAGTCGGTGCGCTGGGCGTTCCCCCAACTGGTGATGTCGGCGGTGCTGGTGAGCGCCAGCCTGGTGGCCCTGGTGCTGAACTCGCCGTTCCTGGCGATCTCGATCGTGGGGTCGCTCATCGTGCTGGTGCTCGCCACGAAGGCGTACCTGAGGAACGCCGGCGCGGGCTACATCACCGAGTCCGGCACGTACTCACGCATCAACTCCACGACGACCGAGACCGTGGAGGGGGCGCGGACGGTCGAGGCGCTGGGCCTGGGCGAGGGGCGGATCGCCATCGGCGACGCTGACATCGACCAGTCCAACCAGGCCGAGCGCTACACGATGACGCTGCGGAACCTGTTCTTCATCTTCCTCGACGTCTCCTACCAGTTGCCGCTGGTCGGCGTGGTGCTGCTCGGCACGTGGGGCTATTCCCAGGGCTGGGTGACGCTGGGCCAGATCACCACCGCGGCGATCTACGTCCAGGGTCTCGTCGAGCCGATGGACCGGCTGATCCAGGTCTTCGACACCCTGCAGGTGGGCCTGGCCGCGACCACGCGCCTGCTGGGTGTTGCCGAGGTCCCGGAGGACCGGACGCCGGGCGAGGCGTTGCCGGAAGGCACGGAGGTGGTGGGGACCGACCTCCGGTTCGCGTACCGTCCGGGCACCGACGTGCTGCACGGCATCGACCTCGACCTGCGTCCGGGTGAACGCCTGGCCATCGTCGGGCCGTCCGGCTCGGGCAAGTCGACGCTGGGAAGGCTGCTGGCCGGCATCAACGGTCCCCGTACCGGCGAGGTCGACATCGGCGGTGTGGACGTCATGGAGCTGCCGTTGGACGTGCTGCGCACGGAGGTTGCGCTGGTCACCCAGGAGCACCACGTGTTCGTCGGCACCGTCCGCGACAACATCGTGCTCGCCCGGGACCGCCAGCTCGAGGGTGAGGAGGCCGACCAGGCCGTGCTGGACGCGCTGCGTGCCGTCGATGCCCTCGACTGGGTCGAGCGGCTGCCGCAGGGCCTGGACACCGTCCTCGGCCACGGGCGGGTCCACCTGACGCCGGCCCAGGCCCAGCAGGTGGCACTGGCGCGGCTGATGGTGGCCGACCCGCACACGCTGGTGCTGGACGAGGCGACCTCGCTGATCGACCCCCGCACCGCCCGGCACCTGGAAGGCTCGATGGCGGCCCTCCTGGAGGACCGGACGGTGATCGCCATCGCCCACCGCCTGCACACCGCCCACGATGCCGACCGGATCGCTGTCGTGATCGATGGGCGCATCGCCGAGCTGGGCTCGCACGCCGAGCTGATCGCCCGCGACGGCGAGTACGCCCGGCTGTGGCGCACCTGGCGCTCCTGACCCAAACGCCCCCGAACTTCACCTGCGCCCCCGAAATATCGCGGGCGGATGTGAACGTCGGGGGCGTCTGCGTCGGGACGCGGAGCGCGCTATCCACAGCGTCGTCCACACTGTTGAAAACTTCACTACTGGACGCTCAGAGGGTCAGGAGCACCTTGCCGGTGTTCTCCCCGGACTCGAGGCGGCGGTGCGCGTCCGCGACCTGCTCCAGCGGGAAGCGGGTCTCCGGCGCGAGCCTGATCCGGCCGGACGCGATCAGGGGCCACACCCTGGCGGCCACCTCCGCGCAGATCGCCGCCTTCTGCTCCACCGGCCGGAACCGCAGGCTGGTGGCAGTGACGGTCGCGCGACGCGTGAGCAGTCGGTTGAGGTCGAGCGTGCCCTTGCGGCCGCCCTGCAGGCCGATGACCACCAGCCTGCCGTCCATGGCGAGTGCGCCGACGTTGGCCTCGAGGTACTTGGCGCCCATCACGTCCAGCACCACGTCGACGCCACGCCCGCCGGTCGCCTCCATCACCGTCGACGCCCAGTCCGCGTGGTAGTCGATGGCCACCTCGGCGCCGAGGCTGCGGCACAACTCGAGCTTCTCCGGCGTCCCCGCCGTGACGAGGACGCGGGCGCCGAGGGCGCGGGCGTACTGGATCGCGAACGTGCCGATGCCGCCGGCTCCCCCGTGGATCAGGACGGTCTCGCCGGCGGTGAGGTGCACGTGTGCGAAGTTGGAGACCACGGTCGCGGCCACCTCTATCAGCCCGGCGGCGCTCACCAGGTCGACCCCGGGCGGAGCCGGCACCACCTGGCCGGCGGGGACGGCGACGAACTCCGCATAGCCGCCCCCGGCGAGCAGCGCGACGCACTCCTCACCCGGTTCCCAGCCGCTGACCCCCTCGCCAAGGGCCTCGATCGTGCCCGAGACCTCCATGCCGATCACCTCGCTGGTGCCGGGCGGGGGCGGGTAGAAACCTTGGCGCTGAAGCAGGTCCGCCCGGTTCACCCCCGCCGCGCGGACGCGGATGAGGACATCGCCCGGACGGAGTCCAGGACGCGGGGCGTCGGCGAGGACCAGGTTCTCCGGCCCGCCCGGCTCGGTGACGGTGACGATGCGCATGCTCCCAGCTTTCCATCCCGCGCACGTAGCCGGGAGCGGTGGTCAGCACGGCCACACGGCTGCCCGGTAGGATGAGCCGACCTGGCGAGGTCGCATAGTGGACTAGTGCAGCCGCCTTGAAAGCGGCCGAGCCGAAAGGCTCCGTGGGTTCGAATCCCACCCTCGCCGCGCGTACACCGACGGACGGGGGGCAGGTGGCGTCAACGACTCACCAGATCCGGCAGCGCCCGCCCCTGCGTGCCCTCGGCCTTGCGGCGGTCCTGATGGCCGTCGGGCTCGTGGTGGTCCTGATGGCGGAGCTGCTCGACCGCAACCTCGCGTTGAGCGTGATCGGCCTGATCGTGCTCGGCCTCGGACTGGCGCTGTTCGGCGCGGCGTGGTGGGCGTCGCGGGTGACCCGGGTCGAGGTCGTCCTCGATGACGACGGGTACGCCATCGAGGGACGGGATTCCGCCTTCTCGGGCAGGTGGGCGGACGTGACCCGGGTCACGCGCGGTGCCGACCGCATCACCTTGCACCGGTCCGATGGCCAACGCGTGCAGATGATCGTCCCCCGCGGCCACCCGTCCGAGCTCGACGAGCTGGGCGCCGACATCACCCGCCGCCTGGACGCCGACCGCGGCTACGCCTGAACCGGCGCGAAGGGCCGGACGGAATCCCGTCCGGCCCTTCCCAGGCCAGTGCGTCAGCCCTTCTCCGGGTGGTACCCGCAGATGCTCTCCAGGTCGTCGCTCTTGGCCTTGCCCGTCGCTGTGGAGGTGGGCTTGGCACTCGCCGTTCCCGAGGCCGTGGCGGTCGGGGTGGCGGTCGGCTCGACGCCCCGGTCGGTCTCCTTCAGTGCCTTCTGGACGCGGTTGCGCACCGCCGTCCAGTTCGGGGCGTAGGACTGGAAGCCCGCGACGCCCGGCGTGAACACCACGCTGCGGAGCTTGGTGTTCTTCACCTTCATGCCGAGGTCCACGAGGTCGGCCAGCAGGTTCCGCGGCACGTCCGTGGTGATGGTGTTCTCACCCGCCCTGGCGATGTCCTGGAAGTTGGTGAGCACCACCTGCGGGGTGGTCTGCTGCACGACCGCGTTGATCACGCAGCGCTGGCGCTCCATGCGCTTGTAGTCGTCCAGTCCGTAGCGGCCACGGGCGTACCAGAGGGCGTCGTGGCCGTTGAGGTGCTGGTTCGGCCCGACCTTCAGGTAGCCGCTCGGCGGGATGTGCGCGTCGGTCTGGCCGCCGATCGGGATCTTGTAGTTGATGTTCACCGTGATGCCGCCGATGGCGTTGATGAAGTCCTTGAACCCGTCCATGTTGACCTTGACGTAATAGTCGATCGGCAGGCCGAGCGCGTAGCCGACCGACACCTTCATCACGCTGGCGCCGAAGTCCTTCGTCTTGCCGAGGACGTTGTGCGGCACGCGGGTCGGAACCACCCGGTACATGGCGTTGAGCAGGAACTGCGATCGGTCGTAGAGGCTGGCGTTCGGGTTGGGCGAGGTGAACCCGTTCGGGTAGTACTTGTGCAGCGGCGAGTCTGCCGGGAACGGCATCTTCTCGGTGTTGCGCGGCAGCGTGAACAGCGTGGTCGCGCCGCTGTGGGTGTTGATCGAGGCGACGATGACGGTGTCGGTGCGGTCGCCCTCGGAGGCCGAGCGGCCGGTGCCGGAGTCGCCGCCGATGATCAGGAAGTTGAGCCGGTCCTTGTTCGCCCACGGATCCGCGGCGTCGATGGTCGGCTGGGTGGAGTTCGGTGTGTCGTCGTTGCCGAAGATGGTGTCGGCAGTGGTGCCGGAGATCCAGGCGAGGTTCGCGCCGATCGCCATCGGGGCTGCCACGACGAACGACAGGATGCCCACCACGGCAGCGCCGGCGGCGCGCTGGCCCACCGAGGGGTTGGCCGGGCGCAGGGCGAGGTGGCTGACCCCGATCACGACGACCCAGACGAGGGCGATCACGACGAGGGCGAGCGCGAGCGCCTGGGGCACGCCCTGGGTACTGAGGACGGTGTCCTTCACGAACTTGGGATTGACGACGTAGAGGGCCGCCGCCCCGCCGACCAGGAGGACGAACAGGCCGAGCACGATGCCGCCGCTGGCCCTGCGTCCCGCGCGAACGAGCCCGAGACCGGGGATCAGCGCGCCGAGCGCCGTCCAGCCGAGCGCACCGGCGAAGCCCTGCCTGACCCCCGCCGCGCGCCTGGCAGGCCCACCGGCATCACCGACGGAATCGGAGTCGGCGACACGCCGCGCAGGGGCGCCGTCGGGCGCCGAAAGGTCATTACTCATCAGCGGGGAGGTCCTTACTACAGAAGCAGAGCCGGATCAAGGGTACCGTCGTGCGCCAAACTGCCCGATTCTGGCTCACTTTGCCGCCGCTGAGCGCTGCCTTGTAGGCTGACCTGCGGTCTTGGAGGTGTCGCCTAGTCCGGTCTATGGCGCCCGCCTGCTAAGCGGGTTTCGGGCTTAAACCCGATCCGGGGTTCAAATCCCCGCACCTCCGCCATGACAGGGTCGAACGCCCTTCCCGAGAGTTCCTCGGGAGGGGCGTTCGCCTCTCGCGTGCCGCCGGGCGAGCGGTCTGCGCTCCCCACCTTTCTTCTCCGGTCGCGACGCCTGCATACTCGGCTCATGGCATCCGGTGCGACACCCGGCGGCGGTGAAGACGCCGCCCGCTACGACGAACTCGCCGCGAAGCTGGCGGCGAACCGCGCCGACATCGACGCCCTGCTGTCGGGCGCCGAGGCGGCGAGCTCCAGGGCCGACGCCGCCGAGAGTGACGCCGACCTCCAGCGGGTCCGTATCGACGACCTCGAGGCGAGGGGAGTCGTCGACAGGGCGATGATCGAAGAACTCCGGACCGACGGCATCCTCATTCGCGAGCAGGCGGTGAACCTCCAGGCCGCCCTCCGCTCTGCGCGCACGATCGGTGCGGCGCTCGGGATCGTGATGGCGGTGCGCGAGGTCGACGAGGAGGAGGCCTTCGAGTTGCTCCGCGAGGTGAGCCAGCGCACCAACCAGAAGGTCCGCGTCCTGGCCGAGGGCATCGTGCTCACCAGGGACGTCTCGCAGTTCCGACGGCCGTGAGGGCCGCGCGACGGGAATAGTTGAACCCTCAACCGCCTTCCACCCACAACGGGTTTCGACGGACGGAGGAAGTCGCATGGCAAGGATTGCGGTGCTCGGAGGCACGGGTTACGGGGGCGGCGCCGTCGTGAGGGAGGCGGCGAGGCGTGGTCACGAGGTGACCGCCTACAGCCGGACGGCGCCGGTCGACCCGGTGCCCGGGGTCACTTACGTGACCGGCTCGGCGCTCGATGCGGACGTGCTGCAACAGGCGGTCACGGGTGTCGACGTGTTGTTCGAGGCGCTGTCCCCGCGCGGTGACATGGCCGGGAAGGTGGAAGCCGTCTTCGACCAGCTGGTGTCGCTCACCGAGCGCGCCGGCGTCCGGCTCGGGGTGCTCGGCGGTGTGTCCTCCGTCCTTGTGGAGGAGGGGGGACCGCGGCTGTTCGATGTCTCCTCGCCGGCGCCGGAGGTGCTGCCGGAGATCGAACTGGGCCTGTACAAGCTGGACAAGCTGAGGGAGGCGCCGGAAGCCCTCGACTGGTTCTACGTGAGCCCCGCTGCCGAGTTCGGGGCCTGGGTGCCGAGCACCGAGACCGGGGCGTACCGGATCAGCGACGACGTGCTCCTGAAGGACGCCGACGGCAACTCACATATCTCGGCAGCGGACCTCGCGTTGGCTGTGCTGGACGAGATCGAGAGCCCGAGCCACCGCCGTCGGCGGTTCCACGTGGCGCACTGAGTCAGGCGGCCGGCCGCACCGCCTCCACCACATGGTCGAGTGCGGTGTGGACGCCGACCTCGCCCGGTATCCGGCGCCGGACCACCTCGGCTCGCCGTACGTGGAGGCCCAGCGCCGCGAGCAGGTCGGCCAGGTGGTCGTGGGTGGTGAGCAGGTCCGGATCCCTCGGGCCGCCCCAGCCGCCTTCGAGGTTCGACAGGTCGTGGCCGACCACCAGCACGAGCCCGCCGCCAGCGAGCCCGGGCACGGCGTTGGCCAACAGGCGCCGCAGCTGGCCCTCGGCCAGGGCGAGGTAGCTCAGCAGGATGAGGTCGAAGGCTCCCGGAGCGGGACGGTAGGCGACCGTGTCGGTGGCGATGGCGTCCACGGGGTGGCTCAGCAGGGCCGAGCGGCCCTGGAGGCGTCCCACAGAGACCGAGGCCGGCTCGACCGCGGTGACGCGCCAGCCCCGTCCGGCCAGCCAGAGGGAGTTGGAGCCCTCCCGGGCGCCCAGGTCGAGCGCGTTGCCCGGGCGCAGGTGACGGCAGGCGGTGACCACGAGTTCGTCGGGAGTGAGGTCCCAGGCGGTCGCGGCCATGGCCTGGCGCTCCCTCCAGTCCGCCGCGTCGGTCATCCGCCTCACCCCTGCGTCGAGGCTAGGGGCGAATTCCGGACAACCGGCCGGCCGCAACAGAGCCGTCCCTAGCCTGTAACCATGTCGTCCCTTTTCGACCCGCTGCAGCTGCGGGACCTCACCATTCCGAACCGGATCTTCCTTGCGCCGATGTGCCAGTACCAGTGCGAGGCGCGCGACGGCGTCCCCACCGACTGGCACCTCGTGCACCTCGGTGCGCGGGCGACCGGCGGCTTCGGGATGATCATCGCCGAGGCCACCGGTGTGCTTCCCGAGGGACGGATCACCCCGCAGTGCACCGGCATCTGGAACGACGAACAGGTTGCGGCGTGGCGGCGGATCGTGGACTTCTGCCATCGGCAGGGCGCGGCGATGGCTGTCCAGTTGCAGCACGCGGGACGCAAGGCCTCGGTCTACCGGGAGTGGGAGCCGAACCGGTCGGGCTCGGTGCCACTCGAGGACGGCGGCTGGCAGACGATCGGCCCGTCGGCGGTCCCGTTCCCGGGCCTGGCCGTGCCGCGTGAGGCGACCCTCGACGACCTCGCCCAGGTGGTGGAGGCGTTCGCGGCGGCCGCGAGGCGTGCGGACGCAGCCGGCTTCGATGCGGTCGAGCTGCACGCCGCCCACGGCTACCTGCTGTTCCAGTTCCTCTCGCCGCTGTCGAACCACCGGTCGGACGCCTACGGCGGCGACCTGGCCGGGCGGAGCCGCCTGCTGCTCGAGGTGACGGACGCCGTCCGCGCGGTGTGGCCGGAAGGCAAGCCACTCTTCGTCCGCATCTCGGCGACCGAGTGGACCGAGGGCGGGTTCACGGTCGAGGAGGCGACGGAGGTCGCGCGCATGCTCGGTGAGCACGGTGTGGACCTCATCGACGTGTCCTCCGGCGGCAACGTGGTGGCGAAGATTCCGGCGGCGCCGGGTTACCAGGTCAAGCTGGCGCGCGCTGTCCGGGAAGCGGGGCTGCCGGTGAGCGCCGTCGGGCTGATCACCGAGCCGGCCCAGGCCCAGGAGATCCTCGACGAGGGTTCCGCCGACGTGGTCTCGCTCGCGCGGGTGGCGCTGCGGGAGCCGTCCTGGCCGCAGCGGGCCGCCGCCGAGCTCGACTGCGACGCGATGGCGCGCTACCCCGCGTCCTACCTGCGCGGTCGCTGGCCTGCCGTGGAGCCTGTCCACTGACGCACGGGGGACGGTTCCCGACGCGTCACCTGACGCAACCTGACGCACCGGGGACGGTTCCTGTTGCGTCACCTGACGCAACAGGAACCGTCCCCATTGCGTCAGCCGGCGGTGCGATCCGCTGGACAGGTACTGGTGTCGACCCCCCTCGAGGAGCAAGGGTCGGTGCGTGACCTTCGCTGAGGGACCCCTGGTGCTGCTCGCACTCGCGCTGGGACTGCTCTTCGGCGGGCTGATCCCCGTTCAGACGTCCATCAACTCCCGCTTGGCGGGCCGCCTCGGGGCCATCCTGCCCGCATCCCTGGTGTCCTTCGCGGTGGGTTCGGCCGGGCTCGGCCTGGCCGCGCTGCTGACACGGACGAATGTGCCCTGGGTGGAGACGGCCACCACGCAACCGTGGTGGATCTGGTTGGGCGGCGCGTGCGGCCTGGTCTTCCTGACCATGAACATCGTGCTGCTGCCCCGGATCGGGGCGTCCGCCACGGTCGTCCTGCCGCTGGTCGGCCAGGTCCTGGGCGGCCTGGTGATCGACATGACCGGCGCGTTCGGCATGACGATCCGTCCACTCACGCCCGTACGGGGGCTCGGTGCGGTGCTTGTCGTGGTCGGTGCGGCGTTGGTGAACCTCGTGGGACGGGTCGGCGCCACGAAGGCAGCCAACCGGTCCCGGGCCGCGGCCCTGCTGTGGGTCGTCGCCGTTCTCGTGGGGACGCTGGGCGCGGTACAGACCGCAGTGAACGGCCGCCTCGGCCAGGTGATGAACTCGGCACTCGCTGCTGCGCTGGTGTCCTTCCTGGTCGGTGCGGTCGGGCTCCTGCTGGTGAACCTGGCCACGCGCCAGCGCGTCCGCCGGCCCGGGAGGATGCCGGCCTGGATGCTCACCGGCGGACTGCTCGGCGCGGCGTTCGTGCTGGCCAACGCGTTCAACGCGCCGATCCTCGGCACGTCCCTCGCGGTGAGCGTCACCCTCCTCGGCCAGGTGATCACCGGGCTGGTTCTCGACCACGGCGGCTACCTCGGGATCGCCAGGCGTCGGGCCAGTCCGCTGCGCCTGCTCGGGGCAGCCCTCGCGGTCGTCGGTGTCGCCCTGGTGCGCTTCGGCTGAGCGGACCGGATTGGGGACGGTTCCCAATTCGGTCCGGACCGGATTGAGAACCGTCCCCGATGCGTCGGGGTGACGCATCAGGAACCGTCCCCGATGCGTCGGGATCCCCGTCCGGGATGCCTAGCCGGCGGCGTCCTGGGCGGCAGCGATGCGCTCGCGCAGGTTCCACAACTGCTGCTTCAGCGCCTCGGGCACCTTGCCGCCGAACTGGGCGAAGTACTCCTCGGTGAGGTCGGCCTCCGCCGACCACGCCTGCGGATCGAGGGCGAACAGCGCGGCCAGGTCGGCGTCGCTGATGTCGATCCCTTCGGTGTTCAGGTCTCCGGGCGCCGGGATGCGGCCCGAGATGGCGTCCACCGCACCGACCTCTCCGGCGACCCGGCGCAGGGCCCACTCGATGGCCCGCGAGTTCTCGCCGAAGCCGGGCCACAGCCAGCGACCGGTGGCGTCCTTGCGGAACCAGTTCACCTGGAAGATCCGGGGGGCGCGGTCGCCCAGCACCTCGCCCATCCGCAGCCAGTGCGACCAGTAGTCGGCCATGTTGTACCCGCAGAACGGCAGCATCGCGAACGGGTCACGCCGCAGTGCACCGACAAGGCCCTCCGCGGCCGCAGTCTGCTCGCTCGACACCGTTGCGCCGACGAACACGCCGTGCTGCCAGTCGTACGACTCGCTGATCAGGGGCACGTTGTGGGCGCGCCGCCCACCGAACAGGATCACGTCGACCGGCACCCCGGCCGGGTCCTCCCAGTCGGTGGCGATCGATTCGGCCTGCTCGGCCTGCACGGTGAAGCGCCCGTTGGGATGGGACGCCGGCCGGCCGCACCCCGGCGTCCAGTCCAGGCCCTCCCAGTCGACGAGGTGAGCCGGCGGCTCGGGCGTCAGCCCCTCCCACCAGACGTCGCCGTCGTCGGTGAGGGCCACATTGGTGAAGATCGTGTCGTGCGACAGGGCGTGCAGGCAGGTGGGGTTCGTCTGCTCGGACGTGCCGGGCGCGACGCCGAAGAACCCGTACTCGGGGTTGATGGCGTACAGGCGGCCGTCCTTGCCCGGACGCATCCACGCGATGTCGTCACCGACGGTCTCCACCTTCCAGCCGGGAATCGTGGGACGCAGCATCGCGAGGTTCGTCTTGCCGCAGGCGGACGGGAACGCAGCGGTCAGGTGGAACACCCGGCCGTCGGGACCGGTGATGCGCAGGATCAGCATGTGCTCGGCGAGCCACCCTTCGTCGCGCGCGAGCACCGAAGCGATCCGCAACGCATAGCACTTCTTGCCCAACAGGGCGTTGCCGCCATAGCCGGAACCGAAGGACCAGATCTCTCGGGTCTCCGGGAAGTGGGTGATGTACTTCACCTCGTTGCAGGGCCAGGCGACGTCGGGCCGCGGCTTCCCGCCCTCGTCCACGAGGGGGTAGCCCATCGAGTGCACCGCCGGCACCCAGGCCGCACCCGCGGCGATCGCGTCCAGCGCCGCCGCCCCCATGCGCGTGGTGAGCCGCATGTTCACCACGACGTAGGGGCTGTCGCTGATCTCCACGCCGAAGCGGGTCAGCTCGCTGCCGATCGGGCCCATCGAGAACGGGATGACGTACATGGTTCGGCCGCGCATGCTCCCGGCGAACAGCGACGCCAGGGTCCGCTTCATGGCCGCCGGCTCCGCCCAGTTGTTTGTGGGCCCGGCGTCCTCCTCGCGCTCGCTGCAGATGAAGGTGCGACCCTCGACCCTGGCCACATCAGAGGCCGCGGAGCGGGCCAGGTAGGACCCCGGACGAAGGGCGGGATTCAGGGCGACCAGCATGCCCGTGGCCACCATTTCGGCGTAGAGGCGGTCACGCTCGGCCTGCGAGCCGTCGCACCAGTGGATGCGATCGGGACGGGTGAGCTCCGCCACCCCTGCCACCCACTCCCGCAGTTCCGCCGGGGCGTTCACGGGGGCGTTCGACGGTGCGGCGATGCTGTCCACGACCATGGGTCTCCTCGGTCTGCGCGGTGGGCTGGTTGGGCCCATCCTCCACCGCGGTGCAAGGTCTGTGGCAGGGCGATGGACATCCGTGCAATTACGCGGCGGGGCCTTCCGCACACCCCTGCGGGTATGGCACCGTCAGTGTCTCTGCGCTCACCGCGGCCCCGCTCGGACGCTGCTCGTCGGCCTCCGTTCCGCGACCGCCTGACGCGCGCACAAGGTCCGGCCCCCGTCCCGCCAGCCGTGTTCGACAACCCGGTTGGACGCCTCACGTCCGGTTCGAGTAGGGTTGAGGACGCTTTCCTGCGCCCGTGGCTCAACGGATAGAGCATCTGACTACGGATCAGAAGGTTGGGGGTTCGAGTCCCTCCGGGCGCGCAGATCGGGTCAGGCTCCGCAGCTCCTCGCTGCGGGGCCTGATGTCCTTCCAGGTGTGGGTCAGTTGGCCCGCGTCTGGCAACCTTGAGCCTGTGAGCCGTCACTTCGCTTCCCCCACCGAGCCCTGGTTCCGCCTCGGGCGCCTCGAGGTGAACACGTCCACCTTCGTGGCCCTTCTCGGGGTGTTGTCCGGCCTGGTCGGGCTCTTCGCCTCCTCGATCCCGAGGGCGCTCTTCTTCTACTGGGACGCCGTTGCCGCGGGCCAGGTGTGGCGGCTCGTCACCTGGCCCCTCGCCAACAGCCTCTGGGTCGTCCTGACCGCCCTGATGCTGTGGTACTTCGGTTCCGACCTCGAGCGACTCATCGGACGCGTACGGATGGTGTGGCTGCTCGCGGGCACCTGGGCCGCTCTCACCGCGGCATCGGTGCTGGTCTCGTTGCTCCCGGCGTTGCGGGGCACGGCTCTGGCCGGCCTCGACCTGATCGAACTCGCCGTCCTGCTCCTGTGGATCGCCGAGTACCCCACGCGCCCGTTCTTCTTCGGCATCCCCGCATGGATCCTCGGCATCGTCTTCGTCGGACTCCAGGCCCTCAGCATGCTCGCCGCCGGCGACACCGGCGGACTGCTCAGCCTGATCGCCAGCCTGTTCTTCGTGGCGGTGATGGGCCGCCGGTTCGGGCTGCTCAGCGCCTACGATTGGATCCCCGGCAAGCCGGGAGTGGTCCGGACGCCCCCGCGCGGGCGCCGGATGCCGCGCGCCGAGGCGCGCCAGGCCGAGCGTCGCCAGTCCGACCGCGAGCAACTCGACGCGCTGCTCGACCAGATCAATGAGCACGGCATCCAGAGCCTCACCGACGCGCAGCGACGCGAACTGCTGAAGCTGCGTGACCGGCTGCGCCGCGGCTGACGGTCAGACCCGGACCGACGCCAGGTCGAGCACGAGGATCGGCGGCACCGACTCCTCCGGGCGTACCCGCCCCGGCGGGGTCCCGTCGCCGAACGGACGGCCGCCGAGGGCCTCGCGCCCGTGGCGGCTGAGCCAGGCGGCCAGCTCGGGCCCCTTCGGAACGATCCCCGTCGGGTTGATGTCGGAGTGCACGACGTAGTAGTGGGTCTTGATCTGGCCGAAGTCGACGGTGTCGCCGAAGCCCGGGGTCTGGAACAGGTCGCGCGCGTAGCCCCACAGCGCCGGCATCTCGACCAGCTTGTTGCGGTTGCACTTGAAGTGTCCGTGGTAGACCGCGTCGAAGCGCACGAGGGTGGTGAACAGGCGGATGTCGGCCTCGGTGAGCTGGTCGCCGACGAGGTAGCGCCGCGCTGACAGGCGCTCCTCGAGCCGGTCGAGCGCGGCGAACAGGCGGTCGTACGCCTCCTCGTAGGCGTCCTGCCGGCCCGCGAAGCCGCAGCGGTACACCCCGTTGTTGACCTCGGTGTACACCCACGCGTTCACCTCGTCGATCTGGTCGCGGAGGTGGTCGGGGTACAGCTGCGGCGCGCCGTCGCGGTGGAAC
Source organism: Actinomycetes bacterium (assembly GCA_023392635.1). Lineage (GTDB taxonomy): Bacteria > Actinomycetota > Actinomycetes > Propionibacteriales > Propionibacteriaceae > Propionicimonas. Next base: position 18,651 of record JAEVYS010000040.1, on the reverse strand, counting down.
CTCGTCCACTCCTGCTCGAGGTCGATCGTGATGGACGGGAAGTCGTTCGTGACGACCTGGCCGCTCGGCACGTCGACGATCGCCGGCACGGTGATGCCCTTGGGATAGTCCGGGAAGCGCGCGAAGTAGGCCTGCTGCAGCCGCTCGATGCCGAGAACCGGGTCGACGCCGCCCTCGTCGAGGTCGAACGTCCAGGAGCGCTCGTCGTGCGTCGGCCCACACAGCCCCATGCTGAGTGCGTCCTCGAGTCCGAGGAGCCGCCGCACGATGATCACCCGGCTCGCCCACGGGCACGCCCTCGCGGCAACGAGCCGGTAGCGCCCCGCTTCCACCGGCCAGCCGTCCCGCCCGTCACGGGTGATGCGGTCGGGGATGTACTTCGTGTCGCGCTGGAACTCCGGTTCCACGTAACCCTTGCCCATGTCGCCTCCTCACCTCCAGCTATACCCGCCGCGGCATGACGGTGGGAAGGGGTGGCGCTCCCGCCTCAGGCGAGCAGGCATGCCGCCGCTCCTGCCCGCACTCCGGCGGCCACCTCGTCCAGGCTGGGTGTCTGCAGCGACCACTGCTGCCAGTACAGCTGCACGTCGTGCGGGGTGAGCGCCGACCCCGGCACCGCGGACAGGTCCACGCCCTCCCACGTCCGGTGTTCGAGGTCGGGCAGCATGCCCCAGCCGTAACCGAGCCTGATCGCTTCAGAGAACTGAGTGCTGGCCGGAACGGTGTGGACCGGCGGGGCGCCCGCACCGACCCCCGCCGCAACCAGCCGGTCGGACTGGAGGCGGTCGCGCGCGTCGAAGGCGACCATGGGGGCGACGGCGAGGGCGGACGGGGTGACGCCGCGAGCGAACCACCGCTCCACGAACGGTCCGGCGGCGATGGGACGGTAGCGCATTGCGCCGAGCGGCTCGACGGTGCACCCCTGGACCGCGGCCCGCTGGCTCGTGATCGCCGCCATCGCTGTGCCGTCGCGGAGGAGGTCGGTCGTGTGGCCCTCGTCCTCGCGCAGGAATGCCAGCTGCACGCGGCCGGCGACAGGCGCGAGGGCGGCCAGCGTCCAGGTGGCGAGGGAGTCGGCGTTCACCGCGAGCCGCACCTGGGGCGGGCCGGCGCCGGTGGCGAGGCTCACGTCCGCGTCCCGGGCGAGCACCTCGAGCTGTCGAGCGAGCCGGAGGACGGGACGCCCGGCCGCCGTCGGAGTGACCGGACGGCTCCGCTGGAGCAGGACGGCGCCGACCGCACGCTCGAGGGCCTTCAGCCGCTGGCTGACCGCGGACGGGGTGACGTGCAGCGCGGTCGCCGCGGACTCGAGGGTCCCATGGTCGACCACGGCGGCCAGCGCACGCAGCTGGGGAAGGTCCCACTCCATACCTGTCATCTTAAGCACTGCTAAGGAAGGTCCAGAAAGTTTCGTTGGACTACAGAGCCAGCCGATCCTAGGCTCCCGGTTGTGCTTCCCACCGCCCTCGCCGGCCTTGGTTTCGGCTTCAGCCTGATCGTGGCCATCGGAGCCCAGAACGCCTTCGTCCTGCGGCAGGGGTTGCGTAGGGAACATGTGGGGGTGGTGGTGGCGATCTGTGCGCTCAGCGACATCCTGCTGATCTGCCTGGGCACGGGCGGGGTCGGTGCCGTGCTGTCGGCGCACCGCCCGGTGCTGGCTGTGGTCACGGTGCTCGGCAGCGCCGTCCTGCTGTGGTACGCGGTCGCCGCGCTCCGGCGGGCGTTGCGTCCCGAGGCGCTCGTCGCCGACGGGGCCGGTGCGCCGGGACGCCTGGCACCGGTCGCGCTCACCGCCCTGGCACTCACCTGGCTCAACCCCCACGTCTACCTGGACACCGTCGTCCTGCTCGGCTCGGTGGCGTCCACGCAGCCGGCGCCGTGGGTCTTCGCCGGCGGCGCGATGCTGGCGAGCGTGCTCTGGTTCGCCGGCCTGGGGTTCGGTGCCCGGGCGCTGCGTCCGCTGTTCGCGCAGCCGGCGGCGTGGCGGGCGCTCGACCTGCTCGTGGCGGCGATCATGCTCGCGGTCGCCGCCAGCCTGCTGTTCGGGCTGCGAGCGGGTGGGTGAGGTGCTCGATCACCCGCCGCACAGAGTGCCGAAGGCGGTGAGCTCGGTCTGCACCTTCCCGAAGGGCGCAGCCAGCCCCGTGATCTTGGACGGGTCCTGCACGGCCGCCTGAAGGGCTGTCACCACGTCGTTGAGCGCCGCGACGGTCTTGTCCGCCTGTGCGCGGACGGTGGGATTGTCGACCTTCGTGACGGCCCTCTCGAGTTCGGCCACCACCGGCTGAACGGTGGCGAGCGCCTTCTGCGGATCAGTGCTCATCTGCTGGAGGGCGGTGTTCAGTGTCGCTCCCGCGTTGTTGAAGGCTGTGCGGACCGCGGTGCACGCCTCGGCCACCGCCTTGTCCGTGGGGGTCCTGGTGGGCGTGGGGAACGAGATCGTGACCGAGGGTGCGGTGCAGCCCCCCAGCAGGACGACGGCGGCGAGGACGCCGGGGAGGACTCGGGAAACGGTACGCACGGGGAACCTCCTGCAGCCGGTGGACCTGCTGACCCGACTGTAGCCAGCAGCTCCGCGGACGACAGGTGTCAGGAATGCGCTCAGCCGTGTCGGGTCGCGGCCGCCGCAGCCTGCTGGAGCACCGCGACCACGTCGGCGTCGAGTCCGCCGGTGAAGGTGTTGCCCACCGGGCTCATGCCGAACAGGCTCGCGTAGACCACGCAGCCGGCCAGGTACGTGCCCTCCCTGGTCGGGTGCCCGTCGGACTGGTTGAGCACGAGTCCGGGATGCGCGGCGAGGGACGCGCCGAAGGCCGTGCCCGCGGGGACCACCATGGTCGTGAGGTCCCTTCCCGCCGTGGTGTAGGCCGACCGCAGGGCAGCGGTGTCGACACCAACCACGTCGGGCCGTGCCCAGGTCATCAGCAGCATGGGGGCAGCGTGCACCTTGCGTACCTCGGCGATCATCACCTTCGCCGCATCGAAGAAGTCGGGGTAGCTGAGCACCGGCAGGGAGCTCTGCTCCTGCAGCACCACCCGTGTCCAGCCGCCGCGGCGCAGCGTGGCCATCGTGGATGGGTCGTTGAGGTGCATGGCGAGGGTGTAGCCCCCGTGGGTGGCGCTCTCCACCTCCGTGTTCGGCGCCAGCCCCTTCAACATCTGGTCGACGCCGCCGTTGAAGAAGGTGAAGCTGTTGCCGATGAACAGGACCCGTTCCGCGGGCAGGTCGGTGTTCCCGGTGCGGGCGCACCCCGGGAGAACGGCGGCCAGGAGGGCCGTGCACAGCAGGAGGACCCACGCCCTGAGCGACCGCATGCAGGCACGATAACGGAGCGTGAGCCGTTCCGTGGGGGGTGGTACGGACGGCGGGCTAGCCCGCGAGCGCCCGGACCGTGGACACGGTGTCCGCTTCGTCGGCCGTCTTGTCCTCGCGGTAGCGGACCACCCGGGCGAACCTGAGGGCCATGCCGCCGGGGTAACGCGTGGAACGCTGGATGCCGTCGAACGCCACCTCGACCACCTGCTCGGGCCGGACGAAGACGACGGGTCCCTTCCGGGAGGTCTCCAGGGCGAGGAACCGCTCGGTCTGCCAGCTGAGCATCTGGTCGGTCATCCCCTTGAAGGTCTTGCCGAGCATCACGAACCCGCCGTTGTCCGGGTCGCGGGCGCCCAGGTGGATGTTGGACAGCCAGCCACGGCGTCGGCCGCTGCCCCACTCCACCGCCAGCACAACGAGGTCGAGGGTGTGCACGGGCTTCACCTTCACCCAGCCGGCGCCCCTGCGACCCGCCGCGTACCCGCCGTCGAGCGACTTGATCACCACCCCTTCGTGCCCTGCGGCCAGCACGGTCTGCGAAAAGGCCTCCGCCGCGGACAGGTCGGCGGTGACCACCCGATCCACGAGCAGGTCGGCGGGCGCGAGCTCGGCCAGGCGCGCCTGCCGCGACGAGAACGGCTCGTCGACCAGGTCCAGGTCGTCCAGGTGAAGCAGGTCGAAGAAGAACGGACGCAGCGCGGCGCCGGCCGAGGCGGTGTCCTGGAAGAGCATCGGACGCCCGTCGGGCCGCAGCGCCAGCGCCTCGCCGTCGAGGACGAGGCGGCGGGCGGGCAGCTCCGCGGCTGCGGCCACGACCCGCGGCAGCCGCGCCGTGATGTCGTCGAGGCTGCGGCTGTACACCGTCACGGCGTCGCCCTCGCGGTGCACCTGGATGCGGATACCGTCGAGCTTGGCCTCGACGGCCACCGCGGTGCCGGGCCCGAAGCGGTCGAGGGCCTCGGCGATCGTCGGGGCGCTGGCGGCGAGCATCGGCAGCACCGGGCGTCCGACCTGCAGCGTGATCGCCTCCAGCGCCGGCTCGCCGCCGGCCTGCGCGGCGACCGCCACCACCGGGATCGAGCCGGCGAACATGGCCGCTCGGCGCACAGCCTCCAGCGGCACGTCGAAGGCGGAAGCGATCGCCGGCAGCAGGAGGCCCTCGGAGGCGCCCTGCCTGGTTTCGCCGGTGAGCAGGCCGGACAGGAACGACTGCTCCGCGGCGGTCGCCCGCGCCATCAGTTCCCCCAGCAGTTGCTGCCGCGTGGTCTGCGAGCCGGTGCCGGCGAGCAGGGCGAGCTCGGCGAACGCCGCGTCGACCTCGACCAGGGTGAGACCCGGCTCGGCGGCCGGCTCGGGTCGGGCCACCAGCGAGCGCCAGCCGACGCCCGTCCGGCGCTGGCGCAGCGAGCCGGACAGGTAGTGCGCGAGGATCTCCAGCTCGTCACCGGCGGCGGACGCGAGCATCGCGGCGAGTGCGGCGACCTTCGCCGTGCGCGAGCGGGTGGACCCAACCCGTGTCGATGTCTCGACCACAGCGGAGAACAGCATGGGCCCAGTGTGCCGCTCGCCCCCGACACCTACTCCCGGGGGTGGCGCGCGTTAGGTTGGCGGCATGGAGGCACCGCGCGGCAGAACCTGGCGGCCGCACTGGCCGTGCCCGGTGGGGGCGGTGTGGGGCCCGGCCAAGCGGGGTGTCGCCGACCCCACCTATCGGATCGTGGAGGGGCGGCACTGGCGTGCGGTGAACACCGCGGCCGGGCCGGCCACGGTGGCGGTCGCCCCGCTCGACACTGCGGGGCTGGTCCGGGCCGAGGCCTGGGGCCCGGGTGCGGAGCGCCTCCTCGAGGAGCTGCCGGCACTGCTGGGCGGCGCCGACGACCCGTCCGGGTTCCATCCGGCGCGCCCGCTCGTGGCCGAGCTGCACCGGCTGCGTCCGCACTGGCGGCTGTCGCGCACCGCGAGCGTCTGGGACGCGCTCGTGCCGGTGGTGATCGAGCAGAAGGTGACCGGGCAGGAGGCGACCACCGGCATCAGGTCGCTGCTGGCGCGGTACGGCTCGCCGGCACCGGGACCTGGAGCGGCCCTCGGCCTGCGGACGTTCCCCACGCCGGAGCAGGTGCGCCTGATCCCGTCGTGGGAATGGCTGACCCTGCACATCGACCCCGCGCGCTCTCGGGCCCTGGTCACCGCGGCACGCGTCGCACCGACCCTCGAGCGGGTCCTTCCCGCCGACCCGTCCGGCGCCGATGCGAGGCTGCGGAGCCTGCCCGGCGTGGGCGTGTGGACGAGTGCAGAAGTGCGTGCCCGCGCCCTCGGCGACCCGGACGCGGTGAGCTTCGGCGACTACCACGTCGCCCGCGACATCGGGTGGGTGCTGGCCGGGCAGCTCCTCGACGACGACGGGCTCGCCGAGCTGCTCGAGCCCTACCGTCCGCACCGGCTCCGCGTGCAGCGGCTGATCGGCATGGCCGGCCTGACCGCCCCGCGCCACGGCCCCCGGCTGGCCCCCCGCACCCACCTCCCGCGTCCGGTCTCCCGCACGCTGTGAGTCAGCCGTTCGCGCCAACTCCCGGCGCACAGCGTGCAGGGGTGCTTTCGGGGGTGGGGGGCCCGCACCTAGGCTGTGGCTGACGTTGGAGGGGCGATGAAGCAGGCGGACTCGCGGGAGCGGGCTTCGGTCGACGATGCGCTGGCCGCTGTCGCCAACGACCTGGCCGGGGAGTTCCGGCTCCAGCCGCTGCTCGAGCGCATCCTGCGCAGCGCGGTGGAGCTCCTCGACTGCCGCAGCGGCTCGCTGTGCCTGATCGACCAGGTCAGCCACACCTACCGCAAGGAGATCGACCTCGACGAGGGGTGCCAGGCCGGCATGGTGTTCTCGCTCGAGGAGGGGTGCACCGGGGCCGTGGCGCGAGCGGGCAAGCCGGTGATCTTCGAGCAATACGGCCTGGTGCGCAACGGCCACATCCGGCCGGAGGAGCCCCGCTTCCACCGAGCGGTGATCGGCGTCCCGATCACGTTGCGGACGGGGCTGATCGGCGCGTGCATCGTCTTCGCCGCCACCGACGAGCAGCGTTTCGACGCTGCGGACGCCCAGCTGCTCCAGCGGTTCGCCACGCACGCCGCGATCGCCATCGCCAACTCCCGGCTGCACGAGGAGGCGTCCGAGCGCGCAAAGGCCGCTGCCGTCGCCGCGGAACGCGAGCGCGCGATGCTCGAGGTGCACGACAGCATCGGGCGCGGCCTGGCGACGGTCGCCCTGCGCATCGCGGATGCACACGCGGCGGCCAGCCACGGCGAGGACCCCCTGCCCGCGCTCACCCTCGCCCAGCAGGCCGCTCAGGAGACCATGAACGAGGGCCACCGGGCGGTCTGGGGGCTGGGCCCGGCGGGCATGGCGGGGCGTCCGCTGGAGGCGAGCATCGGCCTGGAACTGGACTGGGTCCAGGCGACCTCGGAGTTGGTGGCGACGTTCCGGGTCTTCGGGGACGCGCAGCCGCTCTCGCGCAATGTCGAGACGCAGGTGCTCCGCATCGTCCAGGAGTCGCTCACCAACGTGGTGCAGCACGCCCGGGCCTCCATGGTGCGCGTGGGCCTGGTGTACGGCTCCGACGGCATCGCCGTGATCGTCGAGGACGACGGCTGCGGCTTCGACCCCGAGACCGCCGGTCACCAGGGGGTGGGTTTGTCCGGCCTGGTCGCGCGGGCGGCCCAGGTCGGGGGACGCGTGCGAATCGACTCCACGACCGGGTGGGGCACACGGATCAGGGCCGACCTGCCCTACCAGGGCGTCCTCAACGGGGACGCGCGGAGCCCGCGGCTTCGGGTCGTGGTCGTCCACCCGTTGCCGGCGATGCGTACGGGGCTGGTGCGGCTCCTCGACCAGAGCGAGCCGGGCGTCCAGGTCGTCGCGGAGGTGGCCGATTTCGGCCCGGCGGTGGAGGCCGTCCGCCTGCTGCGTCCCGACGTGGTGCTCGCCGGCACCCGCGTCCCGGGAGCGACCGGGGCCGAGCTGCTGGCCGGGCTGCACCGCTCGGCGGCGTCCGCCGGGGTGGTGGCCGTGATCGACCCCGGGACGCCCGAGTCGGACCTGCGCGACTGGGCAGCGGCCGGCGTCCGTGGTTTCGTCCAGGCCGACGTAGATGCGACCACCCTCGGCCGCGTCGTGGTCGGCGTGGCGCGCGGTGACGTGCTCGTGTTCGGCGAGGTGCTCGCCCAGCTGGGCGGGCTGCCGGCGGTCGACCCCGACCGGTTGACCGGACGCGAGGCAGAGGTGCGCCGATTGCTCGAGCAGGGACTGGCGGACAAGCAGATCGCATCCCGCCTGGGCATCTCGGTGAAGACCGTGGAGAAGCACGTGAGCGCGATCCTGCGCAAGGGCGGCGTCCGCTCACGCACCGAGCTCCTGGCCCGCGCCTGACCCACCGACTGACGCAGGGGGGACGGTTCCCCATGCGTCAGCCTGACCCACCGACTGACGCAACGGGGACGGTTCCCCATGCGTCAGCCTGACGCATGAGGAACCGTCCCCGATGCGTCGCGCAACCCCCACGGGCGACCCCCAGAGGGGCGTGGGGGGAAGACCCCATAGAGCCTGACCGGCGCCGAACCTAGCGTGGGGACAGACCCATCGAGAGGAGCCAACGGTGGCTGTCCAGGCTCTTTCGGACATCCTCAAGCCGGCGTTCGAACAGCGGTACGGCGTGCCGGCCATCAACATCGTCAACGACCTCACCATGGAGAACGTGCTCGCCGGTGCCGTCGAGGCCAGGTCGCCGGTGATCCTGCAGACCTCGGTGAAGACCGTCCGGTCGGTCGGGGTCGAGACCCTGTACGCCATGTGGCACGCGATGACCGCCGGCATCGAGGTGCCGTGTGCCCTCCACCTCGACCACTGCCCCGACCGGCAGGTGATCAGGGACTGCCTCGCGGCGGGCTGGAACTCCGTGCTCTTCGACGCGTCCCAACTGCCCGTCGAGGAGAACCAGCGGCAGACCGTCGAGGTCGTGGCCGAGGCCCGCCGCTACGACGCGCACGTCGAGGGCGAGATCGAGTCGATCACCGGCCAGGAGGACGGGGTGGGCTCGGACGAGGAGTCGAAGCGGCAGACCCTCGAGGTGACCCTGCGCTACCTCGAGGCGACCGACGTGGACGTCTTCGCACCCGCCATCGGCAACGCCCACGGCACCTACAAGCGGGCGCCCGTGCTCGACTTCCAGCGCGTCTCCGACATCGTCGCGGCCCACCCCGTGCCCATCGCCCTGCACGGCGGCAGCGGCCTGTCCGACGAGCAGTTCCAGGACTGCATCAGGCGCGGCTGCGCCAAGGTCAACATCTCGACGGCCCTGAAGGAGACCTTCATGAAGTCGAGCCTCGCCTTCCTCACCGAGGCCGAGGCCAAGGGCAAGTGGGACCCGCCCTCGCTGTTCACCTCGGTCGGTGCGGCCGTCCGGGAGATGACCAGGCACTACGCGGAGGTCTTCGGCAGCGCGGGGAAGGCCTGACATGCCGGCGCTGGTCTTCGACTGTGACGGCGTCCTCGCCGACACCGAGAAGGACGGCCACCTGCCCGCCTTCAACGACGCGTTCGCCGAGTTCGGCCTGCCGATCCGGTGGGACGTGCCGACCTACGCCGAGAAGGTGAAGATCGGTGGGGGCAAGGAGCGGATCGCCTCCGACCTCCCTGACGCGGAGGGACGCGACGAGCTGATCCGCCAACTCCATGCGCGCAAGACCCAGTTGTTCACCCAGCGGGTGGCGGGCGGGCTGCTGCCGGGGCGCCCGGGCATCCATCGGATCATCGCCGACGTCCTCGGCCGGGGTTGGACGGTCGCCGTGGCCTCCACCTCCGCGGAGCCGTCCGTGCGGGCCGTACTCGAGCACGCCGTCGGTCCCGAGCTGGCCGCGCGCTGCCACGTCTTCGCCGGCGACATCGTCCCCAGGAAGAAGCCGGCGCCCGACATCTACCTGAAGGTGCTCGACGACCTGCACCTCGAACCGGCGGACTGCCTGGTGGTGGAGGACTCCGGCATCGGGGTCAGTGCGGCCACCGGTGCCGGCCTGACCACCCTGGTCACTGTCAGCAGCTTCACCACCGAGGACGACTTCAGCGCCGCTTCCCTCGTGGTCAGTCACCTCGGCGACCCGGACAACCCCCTCACCGTGATCGCGGCGCCTGTCGGCGTTCGGCCCGACCGGCTGGTCACGGTCACCGATCTCGAGCGCCTGCTCGGCCGAAACCAGGAGGAAACCAGATGAGCGGATCCATCGCCGACGTCGAGTTCGTGATGCGCACACTCGCGGAGAAGATCGTGGAACACGAGAAGTATTTCGGGGAGCTGGACGCCGTCGTCGGCGACGGCGACTTCGGGTACTCGCTCGCCCGCGGCTTCGAGATCGTCCTCGACCAGTGGGATTCGTTCGACCGCAGTGACCCGGGGGTGTTCATCACCAAGATCGCGGCCGCCACCTCCGCCCGGATCGGCGGCACCTCGGGGCCGATCTGGGGCACGGCGATGCTGCGCGCAGGGGTGCAGCTGAAGGAGCACCCCGAGATCGAAGGCACGGACGTGGTGCGTGCGCTCCGCGCCTCCATCGAGGGCATCAAGGCCAGGGGCCAGACCGACCTCGGCGACAAGACGCTGCTCGACTCACTGGTGCCGGCGGTCGACACCCTCGAGGCGGAGGTCGCCGCCGGCCACGGCGCGGCCGAAGCCCTCGCAGCGATGGCCGTCACGGCCAGGGATGCCGCCGAGGCCACCAAGACGATGCAGGCCATGCGTGGTCGCGCGTCCTACACCGGCGAGCGCAGCATCGGCTCGGTGGACGCCGGTGCGATGGGCATCGCCGTCCTGCTCGAGGACCTGGCCGAGGCCTGGGCCAAGCGCTGATCGACAACGACCACACCACATCACTCAAGGAACCCAAGGAAGGGAAACCCATGAAGAAGTTCGTCAACGATCCCAAGCAGTTCGTCCCGGAGATGCTCAAGGGCATCGCCCTGGCCAACCCCGACACGATCAAGTACGTGCCGGAGTACAACCTGATCATGCGGGCGGACTCCCCGAGCAACGACAAGGTCAGCATCGTCCAGGGGTCGGGCTCGGGCCATGAGCCGGCGCACGTGATGGTGGTCGGCCCGGGCATGCTGGACGCCGCCTGCCCCGGCGACGTGTTCGCCGCCCCGCCGAGCGACTACGTCTACCAGACCGCGAAGCTGGTCGCTTCCGACAAGGGCGTCCTGCTGCTGGTGAACAACTACACCGGTGACCGGATGGCGTTCGAGATGGCGCAGGAGCTGGCAGAGGCCGACGGCCTCAAGGTCACCACCCTGTTCATCAACGACGACGTCGCCGTGCAGGACTCCACCTGGACGGTCGGACGCCGCGGCGTGGCCGGCAACTTCTTCGTGATCAAGGCCGTCGGCGCCAAGGCTGCGCAGGGCGCGTCGCTGGAAGAGGTCAAGGCGATCGGCGAGAAGGTGAACTCGGTGACCCGCACGATGGGCATCGCCCTCACCGCCTGCACCCCGCCGGCCAAGGGCAGCCCGTTGTTCGAGCTCGGCGAGGACGAGATGGAGGTCGGCGTGGGCATCCACGGCGAGCCCGGCCGCCGGCGCGCCAAGCTGGTCAGTGCCAACGAGATCGTCGACGAGCTCCTGGGCGCGGTCGTGCCCGACCTGCCGTACAGCTCCGGTGACCGCGTGGCCCTGATGATCAACGGCCTCGGCGGCACCCCGATCAGCGAGCTGTACCTGCTCTACGGCATCGCCGCGGAGAAGCTCGCCGCGCAGGGCATCACGATCGCCAAGAGCTATGTCGGGGAGTACTGCACGAGCCTCGAGATGGCCGGCGCCTCCCTGACGCTGGTGAAGCTGGACGACGAGATCGAGGAGCTCCTCGACGCCCCGGCGTCCATCGTGAACCGCATCTTCTGACCCTTCCGACCCGCAAGCTGTGAGTTGGGCGTTGACATCACGGCTCAACTCACAGCTTGCGGGGACGAGGGGCCCGAGGTTCGATCAACGTCGAAAGGATCTCGGACATGGCCACCTCCTGTGGCATCGCCTTCCGGGTCGAATCGCTCGGCCTGCCACCGGTCGCCGGGCAGGAGGAGCATGTCGCCCGCCTGGCCCGGCTCCCGCTCACCGAGGCGACCTTCGCCGCCGCGCTGCGCTACGGCCGCCAACTCGGGGTCACGCCCGGCTTCTCCCGGGTGACCGAGTACTTCCACGTCCCACCGGGACACCTGCCGGCCGGCTTCCGCGTGGAGTGGGAGCTGGCCGCGGACGGGCTGCTCGCCGCCGACTTCGTGCGTGACATCAGCCAGGACGCGGACGGCCTGCCCCGTCCGACCACCGTCCTGTTCTCGGCCGACACGGCCAACCCGTACGAACTGGAGGCGGTGGCTCCGCTGGTGGCCAACCTCACCTGCAACCCGGGCATCATCTACGACCTGTTCATCCACAACCCGGACGCCAACGTCGGGCACCGCTTCTCCACGCGGGAGGAGGTGATGACCGAGATCGGGCGCATCCTCGGCCCTGGCTGCGACATCTCCGTGGAACTGGACAACCCGTTCGAACCCGATTTCGCCAAGATCCTCGACGAGTGCCAGCAGATCCGGGAGATCCTCGGTGAGTGGCGGACCGTGATCAAGGTTCCCCACACCGGACCGGTCACCGCCGCCAACTCCGCTGAGCTCCTCGGCGGCACCAGGCGGCTCGCCCGCCGCTGGGACTCCGCGACGCCCGAGGAGGCGTTCGCCGGGCATCGGCTGGCCCTGAAGCTGCGCGAGCACGGGTTCCGGGTGAACTTCACGCTGATGTTCGAGCCCTACCAGGCCCGGCTGGCCCTGCAGGCCCGGCCGGCATTCATCAACAGCTTCATCCGCAACCGGCTCGCGCAGACCCGCCGGATGGCGGAGCTGCTGGAACGCTCACGCGAGGACGAGGCCGCGCTGGGGGAGTTGCGCGACTACCTCGTCGGCATCGACGCGCTGTCCGGAAGCGAGACCGGGGCGCGGGTGGAGGTGGCGGCCGGCATCGCGCGGCGCCTGGTCGGCTACCGAAGGCTCGACGAGCCCGAGGGCAGGGACGGCCTGGACTGCGTCCGGCACAACCTGCGGGTCCTGCGGCAGGCCAACCTGCCGGACACCCGCCTGATCGTCTGCTCCCTGGACGGGGACGCGATGTACCCCGACATCGACCGGCTGCTCACCGAGCCGGAGTTCGCGGACATGGCCGGACGCGTGGTCGTCACGGCAGAGCCGGGTTACCTGGCGCGCTTCGCGTCCGCCAGCCAGGTGGTCAGCTACCAGCGCCGCTTCCTCGCCGCCGCAGCAACGGCGTAGATCACCACGCCGCGGGACCGGCCGCCGATCCCGCGGCGGGGTTGTCAGCCGGCCAGCCTGATCGTGGGCACCCCGAAGTGGGTGGCGTTGACGTCGATGGTGTAGTTGCCACTGAGGTCGACGTAGTTGGTGAACGTCCCCTTCACCTGCTTGTCCGACGGGCACGAGGTGACATTCCACGCCGCCTTCGAGGAGAAGCAGTAGCCGGTGATGGTGAACGCGGCCAAGCCCTTGATCTTGTACTGGGCGTTGTTGCCGCTCCCGGACACCGCGTCGAAGATCGGCACCAGGACGGTCTTGTTCTGGATCGTCGTCCAGTCGAAGTCCTTGCAGGAGCCTGAGCCGTCGTTTCCGGGGTCGCTGATCACCCACTGGCCCGCCACGACGTTCGCCACGCACTTCACGCCGGTGAGCCAGCCGAACCCGCCGGGCACCTCGTTGTGCGCGGGCGGCGTGCAATTCTTCTCGACCACGTGGACCGTCGTGACACCATTCGTGAGCGGTTGGCCCTGGTCGTCCCAGCCGCCGGTCGCCTCGTAGAAGGCACACCACGAGAACGTCAGTGGCAGGGTCGCGCCACCGGAGGGCCAGCCCCATTCCGCTGTGGCCCGCGCGGAGAGGTTCATGGTGGGCAGGCCGAGGAACCCGGCGAAGACGTTGGTCCGGGTGGAGCGGGCCTCCACCGTCACCGAGGAGGAGCCGATCGCTCCCACCACCTCGCCGGTCGCCTGCCCGTCGAGCTTGTTGGCCTTCGCGTACTGGTCCGCGCTGTCCACGCACTGCCCGCGAGCGCAGGTCTCCGCGATCGCGAGAGCGGCGGCGTCCGCACCGTTGCGGAGTTGCTGTTGCTCGGCATAACCCATGCCGAGGTCGATCGCGATCGCCCCGCAGGCCATCAGCACGACCATGAGGAGCGCCATCATGACTGCCGTGGCCCCGCGCTGCGAGCCACGGCTGCTGTTCATCCTCCGCACTGCATGCTCCCGACTCCGGTGAGGGTGATCTGGCTGCCGAGCAGGCTGTCGAACCAGCCCGTGATCGACTTGTACTTGTAGGTGAGCGTGAGGGTGGTCTGGCTCATGGGGGCGCACGGGCCGGAGAACGATCCGGTCACGGTCGCCCCGGGGCTGAGCGCGCTCTTGGCCAGGTCGATGGCGGCCTGCTGCGACCCCGCAACCGAGTAGTTGATCGCGTAGTTGCGGGCGCCCAGCCGGGCGGCGTTCGACACCGAGGCCTGGATGAAGAACGCGTAGCTGAACTCGATGATGCCGAGCAGCAGGATCATCAGGACCGGCAGGATCAGCGCGAACTCGACGGCTGCGCTTCCCTGCTCTCTACGACCGGTTCGCACGCATATCCCCCACTCGGACGGGTGGAGCGCACACACCTGCTCGGGACGCGGGGGGGACGTCTCCACAACCGGTAGACCGTCAGGAGAGCGGCGAAGGTTACGGGTGGCGCCGCGATTCGTGCGGGCCGCCCACCTGGGGGGCCCGGCGCCGCCGGCGCCGGGCCCACAAGGGATTTCGGGAGGTCAGGACTCCAGGCCGAGTGCCATCGGGAACACCGACAGCGGCACCGAGCCGAGGTTCAGCGCCCGGGTGTGGAAGTCCTTCAGGCTGAACTGCTCACCGGACGCCTCCGCCTTGGCCCGGGCCTGGGCGCGGTAGGTCTCCCACAACCGCTGGCCGATCTTGTAGGAGGGGGCCTGGCCGGCCCAGCCGAGGTAGCGGTTGAGCTCGAAACGCAGGAACGCCTCGTCCATGTTCACGTTGGCCTTGAAGCACTCCCACGCCTTCGCCGCGTCCCAGATGCCGCCGCCCCACTCCTCGGGCGCCTTCTTGCGGCAGTGGACGCCGATGTCGAGCACGACGCGCGTGGCCCGCATGCGCTGCCCGTCCACCAGGCCGAGGCGATCTCCCGGGTCGTCCATGAACCCGAACTCCTCCATCAGCCGCTCGGAGTACAGCGCCCAGCCCTCCCCGTGGCCGGAACTCCAGCTCACCAGGCGCCGCCAGCTGTTCAGCTGTTCGCGGTTCAGCACAGCCTGCGCGATCTGCAGGTGGTGGCCGGGGACGCCCTCGTGGTAGACGGTCGTCTTCTCCCGCCAGGTGCCGAACTCGGTCACGCCCGGCGGCACCGACCACCACATCCGGCCGGGCCGCGAGAAGTCGTCGGACGGCCCGGTGTAGTAGATCCCGCCGTTCTCGGTGGGCGCGATCATGCACTCGATCTTCTTCATCTGCTCAGGAATGTCGAAGTGCACGCCGTCGAGGGCGGCGATCGCCGCGTCGGCGGTCTCCTGCATCCACCGCTGCAACGCATCCTTGCCGTGCAGCTTGCGGGAAGGGTCGGACTCGAGCTGCTGGACCGCCTGCTCGATGGTCGCTCCCGGGCCGGCGATCTCCTCCTGGATCCGCTGCTGCTCGGCCGCCATGCGCGCCAGTTCCTCCAGCCCCCATTCGTAGGTCTCGTCCAGGTCGACGGCGGCACCGACGAACTCGCGCGACCAGAGCGCGTAGCGGTCCCGTCCGACGGCGTCATCCTTGGGCGCCTGACCGGCGAGTTCGTCGCTGAGGAAGCTGACCAGCTCGCCGTACGCGGCGGCGGCCTTGCGGCCGGCCATGCTGAGGTCGTTGGCGAGCCCCCCGGTGGCCTCCGTACCGTCGGGTCGGGCGTCGCGGAGGAACGTCACGAAGAAGGAGCTGGACGGGTCGGCCAGCTCGGCGGCCTGCTTGATCCCCTCGGTCACCTGCAGTTCCGCGGGCACGAGCCCCCTGCGGGCGGCCGCGCGCAGCGACTCGATGTAGCCGTGCACCGCGTCCGGCACCTTGGACACGCGGGACGCGATGTTGGCCCAGTCATCGGTGGAGGCGGTCGGCATGAGGTCGAGGACGTCGCGCAGCTCCTGCAGCGGCGAGGCGATGACGTTGAGCTGGGCGAGGTGTTCGCCGGCGGCATGGATCTCGAGCGCCAGTTGCAGGCGGTCGGTCATCGCGGCCACGGTGACCCGGTCCACCTCGTCGACGGGTTCGGCCTTCGCGAGCTGGTCGAGGGTATCGCGATGCAGCCGGGCCTGCTCCTCGTAACCCTCCGGGCTGATGTCGGTCATCTCATGGTCGTGTCCCCCGATTCCCATCGCCGTGGCGGCGAGGGGGTCGAGTTCGGCGAGGCGGGCAGTGTAGGCGTCGGCGATGGCATCGATGGCAGTTGGTTGGCGTACAGTCACGATCCGACCCTAGCGAGGAGTCGGCATCCGACATAGGTGGCGCCCTCACGTGGCCGCAGCAGTTTCCGAGGAGTCCCGTGACCCGGATCTGGGCACACCGGGGGGCCAGCAGGTACGCCCCCGAGAACACCCTGCCCGCCTTCGCCCGCGCCCTCGAGCTGGGTGCCGAGGGGGTGGAGTTCGACGTCCAGCTGACGGCCGACGGCACCCCGGTGGTGATCCACGACGAGACCCTCGACCGCACCACGGACGCCACCGGCCGGGTCGTGGCGCACACGCTCGACCAGCTGCGCCGGGTCGAGGCAGCGGACGGCATGCGCGGCTTCGGCGGCGTGCGCGTGCCCACCTTGGCCGAGGCGCTGGAGCTGCTCGTACCCGCCGGGGTAGAGATCAACATCGAGCTGAAGAACTCCGTCGAGCCCTATCCCGGCCTCGAGGAGCAGGTGCTGGCTGCCGTCGCGTCGTACGACATCGCGGAGCGGGTGGTCCTGTCCAGCTTCAACCACTACTCGCTGAAGCGCCTGCAGGCCCTGGGCGCCACGTCCCAGTTGTGCGTCCTCTACAGCGATCCTCTCTACAAGCCGTGGCGCTACGCCGCGCGCCTGGGCGTGGGTGCGATCCACCCGCCGGCCCGCTTCGTGCTCGGGCGCGGGTTCGTCCGGAGGGCGCGGGCCGCCGGGATCGCCGTCCGCCCGTGGGTGGTCAACGGCGAGCGCAAGCTGGCACGGATGGTCACCTGGGGGGTGGACGCGGTATTCACCGACGTGCCCGATGTCGCCCTCAGGGTGCGGGAGGCGCACAGCCCTATCCTGAGCGCATGACCAACCCCTGGCAGCCCGAGCGCTGGCAGACCGTCGAGGGATTCGCCTTCACCGACATCACGTACCACCGTGCCCTGGACGTGCCGGCGGTGCGGATCGCCTTCGACCGTCCCGAGGTGCGCAACGCCTTCCGTCCGCACACCGTCGACGAGCTGTACGCCGCGCTCGACCATGCGCGGAGGAGCCCGGACGTCGGCTGCGTCCTGCTGACCGGCAACGGGCCCTCGCCGAAGGACGGCGGCTGGGCGTTCTGCTCCGGCGGCGACCAGCGCATCCGCGGGCGTTCGGGCTACCAGTACGCGGACGGAGACACCGCCGACACCGTCGACCCCCGGCGGGCAGCGGCCGAGGGCGGGCGTCTTCACATCCTCGAGGTCCAGCGACTGATCCGGTTCATGCCGAAGGTGGTGATCGCCCTGGTCAACGGCTGGGCGGCCGGCGGCGGCCACTCGCTGCACGTGGTGTGCGACCTCACGCTGGCCAGCGCCGAGCACGCCCGGTTCAAGCAGACCGACGCCGACGTCGGCTCCTTCGACGCCGGCTTCGGCTCGGCCTACCTCGCGCGACAGGTGGGACAGAAGGTGGCGCGCGAGATCTTCTTCCTCGGCGAGACCTACGACGCGCAGCGGGCCTATGAGATGGGGACGGTGAACAAGGTCGTGCCGCACGCCGACCTCGAGACCGAGGGGCTGGAGTGGGCGGCGAAGATCTGCGCCAAGAGCCCGACGGCGCAACGCATGCTGAAGTTCGCCTTCAACGCGATCGATGACGGCCTCATCGGCCAGCAGGTCTTCGCCGGCGAGACCACCCGCCTGGCGTACATGACGGACGAGGCCGTGGAGGGGCGCGATTCGTTCCTGCAGAAGCGCCGCCCCGACTGGTCGAGGTTCCCCTACTACTACTGATCGCTCTCTGCTAAGCGGCCTGACAAGCTAGCTTGCGAAACAAACTAGCTGGCGTTACCGTATAGCCATGAACAAGGAGCAGGAGGGCTGGGGCTCGCAGCTGCGCAAGGGTGTGCTGGAGCTCGCCGTCCTCGGCCTGCTCGCGCGGGAGCCCAAGTACGGCTCGCAGCTGGTGGACGAGCTCGCCGCCCGGCCGGAGTTGGCCATCACCGCGGGCACCGTCTACCCGCTGGTGGCACGGCTCGCGAAGGCGGGGCTCGTGACGTCCACCTGGCAGGAGTCGCCGGTGGGGCCGCCCCGCAAGTACTACACGCTCACCGGCGCTGGCCGGGAAGCGCTGGCCGGCATGGCCGAGAACTTCGCGGCGGTGGCCGCCGCGGTACGCGAGATTGTGGAGGAGTCCCGGTGATCGAGTCACTGGAGCAGCTGGACCCTGCGGCAGCGGCCGCGGTGGAGGAGGAGCTCTCCCGGGTGGGGCGGGGAGTGGACGCGGAGTACCGCGAGGACGTCGTCGACGACCTGCGGGCCTGGTTCGCCGACCACCTGGACGCCGGAGCGACCGTGGCGGACGTCCGCCAGGTGGCCACGCTGATCGGCGACCCGGCAGGAGCCGACCGCGAGGGGTGGTTCGCCCGGGTCCCGATCGACCTCACGCCCCCGACCGCCGAGCGGGTGGCCCACACCTGGTGGAACCCCCGCGACGAGCGCCTGTTCGTCCCGCGGGTCTTCGGCCTGGGCTGGTCGCTCAACTTCGGTGCGCTGGCGGTGAGGCTCGGCCTGATCGAGCCGGACGCCGAGGACGAGCCGTTCGAGAGCACCCCGGCGCCGGCCTTCCGCGCGGCCCTCGCCGTTCCGGCGGCGCTCACCGCTGCAGTCGCTGCGCACTACCTGCACCGGTGGCGGGGGCTCCCCGAGCGCCTGCCCAGCCAACTGGGTGCGACCGGCCGCGTCACCGGCTGGACGAGCCGCCCGGCCGCTGCAGCGGTCGACATCGCCGTCGCCGCGGTGCCCACCGCGTGGGCGGGCTGGCAG
>JAEVYS010000039.1 GCA_023392635.1 Actinomycetes bacterium | reverse complement strand
ACGCCCATGGTGGCGAAGGCGCCGACGACACCACCGCGGTGGTCGTAGACCATCTTGCCGCCGGTGAACGCGATCAGCGCGGGCAGCAGGTAGGTCAGGATCGGGCCGACCATCGTCGCGATGGCGGCGTTCGGCGTCCAGCCGACCGGGATGAAGAACGCGGTGATGATGCCCCACGCGATGATGGCCGCGATGTTGGGCATGATCATGCCGGACAGGAAGGTGCCGAAACGCTGGATGGCGACGCGCGTCCCTCCCGTCCCGGACGGTGCGGTTACTGCGGTCATGAATCGATTCCTCTCATTGGTGCGAGCCGGGGTCCGCGTCGGTGCGGCCGGCGACGGTAGGTCGGTTGGGTGTTCCGGAACGGGTCAGGACCCGTCGCGGACGGCCTCCTCGATGCGGGACAGCGTCCTGGTGCCGTCGAGATCGGAGAAGACGTCGGCGTCCAGCAGCAGGACGCGGACGCCGTGCGGCGCCGCGAACTCCCTGATCTGCTCGTAGCGAGGAGCCAGGTGCGGCCCGAGGAGCAGCAGGTCGCTGGTCACCAGGCCTTCGGCCAGCGCCGCTTCATTCGTCGCCGTCGCCGAATAGGCCAGGTCACGGGACCGTGCCGCCCGATTGATTCGCTGTGCGACGAAGGTGCTCGACGCCCCTGCGCCACACACAACCAGGATCTTCATCCGTGCCCTCCCTCGCCCAATCTTTGGGGGCCGCGGCGGGGCACCTCAACCACGGCAGTTTCCGCGGGGGCGGAAGGAACGATGGGGACGCAACCGCGGGTCCACAACCGGGTGAGGAGGGCGGGGTGGCGCAAGATTGCGGTAACCCGCCCGCGGCGCGGTGGATGCCTGCATGAGGCGAACATGCTTGACTGTGCACGCACGCAAGGGCCGCGTTGACGCCCGGAAGCGCGCGCTCGGGAGGGTCGGAACGTGTCGAGGTCTCGGCAGAACAGGCTCCTCACCCACCTGGTGAGGGCCGAGGACTGGGTGACCGCTGCCACCTTGGCCGACTACCTCGGCGTGACCCCGCGCTCGGTGCGCACGTACGTCGCTGCGCTCAACGCACGGGTCGCTGACGGCGTCGTCGTGGAGTCGGGAGCCCAGGGCTACCGCGCCGGGCCGGCGGCTCGTGCGGCCCTGCGCGAGGGCAGCGTGGAGCCGGGTACCCCGCGCGACCGGCTGCACCAGCTGGTGCGGCGGCTGCTGGAGTCGGAGAGTCCCCTGGACGTGCACGACACCGCTGACGAGATCTACGTCAGCTCCGCGACGATCGAGGGCGACCTCGCCCGCGTGCGCAGCTTCATCGGCGGCAGCGGCCTGACCCTCGAGCGGCACGGGTCGCACGTCTGGCTGCAGGGCTCGGAGCTCGCGCACCGGCGCCTGCTGAGCCGCCTGGTGCACGACCAGACCGAGATGGAATCGCTCGACTTCGCGGCACTGATGCGGGTGCTGGGCGAGGGGTCGGTCGGCGCGGATGCGTATTCGCGGTTCAAGAACGACCTGGTCGAGGCTCTCGGCGGCCTCGGCTACTTCGTCAACGAGTACGCCATCGCCGACGTGCTGATGCACATCGCCATCGCGGCCGACCGCATCGCGCGTGGGCGACCCCTTGCCACCGGAACCGGGCAGCTGCGCGAGGACGAAGCGGCCGTCGGGCAGGTCCTTGACGATCTGGCCATGCTCCACTTCGGCATTCGCTTCGGCGGCGGCGACAAGGAGTTCCTGACCACCGTGGTGCTCAGCCGGGTGGTCGCTCCGCGGCTCGACTCCGTACAGGCGCTGGCTCGCGAAAGGGTCTCGCCAGAGGTGGAGAAGGCGGTGCTGGACGCCTGCGCTGCCGCGGCGTCGGAGTTCCTGATCGACCTCTCCGGCGAGGACTTCATCTGGCGGCTGATCCTGCACGTCCAGAACCTGGCGGAGCGCGTCGTCGACTCCGCCTGGTCGCGCAACCCCCTGACGCGAACGCTGAAGGCCACCTACCCGATGATCTTCGAGGTGGCGGTGTACATCGCCAACCGGCTGCAGGAGAGCCTCGGCATCCCGCTGGTGGACGAGGAGATCGCGTACATCGCCATCCACGTCGGCGCCCGGCTGGAGCAGAACCGGACGGACGACTCCCCGCCCACGGCCACGATCGTGTGCCCCGGTTACCACGACCTGGACAGCCTGTTGCGTTCGAGCGTGGACCGCTCGCTGGGACGGGCGATTCAGGTCGTCCGGGTGGAGACCAGGGCCGACCCGGACTGGTCGGCGATGGACTCCGACCTGATCCTGACCACGATCGCGCCGCCCCGGCACAGTGACCGCATCGTCACGATCCCGCTGTTCCTGACCGACGCGGACGTGGAACGCGTCCATGCGGCGGCGATGCGGGTGCGTCGGGCCAAGCGCCTGGCACGCCTGCGCACGGAGCTGGAGAAGTACTTCGCCCCCAACTCCTTCGTCCGCGACCTCGACGCCGACTCGGGTGAGGAGGCGATCATCCGCCGTCTGGGAGCACTGCTGGTGGACGAGGGGGTCATCGACCAGAGCTATGTGGAGCGCAGCATCGAGCGGGAACGGATGTCATCGACGGCGTTCACGGAGTCGCTGGCCGTGCCGCACGCGTTGAGCATGACCGCCACCCGGACGGCGATCGCGGTCGGCCTGGCCGACCGTCCGATCCCCTGGGGCGAGAACCGGGTGCAGGTGGTGGTGATGGTGGCGTTCTCCGACAGCGACCGGGCGGCGTTCCAGACCGTGTTCGAGCAGCTCGTCGAGGTGTTCAGCGAGCGAGCGAGCGTCCAGCGACTGGTGCACAAGGGCACCGACCTCCCCGCGTTCCTCGACGAGCTCGTCGCCGTCATCGACGGCTGACCACCAGGGTCGATCCCCGCACGGCTTTCGTCATCCCGGGTCACGCCCGGGATGACGGGGTGGAGTGCTGGCTTCAGGCGGTGGCCTCGTAGGGGTTGTCGGTGGGGGCGCCTTCGTGGTCGAGCAGGATCGTCGGGAGCGCGGGCTCACCCTTGCTCATCTTCAGTGCCGCCTGGGGGAGTTCGGCGCGCGAGGTCAGGTGGCGCTCGCGGGCAGTGGCCAGGGGCTCCCGTCCGACCGCCTTGCCCTTGACCATCAGGGGCACGAGCAACGAGCGGTCGTTGCCGTCGTTGTCGGGCGCGGCGCCGATGCCGATCACCTCCGCCTCTGCCCTGCCCCGGGTGCCGCGACGTCGCAGGGCGTACTTGCGTCCGCCGATCGACACCTTGTCGATGCTCTTCTTCGCCACCGGGAGCAGTTCGGCGTCCTTCTTCTCCGAGGTCGCGCGGGCGACCAGCTTGTAGACGAACCCGCACGTCGGCGCCCCCGACCCGGTGACAAGGGACGTGCCGACGCCGAAACCGTCCACGGGGGCACCCCGGAGAGCGGCGATCTGGAACTCGTCGAGGTCGGAGGTCACCACGATCCTGGTCTTCGTCGCGCCGAGCGAATCGAGGAGCTTGCGCACGTCGGCAGCCTGCTCGGCGAGGTCGCCGGAGTCGAGCCGGATGGCACCGAGCTTGCCCTTGCTCAGCCGGACGCCGGTGCGCACCGCCTCCTCGATGTCGTAGGTGTCCACCAGCAGCGTGGTGCCCCTGCCGAGTGTCTTGAGCTGGGCCCGGAACGCGTCCTCCTCGCTGTCATGCAGCAGGGTGAACGAGTGGGCCGCCGTACCGGTGGTGGGTATGCCGTAGTGGCGGCCCGCCTCCAGGTTGGACGTGGCGGCGAAGCCGGCGATGTAGGCGGCCCGTGCGGCGGCGACCGCCGCGTACTCGTTGGTGCGCCGCGAGCCCATCTCGATGCACGGCCGGTCGCCGGCCATGGCGGTCATCCGGGACGCGGCCGAGGCCACCGCGCAGTCGTAGTTGTAGATGCTCAGCAGCAGGGTCTCGAGGATGCACGCCTCGGCGAAGGTGCCCTCGACGATCAGCAGGGGGGAGCCCGGGAAGTACAACTCGCCCTCCGGGTAGCCCCAGACGTCGCCCTTGAACTTGTAGCGGGCCAGGTAGTCGGCCAGGTCGGTGTCGATGACGTTCTGCTCGAGCAGGTAGTTCAGCATCCCGTCGTCGAACCGGAAGGCCTGGATGGCGTCCAGTGCACGCCCGACGCCTGCCACCACGCCGTACCGGCGCCCCTCCGGAAGCCGGCGCGCGAACAGCTCGAACACCCCGCGCCGGAACGCCGTCCCCGAACGCAGGGCGGCACGCACCATGGTGAGCTCGTAGTGGTCGGTCATCAGCGCCGTGCTGGGCAGGACGCCCGGTGCCGTCAAGAGGCTCATGGCGGCCAGCCTAACCACGCAAAGAGGCCGTCGGGGACACCGACGCCTGTGGGTTGCGTCCGCGGTTGCTGTAACAATGGCGGGGTGGCAGAGGAGAACGCACCGACCCGGCCGGGCGGGGCGACCGCGGTCTCGGAGCGGCCGGCCGAGCAGGCCCTGACCGCCTGGGTCACGATCGTGTGGGACGACCCGGTCAACCTGATGAGCTACGTCACCCACGTCTTCACGACCTACTTCGGGTACGAGGAGGCGAAGGCCACCGATCTGATGCTCCAGGTGCACAACAACGGCAAGGCCGTGGTGTCCAGCGGCACCCGGGAGCAGATGGAGGCCGACGTCGACGCCATGCACAGCTACGGCTTGTGGGCCACCCTGGAGAAGGGTTGATGCGCGAATTCAAGCGCTCGGGGCCGGTGATCCTCATGCGGCTGACCGACTACGAGGCCACGCTGCTGGAGTCCCTGGTCGAGCAGTTCGCCGGGCTGCTCGAGGCCGACGACCAGCCGGTCGACGGCGGCGACTCCTTCGCCCGCTGGCAGGCCGAGCTCTCCGGCTCCGCCGGCCTCGACCACTCCGATCCGGTGATCTCCCGGCTGTTCCCTGACGCCTACGCCGACGACGCCGACGCCTCGGCCGAGTTCCGCCGGCTCACCCAGGCCCGGCAGCGCACCGACCGCCTCGGCGAGGCGGAGGTGGTGATGTCGGCGCTGCGCGACAGTGAGGCGGGCGCGCACCCGGTGCAGGTGCGGGTGATCGAGCTCGACGCCTGGCTGAAGACCCTCACCGCGGTACGACTGAGCCTCGCGGTGCGGCTCGGCATCGAGACCACGGCGGACGCCGACGAGCTCGACGCCCTCCCCGAGGACGACCCTCGCAGCTACATCTACCGGGTCTACGAGTGGATCGCGTACCTCACGGAGAACCTGATCGGCCTCACCTAGCCGGGCGGGGCCGTCCGTGCGAATAACGAGAGGTTTCGCGTCCCATATTAAGTTAGGCTAGCCTTACGCACATGTACGTAGGGACGGACCTCTCCAGCGCTCCGCTGAACACCCACCTGAGGCTCCTGGCGAGCTCCGCGCCGGAGACGTCCCGTCGGCGGTTGTCGACCCTGGGGCTGCGCGTGGGCACGCGGTTCTCCCTCCTGCAGAAGACCGCCGGGGGAGGCCGGGTGGCCCTCGTCGCAGGGTCGCGGATCGCGCTGGGCGCGGACCTGCTGCGCCAGCTGCGGGCCGAGGTGGCCGGCTGATGGCCCTCACCGAGCAGCAGCCGTCCCGACTCCTCGACCTGACCGTCCGGGCAGCCTCCGCCCCGTCCATCAAGGCTTGCTGCCACACCGGAGGCGGTGTCGGGGCCGGTCCGGAGGCGCCCGTGGTCGCGCTGGTCGGCGCGCCGAACACCGGCAAGTCCACCCTGTTCAACGCCCTCACCGGCGCCAGGGTGACCATGGGCAACTGGCCGGGAACGACGGTGGAGGTCTCCCGTGGGGTCTGGCGCACCACCCGCGGCGCGGCCACCTGCACGTGCGAGGAGTGCACCTGCGCCCCGGAGGAGAGCCGGCTCGAGATCACCCTCATCGACCTGCCCGGTGCCTACTCGCTCGACCCGCACTCGCCCGACGAGGCGCTGACCCGTGACCTCCTGGTCGCCGTCCCCGAGGACGAGCGGCCCGACCTCTGCGTGGTGGCGTGCGACGCGTCCCGCCTCGCCAACAGCCTGTACCTGGTGGCCCAGCTGCGCGAGCGCGGGCTGCCCCTCCTCGTGGCGCTGACCATGATGGACGTCGCCGCGAAGCGCGGCATCGCCGTCGACACCGACGCGCTCGGCGACGCTCTCGGCTGCCCGGTGGTCGCGATCGACCCGCGTCGGCGCGGCGGGCTCGACGCCCTCGCCGCGGCGGTCCGCGAC
>JAEVYS010000127.1 GCA_023392635.1 Actinomycetes bacterium | reverse complement strand
CACCACCCCCCGGCCCGCCGCCATGGCGGCGTACAGCAGGACGCGGCGGCCCATGAGCCGCACGCCGACCACGGCAACGGCGCCGACTCCGCGGGAAGCCAGGAACGTCCACACCGCGCAGCGCCGGCGCATGAGGGGCACGGCCACGTCGGCCACGAGGAACCGCCACGCGGCGGCGGTGAGCACGCCGACGACGACGGCGGCCAGGGGCATGGCGATCACGGCCACACCGAGCATGGCGACCACGACCAGAAGGCGGCCCGTGGGCAGGCGGGTCATGGTGGTGGTGCGGCGCACCCCGGGCACGAGGACCTGCCCTCTGAGGGCCACGGCGACATGAGCCATGCCGGGCACGCCGCCCACGCCGATTCTGAAGACGTCCATCACAAGGGGATGGGGCAGTCTTCCCACGGCGCAATGACGCACGAGGGCCACGGCGGAATGGAGCATGGCGGCATGGCCCACGGCGGCATGGAGCACGGGGGTATGGACATGGCCCCCGGCGGTATCCCGCTCGCCTCCGGCGGTGAGGACCGCGACGGCTTGGAGATGGACTTCCTGCACCTGCGACTTGGCCCGGTCCTGGCGTACTGGCCGGCGGGCCTCGTCCTGCGGTGCACCCTTCAGGGTGATGTCATCGTCGATGCGGAGACCAGCCTCGTCACCGCGACCGATCCCGCCGCCGAGCCGGAGCGCCGGTACGCGCCGGAGGACCTGCGCCGGTTCGCCGCCAGACGCTGCGACAACGCCGCCAGCCTCCTGGGCCTCGCCGGCTGGGGTGATGCCGCCTCCCGCGCTCGGCGTATCCGTGACGCCCTGCTGTTCACCGATGACCGTGACGGGCCAGCAGGGGAACTCGAACGGCTGCGCCGCGTGGTCGGCCGGTCGTGGTGGCTGCGGCGCTCACTGCACCGCATCGGGCCACTGGATGCGGACGACCTCGCCCGCCGGGGTCTGCCGGCCACCATGGCAGGCGACGTGCGTGACCGGCTGCTGGCCATGCTCAATCACGCGGCGAACAGTATCGGCGGCCAGCGGCCCGCTGGCTCGTCGCTCGGCGTACCCGTCGACGCGATCCCTGATCTCGTACGCGGGTGGGACCTCGCCACCGCCCGCCTCATCGTCGCCAGCCTCGACCTCGACCCCCTCGTCACGGACCGCGAGGTGAGTCATGCCTGACGTCACCGTGCTCCCCGCCGGCTGGGCGCTGGCCGCCGCAGCACTGCTCGGACTGTTGGCGGCCGCGGCCGCCGCCTTTGACGGGTTCCTGGCCTCATGGGCATCCGGCGCAAGCTCCTCAGGGCTGAGTCAGCCGTTCGGTGAGGTGGCCCGGCTGATGCGCCAGCGGCGGCGGACCACGGTAGCGGGGGACAGCCTGCTGTGGCGTATCGGCGGGGCGGGACTGCTGTTCATGGCGTTGATGATCATCACGGTGGTGCCGCTGGGGCGGTGGACGCTGTTCAACCTCGATGTGGGGGTGATCTGGTTCAACGCCATGGACGTTCTGGCGTGGGCGTTCGTGTGGCTGACCGGCTGGGGTGCCAACTCGGCCCACTCCCTGATCGGCGGTTACCGGTTCCTCGCCCACGGCCTGGCCTACGAACTGCCGCTGATGTTCGCGCTCGTGGCACCCGCAGTAGGTGCGTCGAGCCTGAACGTCGGGACGATCGCCGCCGCCCAGCAGGGCCTCTGGTTCGTCGTCTGGATGCCGGTGGCCTTCCTCGTCTTCTGCCTGGGCGTCCTCGCGATCGCCGTCTGGGGACCCTTCTCCCCGGCCCTCGGCGCCGACGTGGCCGGCGGTGTGACCGCCGAACTGTCCGGCGTCGACCGGCTGCTGTTTCAGGGTGGCCGGTACGCGCTGCTCGCCGCCGGGGCCGCGTTCGCGGTGCCGATGTTCCTCGGCGGCGGCGCCGGCCCGCTGCTGCCCGACTGGGCCTGGGTGCTGATCAAGACCCTTGCCCTGCTGGCCGCATTGGTGTGGCTGCGCCGCCGCCTGCCCGCGGTACGACCGGACGTGTTCATGGAGGTCGGGTGGATCGTGCTGCTGCCCGCGGTGCTGCTGCAGGACCTGGTCGTCGCGGTCGTCGCCGTAGGGAGGGGCTGAGGTGGTCACCCACGTCGTGTTCTGGGCCCTGGCGGTTGTCGCCGTGCTCGCCGGCGCTGCGGTGTTCGTCGTCGACTCGATGGCCCGCGCCAGCTACGCGCTCGCCGTGTCGTTCATCGCCGTCGGTCTGCAGGTGCTGCTGATGCAGCAGAACTACGTCGGGGTGGTGACGATCCTGATGATGGTCATGGAGATGGCCGTCATGGCGGTCTACATGGTCATGTTCATGGGCATGAACCCGGCGCTGATGCCGATGAGCATGGTCCACGACAACCGGCACGCCCTGGCGGTGTCCATCGGCGTGTTCGTCCTGCTGGCCGCCGGGGTGCTGCTCGTGCCGTGGCCCACGCGGCGCGGTGCCCCGCCCGTCGACGTCACCGAGGCGTTGGGGGAGGAATTGATGGGTCCGAAGATGCTGGTCATGACCGGCGTTGGGGCGGTCATGGCGGTGACCATCGTCGCCGGCGTGGTCCTCGCCGCCCACCGGACCCGCTACGACCGGTTCGGCGACGACCTGCGCCGGCGACCGGCCGACGACCCGCAGCCCGGAGGGGTCGGCCGATGACCCTGCAGACCGTGCTGCTCGTCGCGGCCGCGCTGTTCAGCGTCGGCCTCTACGGCGCCCTGTCCCAGCAGGTCGTCGTCATGGTGATGATGGGGCTGGAGCTGATGCTCAACGGTCTCATCCTGGCCGGCGCCGGATTCTGGTGGTTCCTCGCCCCGCACCCGTCCGGGCAGGTCCTGCTGCTGGTCATCATCACGGCGATGACCGTCGAGATGGCGATGGGCTTCGCCGTGGCCACCCACCTGCACCGGGTACGCCGCACCGACATGACCGACATGGCCGCGGACCTGTCCCGATGAACGGGCTTGCGCAGGCGGCGCTCTGGTCACTGGTGGCCCTACCGGCTGGCGTCGGCGCGTTGCTCGCGTTCGACCGGCGGGCTGACCGGCTCGCGGCACCCGTCGCGCTCACCGTTGCCACCGGGTCGGTGGCCCTGTCGGCGGTGGTCGGGGTGGCCCGGCCGCGGGTGGCGGCGCCGTTCCTCGCCGGCACCGAGTTCGCGCTCGCCGTCGACGGGCTCGCCGCCCTGGTGCTGCCGATGTTGACGGTGGTCACCCTGCTCGTGCTACTCGCCGCAGCAGGGGAGATCCGCCGCTCCCGGGCCCGCTTCCACGGCCTGATGCTGCTCTTCGCCGCCTCCGTCGCGCTCACCGCCACCGCGGCGACGCTGCCCACCCTGCTGTTCGCCTGGGAGATCATGGGCGCCGCCTCGTACGCCCTGATTGGGTTCTGGTGGCGCGACTCCGACCGGGTGTC
Source organism: Actinomycetes bacterium (assembly GCA_023392635.1). Classification (GTDB taxonomy): domain Bacteria; phylum Actinomycetota; class Actinomycetes; order Propionibacteriales; family Propionibacteriaceae; genus Propionicimonas. Next base: position 10,514 of record JAEVYS010000127.1, on the reverse strand, counting down.
CGCAGGCCTGACCGCGTTCGTCACCACGCGCGCCGCCGACCTGGGCCTCTACCTCGCCGCCGGCGCGGCCCTCGCGGGCGGCGCCGGTCTGGCGTTGCGCGATTTGCCCGACAGCAGCCCCGGCTGGCGGCACCTCATCGCCGCCGGGATGCTCATCGCCGCGCTGGGCAAGGCCGCGCAACTGCCCTTCTCGTTCTGGCTTTCTCGGGCGATGGCCGGCCCGAGCCCGGTCAGCGCGCTGCTGCACTCCGCGGCCATGGTCGCCATGGGCGGTTACCTGCTGCTGCGCGTCGAGCCGCTGCTGGCCACGACCGGGTGGGCGGGCCCGGCCACCATGTGGGCCGGAGCGGTGACGGCGCTCCTGCTGGGGGCGGTGGCGGTCGCCCAGCGGGACCTCAAGCAACTCCTCGCCGCCTCCACCTCCGCCCAGCTTGGTTTCGTGGTGCTAGCCGCCGGGGCCGGCGGGATCGCGGGCGGCGCGACGCACCTGATCGCGCACGCCGCCACCAAGGCCTTGCTCTTCCTCGCGGCCGGAGCTTGGCTGACGGCGCTGGGCACCAAGCAGCTCGCCGGGCTGCGCGGGGTCGTCGCTCGGTGGCCGTGGGTCGGGTGGACGGCAACCGTCGGTGCGCTCGCGCTCGCGGGGATGGCGCCGCTGTCGCTGTGGGCGACCAAGGACGAGGTCCTCGCGGCGGCCCTCGAGCAGTCGCCGTGGCTCTACGCGGTGGGGTTGGCCGCGTCGGCGCTCTCCGCCGCCTACGCGGGGAAGGTGCTGGTGGTCATCTGGCGGCGGGTCCCCCCCGACCAGCAGGCCGACGTCGACGCCCACCGGGACGAGGAGGAGACGGCCACCAGGCGGGTCGGCGTCCTACAGCAGGCGCCGCTGGTCGCGCTCGCGATCGGTGCGGGGTTCGCTGGCCTGCTGGCTCTGCCACCGGTCGGCGCCACGGTCGCGCGGACCGTCGGGCAGCCGGAGAAGTTCCACGTGTCGCTGCCGGAGCTTGGGGTGTCGGCGGTGATCGCACTGGTCGTCGTCCTGGCGGTCGCCCGCCGCCCGATCCCCGAGCCGCGCTGGGCGCTGCACTGGCTCGGGCTGGAGCCCGCAGCACGAGTCCTGGTCGTCCGACCGACGCTGCGCTGCGCCGAGGCGTTGGCCCGTTTCGACGACCGGGTCTTGGACCGGGCCGCGGTAGCCCTGGCGCGCACGGTGCTGAGCCTGTCCCGCCGGGCCGGCTCGTTCGACGACCGGGTCCTCGACCGGGGCGTCGAATTCGCCTCGGCCCGGACGCTACGGATGGCCGCTCGGGCCGGCCGGGCCGACGACCGGTGGCTCGACGGGGCGGTGGAGGCGTTCGCCGCCGGGATGCGCCGGCTCGGGCAGTTCGCGCGCCGGCCGCAGACCGGACAGCTCTACCAGTACTACCTACAGGCCGTCGTGGTGCTCCTCGTCGGTGTCGTCGTCCTCGTGGTGTTGGGGTGAACCCGTGCTCAGCGTGATTGTCTTCCTTCCCCTGTTCGCAGCGGTGGCACTGGTCGCGCTGCCGCGGCTGGGAGACACCGCGGCGCGCTGGACCTGGATCGCCGTGACCGCCGTCGATCTCGCGTTGATCGCCGTCGTCTGGTGGCGTTACCACACCCCGCCGACCGGTGAGCTCGCCTTCGCCGAGCGGGCGGCGTGGATTCCCGGCGTGAACAGCAGCTACCACATCGGTGTGGACGGGCTCTCGCTGCCGCTGGTGGTGATGACCGCCGTGATCTTCCTGGCCTGCGCGGTGTACGCACTGCACGAGCGACACCGGCCCCGAGGGCAGGCGGCGCTGTTTCTGTTCCTGCAGAGCGTCAGCCTCGGTCTGTTCGTCGCCGCCGACCTGGTCCTGTTCTTCGTCTTCTTCGATCTGTCCATCGTCGGCATGTACTTTGTCATCGCCGGCTGGGGCCATGGCAACCGGGCACACTCGGCGCTGAAGTTCTTCCTCTACACCTTCCTCGGCTCCCTCGCGTTGCTGGTTGGGTTCATCGGCCTGTACGTCGCTGCCGCCCCGCACACGTTCGACATGCCGGAACTCGTCGCCACGCCGCCGTTGCAGGGCCGGCCGGTCGCGGGTGGGCTGGTGCTGGCGGCGATCCTGCTCGGTCTGGCGGTGAAGACGCCGACCGTGCCCTTCCACACCTGGCTGCCGCCGGCACACACCGACGCACCGGCCGTCGGCTCGGCGGTCCTCGCCGGGGTGCTGCTGAAGATGGGCACCTACGGCTTCGTCCGCATCGCCATGCCGATGCTCCCGCAGGCGTGGAGGGCGTGGGCCTGGGTGGTCGTCGTCGTCGGCGTCGTGTCGGTGCTCTACGGGGCGCTCGTCGCGCTGGCCCAGTCCAACGTCAAACGCATGATCGCGTACACGTCGGTCAACCACATGGGCTACATCGTCCTCGCCGTCGGCGTGGCCGGCCTGGTCGCCGCCGACACCGCCCAGGCTCGCGGCGTGGCGGTCGTCGGGGCGGTCACCCAGATGGTCAGCCACGGCCTGATCACCGCGGCGCTGTTCCTGCTCGCCGGCGTCCTGCGGGACCGCGCCGGCACCTACGACATGCGTGACTTCGGCGGGCTCGGCGCGCCCGCGCCGACCTTCGCCGCGCTGTTCGCCGTGGGTGCGTTCGCCTCCCTCGGCCTGCCCGCCTTCTCCGGCTTCATCGCCGAGTTCCAGATCTTCACCGGCAGCGTCGCCGCGGCACCGGTCACCGCCGTCGCCGTGCTCGGCATCCTGATCACCGCGGCGCTGTTCCTCCGCGCGCTGCAACGCGTCTTCACCGGCGACACCACCGGCAGGTCCATCGGGTTCACCGACCTGCGCGCCCGCGAACTCTGGTCGGTCGGGCCGCTGCTGCTGCTGTCCCTGCTGATTGGGGTGCTGCCGCGCCCGCTGCTCGACGTCATCGAACCGGCAGCCCACGCCGTCGTCGGCCTGCTCGGGCGGTGACCGGTGGAAACGGAGATGATGCGACCGCTGCTGCTGGTCCCCGAGATGCTGCTCGCCGGCGGCGCCCTCGCCGCTCTGATCGGCGGTTCCTTCGTCCCCCGCCACCGGCAGTGGATCATCCGGATCTTCACCGCCGTCGTGCTCGTCGCCACGATCGTCGTCGCCGCGATCCAGTTGGGCGAGCCGGCGACGAGCGCCTTTGACAACTCGTTCGCCGTCGACACGGCCACCGGGATCGCCCGCATCCTCGCGGCGTCCGGCACCCTGCTCATCCTGGCGATCGCGGCCGACGAGATCTCCGGTACCGCGCGGGAGAGCGAAACCTACAGCCTGCTCCTGTTCTCCACCGCCGGCGCGGTGCTGCTGGCCGGGGCGAACGACCTGCTCGCCCTCGCCGTCGGGTTCCTGCTCGCCAGCATCCCGCTCTACGCGCTGATCGGTCTTGCCCACACCGCTGCCGGCGCCGAAGCCGCGCTGAAGACGTACCTGTTGGGAGCCTTGTTCGGGATCCTGCTCCTGCTGGGCGTCACCGTGCTGACCGGCCTGTCCGGCACCACCACCTATCCCGAACTTTCGCAGCGCCTGCCGGACATGCCCCGCGGGGCGGTCGCGGTCGCTGCGGTGGCTCTCCTCGCAGGGCTGATGTTCAAGGCCGGCGGCGTACCCGCGCATTTCTGGGTGCCCGACGCCGCGCAGGGCACCTCCGCCACCGCGGCGACGTTCCTGACCACCGTTCCGAAGATCGGCGCGCTGATCGCCGTCTTCCGACTCGCCGGCGTCCTTCCCACCTCCGTGTCCTGGGCGGTCGCGGTGGCTGTCGTGGCAGCCGTCAGCATGACCCTGGGAAACCTGGCCGCCTACTGGCAATCGGACCCACGCCGGCTGCTCGGCTGGTCCACCGTCAGCCAGGTCGGGTTCCTGCTCGTGCCCATCGTGGCCATTGGACGAAGCGACCTGGCACTGCCGTCGCTGCTGCTGTACCTGGCCGGCTACACGGTGACGAACATCGCCGCGTTCGCGGTCACCGCCGCCCTTCCGGAGCACCGCGACCTCACCGACTTCCGGGGCCTGGCCTACCGGCGGCCGGGGCTCGCCGCGGCCCTGCTGGTCGCCCTCCTCGGCCTGGTGGGCACCCCGCCGACGGCGGTGTTCGTCGGCAAGCTCACCACCGCGACCGCCGCCTGGGACGGCGAGTACGCCTGGCTCGCCGTCGTCGTGTTCGTCAACAGTGTGCTCAGCCTCTTCTACTACCTGCGCTGGATCGTTCCCGTGTACCGAGAGCCCGGCGACTCGGCGGTGACCTCCGAGGCCGTCCTGCGGCGCGTCACGGCGCGGACGGCCATCCTCGCGTCGGCCGTCAGCCTGGCGCTGGGGCTGGTGGCCGGACCGCTCTGGTACGTGGTCAGCCGCTAGCCCTCGGTGACACTTTGGCTGCTCGGGCCGTCCCCTCTTCAACTATCGGCCAATAGTAGGTAAGGATGTGGGCGAACCCGCCGCGGGTGGGGCCGCTACCGCGCAGCCCCGCCCGCTTCCCAAGGCCAGAAGGAGTCCGTGCTGGTGGCATCCCTGCCCCTTCGCCGTCCCCCCGCGAGCCACCCGCCCGTCCGTCGCGGCGGGCTGGCCCGCCGTGCACTCGTCCTGCTCGCGGCCGCTGCGCTCGGCGCCGGGCTCCTGGCGGCACCGGTCCACGCCGCGCCCTCGGCGGACGAGATCGAAGCGCAGATCGACAAGCAGTGGGAACAACTCGAGCCCACCATCGAAGGCTTCAACAAGGTGCGGGCCCAGCTGAAGGTCAACCAGAAGAAGGCGGCGGACCTCGAGAAGAAGATGGCCCCGCTGGAACTGGAGTCCGCGCTGGCGATGAACCGGGTCGGCGCTATCGCCGCCCGGTACTATGTGCGGGGCCCCTCGCAGGAACTGGGTGCCCTTCTGGTGAGCACCAAGCCTGGGACCCTCGCCGAACAGTTGGTGATCCTCGACCGGCTTGCGGCCCAGCAGCACCAGGAAATCGCCGGTGTGCTGGCTGTCCGCGACCGGTACCAGGCGCAGAAGAAGAAGCTGGACGAGCTGATCGCCGCGGAGGTCAAGCAGCAGGACGAGTTGGCGGCGAAGAAGAAGCAGATCGACGCCGAGATCAAACGCCTGACCGCGTCGCTGCCGAAGACGACGGTGAAGGTAACGGGCTGCCCCACTATCAGCGGCGTGGTCAGCAGCGCCGCGCAGACGGCGATCCGCGTCGCCTGCCAGCAGGTCGGCGACCCGTACGTCTGGGGGGCCGACGGCCCGGACGCTTTCGACTGTTCTGGGCTCACCCAGTACGCCTACAAGGCCGCGGGTATCTCGCTCACTCACTTCACCGGCGCGCAGTGGAACGAGGGTCGGCCGGTGTCCCGGGCCGACGCCCGCCCCGGCGACCTGATCTTCTTCTTCAGCGACCTGCACCACATGGGGCTGTACCTGGGTAACGGCCTGATGGTGCACGCGCCGCGGGCCGGTAAGCCGGTCAACGTCCTGAGCATCACCTACATGCCGGTCGCCGGCTTCCGCCGCGTCACCTGAACCGTCGGTCGATGACAGGAGGCTCCCATGGCCGAAGGCCGCGGGAGCCTCCTGTCACCCCGGGGGATAGGTCAGGCTGTTACTCCTGGTACGCCAGGTTGATCATCATGCCGGTCTCGGCGTGGTAGATGTTGTGGCAGTGGGTCATCCACTGGCCCGGGTTGGTCGCGTCGAACTCGACCGCGACGGTCTGCTTCGGCACCACGATCACCGTGTCCTTGCGGACGCCGGTGTCGGTGACGGCGAACGTGTGGCCGTGCACGTGCATGGGGTGGAACATCGTGCTTTGGTTGACGAACTCCAGCCGCACCCGCTCGCCCTGGCCGACCAGCAGCGGGTCGAGCTTGTCGGTGGTGGTGCCGTTGATGGTCCACCGGTAGGGCATCATCGAGCCGCCCAGTTCCAGGCGGTGCACCCGATCGGCCTTGCGGCGCTCCAGTTTGACGGCGTCGGCAGGGCTCAGGCCGCCGGTGAGCAGCACTCGGAGGTCCAGCTCCGCAGGGTGGACAGTCGCGGCCGGCGGGCTGCCGGCGCCGGTGCGGACCACGGCCACGCCTTGGCCGCTCTTGCCTTCGGCGACCGCGACCAGGGGAAAGACGCCGTCGCCGAGGTCCACGGTGACGTCCGCCCGTTCCCCCATGCCGAGCACCAGGGCGTCGCAGGTGGTGGGGGTGACGGGGAAGCCGTCGGTGTGGGTGACGGTGAGACGGTGGCCGCCGAGGGCGATCCGGAACGCGGTGTCGGAGGCGGCGTTGACGAGGCGGATCCGCACCCGCTGGCGCGGTCGACCGGTCAACGTCACCGGGGCGTCCGGTGCCCTGCCGTTGATCAGATAGTGCGGGTAGACCACGTCTCCTGCCCCACCTAGCAGGGGCGAGGTCATGCTCTCCATGCCGCCCATCGACATGCCGCTCATGCCGCCGTGCTCCATGCCGGCCATGCCGTTCATGCCGGCCATGTCGTCGTGGCCGCCCATCGACTGCAGCGACGCCAACACGTCGTCGGGTGTGCGGCCGGTGCCGTCGACCCAGTCGTCGAGCACCACGATCCACTCCTGGTCGTACCGGCCGGCCTCGTGCGGGTCGTCGACCACGAGCACACCGTAGAGAGCGCGGTCGAGCTGGACTCCCGAGTGCGGGTGGTAGAAGTAGGTGCCCGGGTCAGGGGCGGTGAACTCGTAGGTGTGCGTTCCGCCCGCAGCGATCGACCGCTGGGTCACTCCGGGCACGCCGTCCATGTCGTTGCGCAGCGCGACGCCGTGCCAGTGCACGCTCGTCTCGGTGGCCAGACCGTTGGCCACCTCGACGCGGAGCACGTCGCCGGCCCGCGCGCGCAGCAGCGGACCCGGCGCGGAATCCTGGTAGCCCCAGGTCTGCACCTGCCGGCCGCCGAGGTCGAGGGTGACCGGGCGCGGGTTGAGCCTCGCGGACACGGTGCGGGCGCCGGCCCGCCGTCGCGCTGCCTCGGTCCGGGCCACCAGGTCCCCGCCCGGAGCCACGAGACGGGGGTCGAACAGCCCGCCGGCCCAGGCGGCGGCGCCGGCCGTGCCGGGGATACCGACCGTGCCGGCGATTCCGGCCAGCAGTCGTCGGCGGGTGAGGGTGGGGGACATGGCTGCTCCTTCGGCTGCGAGGAACCCTGTCTGCAGCCTGACCTTCGCCGCGGGCCGACGGCCACGTCGCACGGCTTTCTTCAGTGAATCTTCATGAGCGATCGCCGGTGACCTGGGTCCGCCCGGCCTGACCGGCAGGGCAGGATTGGCCCATGGGTGTACGTGTGCTGGTGGTCGACGACGAGCGCAGCCTGGCCAAGGTCGTCGCCAGCTATCTGGAGCGCGACGGTCACGAGGTGAGCTGCGTCTTCGACGGCCGGTCGGCGGTCGCGGCCGCCCGGCGGGACCGGCCCGACGTGGTGGTGCTGGACCTCGCCCTGCCGGGCCTGGACGGCATCGAGGTCTGCCGCCAGATCCGCACGTTCACCGACTGCTACGTGGTCATGCTCACCGCCCGCAGCGAGGAGGTCGACAAGCTCATCGGCCTCGGCGTCGGCGCGGACGACTACCTGACCAAGCCGTTCAGCCCGCGCGAACTCGTCGCCCGGATCCGCGCCATGCTGCGCCGTCCCCGCGCCGCCGTGGCCCCGGCCGCGGAGCAGTCGACCCGGACGGTCGGCGGGCTGCGGGTCGACCTGGCCGGCCGTGAGGTGTACGTCGACGAGCAGCCCGTGGAACTCACCCGGACGGAGTTCGACCTGCTTGCCGCGTTGTCCGCGCAGCCGGACACGGCGCTGCGCCGCCGGCAGCTCATCGACGCGGTGTGGGGTGCCGACTGGGTCGGCGACGAGCACCTCGTCGATGTGCACATCGCCCACCTGCGCCGCAAGCTCGGCGACGATCCCGCCGGGCCCCGGTTCATCCGCACCGTCCGCGGCATCGGCTACCGGATGGGGCGGGGATGAGACGACAACTGGGACTGCCGGGCCGGCTTCTCGCCGCCCAGGCCCTCGTGGTGCTGGTCGGCGCGGGAACCCTCGGCCTGGTGGCGGCCGTGGTCGGGCCGGCGATCTTCCGGAGCCATCTGAGGCGGGTGACCGGTCCGGTCGACCCCGGGACCGCTCATCACGTCGAGCAGGCGTACGCCTCGGCCAGCGCCCTCGCCCTGGGGGTCGCGATCGCCGTATCGCTGCTCGCCGCCCTCGCCGTCAGCGCCTACCTGGCTCGCCGCCTTGCCCGACCGGTCACCCAGTTGGCGACCGCCGCCGCGGACGTCAGCCGGGGCGACTACGCGGCACGGGTCAACGGTCCCGGCCTCGGTCCGGAGTTCGACACGGTCGCCGCCGCCTTCAACACGATGGCCGCCCGGCTGGCCGACGCGGAGGCGACCCGCCGCCGTCTGCTGGCCGACCTCGGCCACGAGCTGCGTACTCCGTTGGCCACCATCGAGGCGTACGTGGACGCGGCCGAGGACGGGATCGCGGTCGAGGGCGAGGACACCTGGACGGTGCTGCGGGCGCAGACCACCCGGCTGCGCCGTCTGGCCGAGGACGTCGTCGCGGTGTCCCGCGCAGAGGAGCACCAACTCGACCTGCGCCCCCGACCGGTCGCCGTCGGTGAGCTGGTCAGCGCTGCCGTGGCCGCCGCCCGGCCCCGGTACGCGGCGAAGGGCCTCACCCTGCACGAGCAGGTGGCACCGGACGTCGGAGTGGTCGACGCCGACCCGGTACGGATGGGGCAGGTGCTGGGCAACCTCCTCGACAACGCCCTGCGCCACACCCCACCGACCGGGCGCGTCAGCGTGCACGCCACCCGGGCTGCCGACGAGGTGCGCGTCAGCGTCACCGACACGGGAGACGGCATCGACGCGCGGCACCTGCCGCACGTCTTTGAACGCTTCTACCGGGCGGACGCCGCCCGGGACCGCGAGCACGGGGGATCGGGCATCGGGTTGGCCGTCGCCCGCGCTATCGTGACCCAACACGGCGGCAGGATCACCGCCGCCAGTGAGGGCCCCGGCCGGGGCGCGATGTTCACCGTCGCCCTGCCCGGCGCAGGGCCCGCCGCAGGCAGCTGACGAAGCGCGTGGGGGAGGCCCGTCAGCGCAACCCGTCCAGCCTGCGGCGGTACTCCTCGTCGTCCAGCTCGCCACGGGCGTAGCGCTCGGCCAGGATCCGCCGGGCGGAGTCGCCGTGGTCCGTCGCGCGTCGGCCGGTGCCGACCGTGAGCCAGACCGCCGCGACGATGATCACGGCCAGGACCAGCCAGCCGACCATCATCAGACCCATCGGCCAGAACCAACCGTTGCCATCATGCATGTGGGTCACGTCCTTTCCGCTGTCGGACCCTGCTGTTCTCCTGGACCTGACGGCGTCGCCGGCATACCCGTCGCCGCTGCCGGCTCACCTGACCGACGAATTCGTCTCCGACGGGCCGCGGCGCTCGCTGCCACCGGAGTGACCGCTGTGGTCACCGTGGCCGCCGTGCATGAACAGCATCATCAGCGGGCAGGCGAGCGCGAGCAGCCCGTACGCCACCGAACGTGCCGGCACGCCGATCGCCAGCGCCCCCGCGATGAGGATCACCAAGGCGGTCACGTACAACGGCAGATGTCGCCTCATCACCGGTCTCCTTTCTCGTAGCTCCCAAACCGAGCCTGCTCCCGGGTTCCGCCGGGCGGCAGCGCCTACCGGCCCCGGCCGTACGGTCGAAGGTCCTACCCCCTCCGGGTAGCGGTAACAGGAAGCGCTCAAGACCACGTACCAGCAGCCTTGCCCTATACCCCCTAGGGGTATATGTTCGAGGCGGAGGTGGACCTCATGACACGCCACGACACCCACCATGCCCCGCTCGCGACGGCACCCGAGCACCCGCACCCCGCTCACGGCCACGTCGCCGAGCGGCACGCAGATCACACGCCAGAGCGTCGCCCGCCGGATCAGCCCCAGCACCACGACCACCACGGGGGACACGGCGGCGGACACGACAAGCACGCCGGGCACGACCCGGAGCAGTTCCGGCGCAAGTTCTGGCTGAGCCTGGCGCTGACCGTGCCGATCGTCGCCACCAGCCACATGATCATGGACTGGTTCGGCTACACCCTCGACTTCCCCGGCATGACCTGGGTCGGGCCCGTCCTGGGGTCCCTGGTCTTCGCCTACGGCGGCTGGCCGTTCCTGGCCGGCGCCGTTCGGGAGGTCCGCGACCGGGCTCCCGGCATGATGCTGCTGATCGCGATGGCGATCACCGTCGCGTACGCCGCCTCGCTGGCCACGAGCCTGGGTGCGTTCAGCCTCGACTTCTGGTGGGAACTCGCCGCGCTGGTCACCATCATGTTGCTCGGGCACTGGCAGGAGATGAAGGCGATCGGGCAGGCCCAGGGCGCCCTGGCGGCCCTCGCCGCCCTGCTGCCCGCCGCCGCCGAACGCCTCGACGACGCCGGGCAGCCGCACCGGGTGCCCGCCGGCGACCTGCGCGTCGGCGACCTG
>JAEVYS010000102.1 GCA_023392635.1 Actinomycetes bacterium | reverse complement strand
GGACCGAGTTGGGAACCGTCCCCAATACGGTCCGGGTCAGTTCTTGAGGCGGAAGACGTCGTAGACGCCGGGGACCTTCCGGACGGCGCCGATCAGGTGCTCCAGGTGGGTCGGGTCGGTGGTCTCGAAGGTGAGCCGGAAGCGGAACGTGTGGTCCTTGGCCGTGTTCAGGGTGGCCGACTGGATGGAGATGTGGTGCTCGCCCAGCACCCGGGTGACGTCGGACAGGATTCCGGTCCGGTCGAGGCCCTCGACGTGCAGCGCCACCAGGAACGAGCTGGTCGCGGTCGGCGCCCAGGCCACCTCCACGAGGCGGTCGGGCTGGGCGCGCAGGTCCTGGGCGTTCGTGCAGTCCACGCGGTGGACGGAGACCCCGCTCTCGCGCGTCACGAACCCGAGGATCTCGTCGCCGGGCACCGGACGGCAGCAGCGGGCGAGCTTAACCCACACGTTCGGGTCGCCCTGCACCACCACGCCGGCGTCGTTGCCGGACGACATCCGGCTCCGCCGTGGACGGGTGATCACCGAGGTGTCCTCGCCGCTGAGCTCGGCGACCTCCTCCACGCCGCCCTCGGACGCGATCAACCTCTGCACCACCGACTGCGGACTGATCGAGCCCTCGCCGATGGCCGCGTACAGCGCGTTCACGTCCGGCACCCGGAAATGCTCCGTGACGCCGGTCATGTGCTCGACGGTCAGCAGCCGCTGCAACGGGAGCCCCGCCCGGCGCAGCTGCTTGGTGAGCAGCTCCTTGCCGTTCTCGATCGACTCCTCGCGCCGTTCGCGCATGAAGTACTGGCGGATCTTGCCGCGCGCACGCGGGCTCTTGACGAAGCCGAGCCAGTCACGGCTCGGGCCGGCGTTGGCCGCCTTCGACGTGAGCACCTCGACCACGTCCCCGCTCGACAGCGCCGACTCCAGCGGCACGAGGCGCCCGTTGACCCTCGCGCCGATCGTGCGGTGACCGACCTCGGTGTGGACGGCGTACGCGAAGTCCACCGGGGTGCCACCCGCCGGCAGGCTGATCACGTCGCCCTTCGGCGTGAACACGAACACCTCGTCGTTGGCGATCTCGAAGCGCAGCGTGTCGAGGAACTCCCCCGGGTCCTCGGTCTCCCGCTGCCACTGGTTGATCTGCTGCACCCAGTTGAGCTCGGTGCCGTCGACCTTGCCCTCCTTGTACTTCCAGTGTGCAGCCACGCCGTACTCGGCCTGGCGGTGCATCTCGTGGGTGCGGATCTGGAGCTCCACCGGCTTGCCGCCCGGACCGAGGACGGTCGTGTGCAGCGACTGGTAGAGGTTGAACTTGGGCATTGCGATGTAGTCCTTGAACCGCCCGGGCAGGGGGTTCCAGCGCGCGTGCAGCGTGCCCAGCGCGGCGTAGCAGTCACGCTGGGTGTCGACGAGGATCCGCAGGCCGACCAGGTCGTAGATGTCGGCGAAGTCGCGTCCCCGCACCACCATCTTCTGGTAGATCGAGTAGTAGTGCTTCGGACGGCCGTAGACGGTGGCCTTGATGCCGGCCTCGGCGAGGTCGGCCCGTACCTGCTCGGTCACCACCCGCAGGTAGTCCTCCCGCAGCGGGGCACGGGCCGCCACCAGCTTGACGATCTCGTCGTAGACCTTCGGCTGGAGGGTGGCGAAGGACAGGTCCTCCAGCTCCCACTTGATCGCGTTCATGCCCAGCCGGTGCGCCAGCGGGGCGAAGATCTCCAGCGTGTCCCTGGCGATCACCATCTGCTTGTCCTGGCGCAGGTAGCCGATGGTGCGCATGTTGTGCAGCCGGTCGGCCAGCTTGATCACCAGGACGCGGATGTCCTTGCTCATCGCCAGGACCATCTTGCGGATGGTCTCCGCCTTCGCCGACTCGCCCCACGCGATCTTGTCGAGCTTGGTCACGCCGTCGACCATGGCGGCGATCTCGGGCCCGAAGTCGGCGTTCAGCTGCTCGACGGTGTAGGACGTGTCCTCCACGGTGTCGTGGAGGAGGGCGGCGCACAGGGTCGGCTCGGTCATTCCCAGCTCGGCCAGGATCGTCGCGACCGCCAGCGGGTGGGTGATGTAGGCGTCACCGCTCTTGCGCAGCTGCCCGGTGTGGTAGTGCTCGGCGGTGCGGTAGGCGCGCTCGATCAGCGCGACGTCGGCCTTGGGATGGTGGGTGTGGACGATCCGGATCAGCGGGTCGAGCACGGGCACCGGCTGGTTGCGCTGCGCTCCGATCCGGGCGAGCACCTGCCGCATCCGCATCCGGGGCTGGTCCGTGGCCGCCAGGCGCGTCCGGGGCTCTCCGGGCAGGCCGTCCCCCTCACCGTAGGGTCCATGGACGCCCTGGGACACGCCGCCTCCGCAAGTGGTTGAAGTGGAGGCTCATCCTACCCGTGGCGGCGGCGTGCGGCGCCGCCCCACCGTGGTCAGACGGTGAGGACGGCCGTGGTGTCGGTGATGCCGAGGCCGGCCAGGTGCTGGCGCCCGCCGAGGAAGCTCAGCTCGAGCAGCACCGAGACGTGCACCAGCTCGGCGCCGAGGCGGGTGATCAGGGCAGAGGTCGCGCCCACGGTGCCGCCGGTCGCGAGCACGTCATCGATCACCAGGACCCTCGCCCCCGGCATGATCGCGTCGGTGTGGACGGCGAGGGTCTCGTGTCCGTACTCCAGCGAGAAGGTCTGGGTGTAGACGTCACCGGGCAGCTTGCCGGGCTTGCGGACGGGGACGAAACCCGCGCCCAGCTCCAGGGCCACCGGCCCGGCGAAGATGAACCCGCGGGCCTCCATGCCGACCACGACATCGATGCCCTCCGGAGCGCTCGCGGCCAGTTCGGTGATGGCCGCGCGATAGCCGGCCGCGTCCGACAGCAGCGGGGTGATGTCCTTGAACAGGACGCCCGGCTTCGGGAAGTCGGGGATGTCGCGGATCAGGGACGCGATCAGCGCCTTGTTGGCCTCGGAGCTCGCCATGGTCACTTCCTGCGCCGGCTGCGGGTCTGCCGGGACGGCTGGCGCCGTGCGGTCCCGTCCAGTTCCTTCGCGGAGACCAGCCCGAGGGTAGCCGGGTCCACCCCGGCCGCCGCGGGGTCGCCGACGGCCAGGGTGACGGCCTTCGGTCGGTGCGCGACCTTCTCGCTCGCCCGGGCGGCACGCCGGGCGAGCCGCTCCCTGTGCTCCACCATGTCCGGGTCCGCCTCGCGCATCTGGGCGAGGATGGGGGTGGCGATGAAGATCGAGGAGTAGGCACCGGCGATCATGCCGACGAACAGCGCCAGGCCCAGGTCCTTCAGCGGGCCGGTGCCGAGGATGAACCAGCCGGTGAAGAGCAGGGCCGCGACCGGCAGGACGCCGATGATCGTGGTGTTCAGCGAGCGGACCAGCACCTGGTTGAGCGCCGAGTTCGCCGCGACCGAGTAGGTGGACCGACCGTTGGCCAGATCCCTCGTGTTCTCCCTGATCCGGTCGAACACGACGATCGTGTCGTAGAGCGAATAGCCCAGGATCGTCAGCACACCGATCATCGTGGCGGGCGTGACGGTGAAGCCGACCAGGGCGTAGATGCCGATCGTGACCACCAGGTCGTGCACAAGGGCGATGATCGCCGAGATGCTCATCTTCCACTCGCGGAAGTAGATCCAGATCAGCACCATGACCAGCGCGAGGAACACGAACAGGGCGATCAGGGCCTGCGTCGTGATCTGCTGGCCCCAGGACGCGCCGATCGCGGAGTAGGCGACGTCGTCGGGCTGGAGGCCGATCGCGGAGGCGATCGCCGACTTCACCGCGGTGACCTCGTCGGGGTTCAGGGCGGTGGTCTGCACGCGCACCTGGCTGTCGCCGATGGTGTTGACCGTGACATCGTCGTTGCCCGGGATGTTCAGGGCTTTGACGGCCAGGCGCACGTCCTCGACCGTGGACGAGGAGACGGTGACCGGGGCCTGGAACTCGACGCCGCCGCTGAACTCGATGCCGAGGCTCAGCCCGCGGAAGACGATGGCAAGGATGGAGATCGCCAGCACCACCGCGGAGATGATGTACCAGCGGTTGCGCTTGGCGACGAAGTCGTAGGAGACCTCGCCGGTGTACAGGCGGTGCGCGAGGCTGGTCTTCTTGGCACCCGTTTCGGGCGTCTGGGTGACCTGATCGGTCATCACGCCTCACCTCCCACGACGGTGGCGCCCTTCGCGCGGCGCGAGTTGTGCAACGGCGGGTTCGTGGTGCCGAGGTGCTCGGCCTCGAACCCGGAGAAGCGGTGGCCCTCCCCGAAGAACTTCGTCTTCCCCAGCAGGGTCAGCATCGGGTGCGTGAAGAAGAACACCACCGCGATGTCGATCAGGGTGGTCAGGCCCAAGGTGAACGCGAAGCCCTTGACGGCGCCGATGGCGATGATGAACAGCACGACGGCCGACAGCAGCGACACCGAGTCGGCGGCCAGGATCGTCTTGCGGGAGCGCACCCACCCCGTCTGGATGGCGGTGCGGAGGCTGCGTCCCTCACGGGCCTCGTCCCGTATTCGCTCGAAGTAGATGATGAACGAGTCCGCCGTGACGCCGATGGCCACGATGGCACCGGCGATACCGGGCAGGTTCAGCGCGAAGCCCATGCTCGTGCCGAGCAGCACGACCAGCGCCCAGGTGAGAGCGCCGGCGATGACCAGCGAGGCCGCCACCACGACCGCGAGCGCGCGGTAGTACAGGATGCTGTACGCCAGCACCAGGGCCAGGCCGATCAGGCCGGCGATCACGCCGGCGCGCAGCTGGTCGGCACCCAGCTTCGCGGAGACGTTCTCCACGCTGGAGACGTCGAAGGACAGCGGCAGCGCACCGTAGGACAGGATGTTGGCGAGGTCCTGGGCGGACTTCTGGGTGAAGCTGCCGGAGATCTCCGCCTTCCCGCCGGGGATGCCGGCGCTGTACTGGGAGCCCACCGACGGTGCGGAGATGACCTTGCCGTCCAGCACGATGCCGAACTGGTTCTGCGGCGAGGTCTGGCCGGCCAGGTGCGCGGTGACGGTCTGGAAGTCGGCCGCACCCTGGTTGTTGAACTCGAGCTCGACGACGTAGGCCACGGAGTTCTGCGGAACCGCCGCGATGGCGCGGGTGACCATGTTGCCGGGGATCAGGGCGGGTCCGAGCAGGTACTTGTAGGCCTTCTCCTGGTCGCAGGTGATCAACGCCTCGGTGGTGACGTCCGGGAAGCCCTTGTCACCACACAGGTAGGTCTCGAAGTCCGCGGTGTCGCGATCGGACGGCTTCCACGTGAGCAGGTCAGCCAGCGGCTTCGCCTGGCCCGGGGTGGTCGGACGCGGGCTGGCCACCGGGGTGGGCAGCGAAGGCAGCGGCCGCTTGTTGGTCGTGCTGGACGCCGTGGGCGTCGGGCTCGACACCGATGCGCTCGCCGACGCCTGCGGGGATGCGGTGGCGGTCGGTTCGGCCGAAGCGGTGGCCGAGGGGGTCGGTTCGGCGACGCTGCCGGTGGCCGCGGCCACGTTGTACACCTTGCGGAAGTACAGCTGGGCGGTGGTGCCGACCAGGCGGACCAGGTCGTCCTTCTGCACGTTCGGCACCGACACGATGATCTGGCGGTCGCCGGACGTCGTCACCTCGCTCTCGCCGACGCCGTAGCCGTCGACGCGCTGCTGGATGATCGTCCGCGCCAGTTCGAGGCTGGCCGGATCGATCTGCCCGCTGCCACTGGTGTTGGACGCGGTCAGCGTGATCGTGCTGCCGCCGCGGAGGTCCAGGCCCAGCTTGGGCGTGAACGTCCCCGAGACCGCGATGAGGGTGTAGAACCCGGCGATCACCAGGGCGAGGATCACCAGGGTGCGCAACGGGTGCGAGTGTTTCCTGCTTGTGGTAGCCACTTCTGCCTAGCTCTTGGTCAGTTGCGAGGCGTTCCTGGAGTGTCCCAGGTCTGCTCGGTCTCTTCGGTCTTGGCGGGTTCGTCGTCGTCCGATGCGGATGCCACCGGCGCGAAGGCCGCCTCGGGGGCGGCCACCTCGGGCTCCTCGACGGCCGGCTCGTCGTCCACCTCGTCGGCGTACTCGAACTCGTCCACCACGGGCTGGGTGCTGATCGCGCGCTTGTCGACGGTCATCTCCACGCCCGGCGAGATCTCCACCACAGCCTGCTTGTCGCCCAGGTGCTTCACCGTCGCCAGGATTCCCGAGATCAGCATGACCCGGGACCCCTCGGCGAGGCCGCTCATCAGGTTCTGCTGCTCCTTGGCCCGCTTCTGCTGCGGGCGGATCATCAGGAAGTAGAGCACGGCGCCCATCAGGACGAACAAGAGCACGGTGGACCAAATGTCTCCGCCCATTGGCGATTACCTCACGTTCAGAAGTCGGGGGCGGCGCTGCCGCCGAAGTCGTAGCCTAGCGCCGCCGGGGGCGAATAACCCATTCGGCCACGCAGCCCCGGCAGGGTCGGTTCCGGAGGATCGCGCGATCGGTAGGGATCTCACTCCCCGCTGAACAGGTCGGGTGCCACCGGTGGCACGCCGGTCGCTGCCGGCGGGGTCAGGCCGAGGTGTTCCCATGCCCTCCGCGTGGCCACCCGGCCACGCGGGGTGCGCATCAGTAAGCCCTCGCGCACCAGGAAGGGTTCCGCGACCTCCTCGACGGTCTCGGTCTCCTCCGCGACCGCGAGGGCGAGGGTCGTGAGGCCGACCGGGCCGCCCCCGAAGCCGCGGCACAGGGCGTCCAGGACCGCCCGGTCGAGGCGGTCCAGGCCGAGCGGGTCCACCTCGTACAGCTCCAACGCCGCCGCGGCCACGGCGCGGGTGAGGCGACCATCGGCCCTGACCTGCGCGTAGTCCCGGACGCGCCGCAGCAGCCGGTTCGCGATCCGGGGCGTTCCTCGCGACCGGGAGGCGATCTCCCCCGCCGCCGCCTTGTCGAGGTGGATGTTGAGCAGTGCTGCGGACCGTCGCAGGATGGCCTCGAGGTCAGCGGCGGCGTAGAAGTCGAGCTGGGCGGTGAATCCGAACCGGTCCCGTAGCGGGCCGGGCAGCAGTCCGGCCCTCGTGGTGGCGCCGACCAGGGTGAAGCGCGGGATGTCCAGCGGAATGGCCGTGGCGCCGGGACCTTTTCCGACCACGACGTCGACGCGGAAGTCCTCCATGGCGAGGTAGAGCATCTCCTCCGCCGGCCGGGACATGCGGTGGATCTCGTCGAGGAAGAAGACCTCTCCCTCACTCAACCCCGACAGGATCGCGGCCAGGTCGCCGGCATGCTGGATCGCCGGGCCGGACGAGATCCGGATCGGGGCGCTCATCTCCGCGGCGATGATCATGGCCAGCGTCGTCTTGCCGAGGCCCGGCGGGCCGGACAGCAGGACGTGGTCCGGCGTCGCCCCACGATGCCGGGCGGCGGCCAGCACCAGCCCGAGCTGGTCACTCACCCGCCGCTGTCCGCCGAACTCCGCGAGCGTGGAGGGTCGCAGCGCCGACTCCGCGGCCTGCTCGTCGGTGTGGACGTGCGGGTCGAGCGGGTCGGTATCGGAGGACGGCACGTCAGACACTCTGCCAGACCGTCCGGCTCACTTCGCCAGGCTGCGGAGCGCCGCGCGCAGCAGCAGGGCGACCGGCGTGTCGGGGTTCTCCTCCGCCTGGCCCGCCACCCGGTCACAGGCGGCCTCGGCATCCCGCGCGGAGTAGCCGAGCCCCTCCAGGCCGGCGCGCACCTGGTCGCGCCACCCGCTGGGGACCACCGTCGTGGCGCCGGACGCGGTCGTGCCGGCGAGCAGGGCCACCTTGTCCTTCAGCTCGAGCACGAGCCGCTGCGCACCCTTGGCGCCGATGCCGGGCACGCGCGTGAGCGCGGCGACATTGCCGGAAGCCACCGCGGCGCGGAACTCGTCGGGAGTGAAGACCGACACCACGGCCTGCGCGATCTTCGGGCCGATGCCGGTAGCGCTCTGGACCAGTTCGAAACAGTCCCGCTCGGCCGGCTCGTTGAAGGCGTAGAGCGTCAGCGCGTCCTCGCGGACGACGAGCGAGGTGTGCACCGTGATCGACTCGCCCACCACGGCACGGGCAGCGGTGGCGGGGGTGCAGGAGGCCTTGAGCCCGAAGCCGGAGAGGTCGACCACCAGCCAGGTGCCCCCCACGGCAGCCACCTTCCCGGTCAGCTGCGCGATCATCGTCGTCCTCCCTGCTTCGGCATGGCCTCGGCGATGCGCGTGGCGGCCCCGCCGCGCCACAGGTGGCAGATGGCCAGAGCCACCGCGTCCGCGGCGTCCGCCGGTTTCGGCGGCGCGTCGAGCTTCAGGATGCGCGCCACCATGGTGCCCACCTGCGCCTTCTCCGCCCGTCCCGATCCCGTGATCGCCGCCTTGACCTCGGTGGGAGTGTGCGTGTGCACCGGCAGTCCGGCGCGCGCGGCGACCAGCATCGCCAGCCCGGACGCCTGGGCCGTCCCGATCACCGAGAGCACGTTGACGTCGGCGAACACCCGCTCGACCGCCACGACATCGGGACGGTGCTCGGCCACCCATGCGGTGAGGCCTGCCTCGATCCGGAGCAGCCGCTGCGGCAGTTCCAGGTCGCTGGGCGTGGTGATCACGCCCACGGCGACCAGCACCGGCGGCCGCCCCGGTGTGCCCTCGATCACGCCGACACCACACCTGGTGAGCCCGGGATCGACCCCCAGTACGCGCATGCCTGTGATCCTCACGTCCGAACAGTTGTTCGGATACTAACCCGGAGGGGCCGCGTCCTCGGGGACCGCCACCCCGAATTGCCGCAAGCTGTGAGTTGAGCCGCGTAGTCACGGCTCAACTCACAGCTTGCGGGTGGTGTGGGGACTACTCGGCGTCGAGTTGCGCGCCGATCTCGTCGGGGACGTCGTCGTTGCTGTAGACGTTCTGCACGTCGTCGCAGTCCTCAATGGCGTCAAGGAGCTTGAACAGCTTCTCCGCAGCCTCCACCGTGCCGACCGTCTCGGTGTACTGCGGGACGAACTGGACCTCGGCGGATTCGTAGTCGAGCCCGGCGGCCTGGATCGCCTTGCGGACCTCGACCACGTTGTTCGGGTCGCTGATCACGCGGAAGGTGTCGCCTTCGTCGAAGACCTCCTCGGGGTCGGCGTCGAGGGTGACCTCCAGCAGTTCGTCCTCGTCGAGGGTCTTGCCGCCCTGCACCTTGGAGACCTCCACGACGCCCTTGCGGTCGAAGATGCGCGACACCGAGCCGACGTCGGCCATCGTGCCCCCGTTGCGGGTCACCGCCACCTTCACATCGGACGCCGATCGGTTGCGGTTGTCGGTGAGGCACTCGATCAGCAGCGCCACGCCGCCGGGGCCGTAGGCCTCGTACATGATCGTGATGTAGTCCGCGCCGCCGGCCTCGGTGCCGCCTCCGCGCTTGACTGCACGGTCGATGTTGTCGACCGGGACGGACGTCTTGCGCGCCTTCTGGATCGCGTCGTAGAGCGTCGGGTTACCCGCGGGATCGGCACCACCGGTGCGGGCGGCGACCTCGATGTTCTTGATCAGCTTGGCGAAGAGCTTGCCGCGCTTGGCATCGATGGCCGCCTTCTTGTGCTTGGTGGTGGCCCACTTGGAATGCCCGCTCATGTACTCCCCTGCTCCGTGTCCGCTGGTTTTGCGCGGCACAGTCTAGACGCCACGCGCCACGGACGCGTCAGCGGCCGGTGCGCGCGAAGTCCTGACGAGTGGTGAGGTACGAACCACGAGGAACAGACGCCACGCGCCACGGACGCGTCACCGGCCGGTGCGCGCTCAGGCGGAGTCTCGACGAGTGGTGGCGGGCGGGTGGCGGGGGGCGGGCGACCTAGTCTGGCCGGCATGAGCGAGCGGGTCCATGGCGAGTACAAGGTTCCGGGCGGGAAGCTCGTCGCGGTCGACCTGGCAGTGGTCGAGGACCGGCTGTCCGGGGTCCGGGTGAGCGGCGACTTCTTCCTCGACCCGGACGAGGCCCTCGCCGTGATCGACGCCGCGCTCGAAGGCCTGCCCTCGGCTACGGCGGTGGCCGAACTCGCCGGCCACATCGACGCCGAACTGGCCCGCGCCACCGCAGAGGACGGGCTGCGCCCCGTCACCATGGCCGGATTCGACGCGCGCGGGGTCGCGATCGCCGTCCGCCGGGCACTGGGCCATTCCACCGCGTGGCGCGACCACACCTTCACCTACCTGGACACCGGCGTCCTCGACCCTGCCGAACACGCGGCACTCGACGAGGTCCTGTCCCGCGAGCTGGCCGCCGGTCGCCGCGGCCCCACGTTCCGGTTCTGGGAGTGGACCAACCCCGCGGTCGTGATCGGCTCCTTCCAGTCGCTGAGCAACGAGGTCGACGCGGAGGCGGCAGAGGAGTTCGGCGTCCAGGTGGTGCGCCGGGTCTCCGGTGGCGGAGCCATGTTCATGGAGGCCGGCAACTGCATCACCTTCTCGCTCGTTGTGCCCGCGAGCCTGGTGGACGGCATGAGCTACGAGGCGTCCTACGCGTTCCTGGACGAGTGGGTCCTGACGGCGTTGGGGCGCGTCGGGGTGCAGGCGCACTACGCCGGCCTGAACGACATCGCCTCGGCCGCCGGAAAGATCGCCGGGGCTGCACAGAAGCGGTTCGTGGGCGGGGCGGTGCTGCACCACGTGACCATGGCCTACGACATCGACGCGGACAAGATGCTGCAGGTGCTTCGGATCGGCCGGGAGAAGCTGTCCGACAAGGGCACCAAGAGCGCCAACAAGCGCGTCGACCCGGTGCGCTCCCAGACGCACCTGCCCCGCTCCGAGGTGATGGCGTCCTTCCTGTCGACCTTCCGTGAGCTGTACAAGGTGGAGGACGGGGCGCTCACCGCGGACGAGCTGGCCCAGATGCGCCGCCTCGCCGACGGCAAGTTCCACAACCCTGAATGGACCGCCCGAGTGCCCTGACGGGGCGGGCGACCACCCCGGGCACGCCGGGCACCGATGGTCCCGCTCGTCGGCTCCCGGCCGTCCCCCGGACCGCCGGCGCCGCAGATCACACGGTGGCCGGGACGGCCGGCGCCCTGCTGAGCAGGCTCGTCGCCCCCATCGCCGCGGCGATCCGGTCGAAGTCCTCCGACGGGATCGCGAACAGTCCCCGGCGGAAGGCGAACCCCCAGTTGCGCAGGTCGGGAATGAACGTGAGCTCTCCGAGCAGAGGCTTGATGGACGCCGGCAGGCAGGTCGCGAAGGCGACCTCGCGACGCCACGGACGGAAGTCCGGCGTCATCTCGACCTGATAGACCTCGGTGCCCGTGACCACGCCGCAGGCGGTGAACTGCTGCAACGGTTCGCCCTCGGGGTAGTCCGTCCGGGGTGAGTAGAAGACGATCCGGTCGCCCGCCTGAAGCCGGGACAGTCGTGTGCTGCTGCCGTGATCGGCCTGAGTGAACCCGCCGACCACGCCGCGCTGCACGTGGTTCAGGCTCACCGTGTTGACCCAGTCGCGCCGCTCGCGCGGCGTCTTCTCGATGTTCGTCATCCCGACAGTGTCGGACGGCCCTCTGACAGTGCGCCGTGGATCATGACGGCCCCGCCCCCGCCGGAGCGCGTCGCGCGGGCGGTCAGCGCGCGGAGGGCTCCTCGCCCCGGCAGACGAGCAGCGCGTCCTCCAGCGTGAACCTGCCGACGTAAAGCGCGGTGCCGACGATCGCCCCCTCGACCCCGAGCGGCACGAGGTCGCGCAGCACCCGGAGGTCGTCCAGCGTCGAAATGCCGCCACTGGCCACCACGGCGGCGTCCGTCCGCGCACAGACCTCCTCGAGGAGGCGCACATTGGGGCCGGTGAGCATGCCGTCGCTGGCGACGTCGGTCACCACGTAGCGGGTGCACCCGGCAGCGTTCAGGCGGTCAAGGGTCTCCCAGAGCTCGCCGCCCTCGCGCGTCCAGCCCCTCGCGGCGAGGCGGGTGCCGCGCACGTCCAGCCCGATCGCGATGCGGTCGCCGTGCTCACGCACGATCCGGTCGCACCACTGCGGGTTCTCCAGTGCCGCCGTGCCGATGTTGACCCGGCGGCAGCCGGTGGCGAGAGCGCGCTCAAGGCTGGCGTCGTCGCGGATGCCGCCGGAGAGTTCCACATTCACCTGCATCGCCGAGGTGATTCGAGCGATCGCGTCGGCGTTGCTGCCGCGCCCGAAGGCCGCGTCGAGGTCGACCAGGTGGAGCCACTCCGCGCCGGCGTCCTGCCAACGTTGCGCCGCGAGCAGGGGGTCGCCGAACACCTTCTCCGACCCGGCGACGCCCTGGGTCAGTTGCACCGCCTGGCCGTCCTGGACGTCGACGGCGGGCAGCAGGACGAGTGAGCTCATGGGTGCGTTCCCTCCAGCGCGTCGAGCCAGTTGCGGAGCAGTCGGGCACCGGCGGCCCCGGACTTCTCCGGGTGGAACTGGGTCGACCAGAGCGGGCCCTGCTCGACCGCCGCGATGAACCGGTCGCCGCCGTGCTCCGCCCAGGTGATGAGCGCGTCGGACGGCCAGCCCGCGGTGGCGTGCACGCCGTAGGAGTGGACGAAGTAGAACCGCTCCCCCTCCACGCCGGCGAACATCAGCGAACCGACGGGCGGCTCCAGCGTGTTCCAGCCCATGTGGGGCAGGGGGACGGCACGGAGCGACTCCACGACGCCCGGCAGCACGCCGACGCCGCTGGTCGGCTCGTCGTGCTCGACTCCCCTGTCGAACAGCACCTGGTGTCCCACGCAGATCCCGAGGACCGGCCGGCCGTGCCGGAGCCGGTGCCGGATCAGTTCGGGCCCGCCGACCCCCTCCAGGCCGTCCATGCAGGCGGCGAACGCGCCCACCCCCGGTACCACCAGTCCGTCCGCGTCGAGGGCGGCCGCGCGGTCGGCCGTGAGTTCGACGTCCGCGCCGGCGGCGGCGAGCGCACGGGTCGCCGAGTGGACGTTGCCCGACCCGTAGTCCAGCACGACCACCTTCGGCAGCGTCACAGGCTGCCCTTGGTGCTCGGCACGATGCCCTCGATCCGCGGGTCCAGCGCGACCGCGTCCCGCAGCGCACGTGCCAGCGCCTTGAACTGCGCCTCCACGATGTGGTGGGGGTCGCGTCCGGCGAGAAGGGTCAGGTGCACGCAGATCTGGGCGTGCAGGGCGAACGACTCGACGACGTGCCGGGTCATCGAACCCGCATACGGGACGCCGGTGCCACCGATCCGCGCGTACTGCTGGCCCTCCGGTTCGCCCGAGTGCACGACGTAGGGACGACCGGCCACATCGACCACGCAGAGGGCCAGGGCCTCGTCCAGGGGAACCGTGGCGTCGCCGAACCGACGGATGCCGGCCTTGTCGCCCAGGGCATCGGCGAAGGCCTGCCCGAGCACGATCGCGGTGTCCTCGATGCTGTGGTGGCCGTCGATGTGGACGTCGCCGGAGGTAGTCACCTCCAGGTCGATGAGGGAGTGCCTCGCCAGCGCGGTGAGCATGTGGTCGTAGAAGCCGATGCCGGTGCTGATCGTCGCCGCGCCGGTGCCGTCCAGGTTCAGGGCGACCCGGACCTGCGACTCACTGGTGCTCCGCTCGCGGACCGCCGTACGCGGACTCATGGCTTCTCCTCCATCACTTCGGCCAGGGCGGTGTAGAACCGCTCGGTCTCTGCCGGCGTCCCTGCGCTCACCCGCAGCCACCCCTCCGGACCGGTTTCGCGCACGAGGACGCCGCGGTCGAGCAGCCGCTGCCAGACATCATGGCGGTCGGCGAACGAGCCGAACAGGCAGAAGTTGGCATCGGAGTCCACGACCTCGACCCCCAGTTGAGGCAGCCGTACCAGCATCTCGTCCCTGGTGGCACGCAACTGGTCGACCTGGGCGAGCAGTTCGCCCGCGTGCCGCAGGGCCACCTCTGCCACGGCCTGGGTCTGGGCGGAGAGGTGGTAGGGCAGCCGGACGATGCGGCAGGCGTCCACGATCGCAGGGGCGGCGGCGAGGTAGCCGACACGACCTCCCGCGAGGGCGAACGCCTTGCTCATCGTGCGGGAGACGACCAGGTTGCCGTAGCGGTCGAGCAGGGTCAGGGCGGTCCGCTCCGGGTGCCTCGCGAACTCCTGGTACGCCTCGTCGACCACCACGATCGCATCGGTCGCCGCGAGCACCTGCTCGATCACGGCCAGTGGGGTGCTCGTCCCGGTCGGGTTGTTCGGCGTGGTGATCACCACCACGTCGGGCCGGTGCTGCGCGATCGCGGCGAGCACCGTGGCTGCGTCCAGGGTGAAGTCCCTGGCCCGCGGCTCTGTCACATAGGCGGTGTGGGTGTTGCGGGCGTACTCGGGATACATCGAGTAGGTCGGAGTGAAGCTGAGGACGGTCCGTCCCGGCCCCCCGAAGGCCTGGAGGAGGTGGGTCATGACCTCGTTGGAGCCGTTCGCCGCCCAGATCCCGGACGCCTCCAGCCCGTGCCCCAGGTAGCCGGCCAGCGCCGTGCGCAGCCCGAGGGCCTCCCGGTCGGGGTAGCGGTTGAGGGCATGCGCGGCGACCGCCTCGGCCATCTCCGCACGCACGTCGGCACTCGGCGGGTACGGGTTCTCGTTGACGTTCAGCCGGACCGGCACGTCCAGCTGGGGTGCGCCGTAGGGCTGCTCGCCCACCAGTTCGGGACGCAGCGGCAGCTCCGCCAGGGTCACGTCCGGCTTCACGACCGCACCCCCGGACGCCGGATGGTCACGGCGGCGCCGTGGGCCGGCAGGTCCTCCGCCGCGGCGAAGGTCTCCACGACGGCGGCCACCTCCAGCAGCGCGTCCCTCGAGTAGTCCACCACATGCACCTGGCGCCGGAAACTGTGCACGTTCAGGCCCGAGGAGTGGCAGGCGCAACCCGCGGTCGGCAGGACGTGGGTCGAACCGGCGCTGTAGTCGCCGAGGGACACCGGGGAGTAGGAGCCGACGAAGATCGCCCCGGCGTTGCGGATGCGTGCCGCCACGGCCGGCGCGTCCGCGGTGTGGATCTCGAGGTGTTCGGCGGCGTACGCGTCGGCGACGGCGATCCCCTGTTCGAGGTCGTCCACCAGGACGACGGCCGACTGCGGGCCGCCCAGCGCCGTCCGGATGCGGTCGGAGTGCCGGGTGACCGCCACCTGCGGCTCCAGTTCGGCGACCACTGCCTCGGCCAGCGCCGGGGAGTCGGTGATCAGCACCGAGGCGGCGGAGGGGTCGTGCTCGGCCTGCGAGACCAGGTCGGCCGCGACGAAGCCGGGGTCGGCGGTGTCGTCGGCGAGGATCGCGATCTCGGTGGGCCCGGCCTCTGAGTCGATGCCGATCCGCCCTCGCAACAGCCGCTTCGCGGCGACGACATAGATGTTCCCCGGGCCGGTGACCAGATCGACGCCCCGGCACAGTCCCGGAACGCCGTGGGCGAACATCGCGATCGCCTGGGCGCCGCCCACCGCGTACACCTCGTCCACGCCGAGCATCGCGCACACCGCAAGGACGTTCGGGTGCGGCAGCCCGCCGGACGCTGCCTGCGGCGGGCTGGCCACCGCGATCGACCCGACTCCGGCCACCTGCGCCGGAACGACGTTCATCAGGACGCTGGACGCCAGGGGCGCCAGGCCGCCCGGCACGTACAGCCCGACCCTTCCCACCGGGACGAGCCGCTGCTCGACGACGGCGCCCGGCCCCAGCTCGACCCGCACCGGAACGCTGGCAGCCTCCGCTTCGGCGACCACGCGGCGACGCCGGATCGCCTCGGCGAAGGCCGCCCGCACGTCGTCGGTCAGCTCCGCCAGGGCTGCGGCCAGGCTCTCGGCCGGCACCCGGAAGGTCGTGGGGACGACATGGTCGAAGGCCGCCGAGTACTCCGCGAGCGCTTCGACACCGCGCTCGGCGACCGCGGCGACGATCGGACGCACCTGCTCCACGGCGGCGTCGACGTCGAACGCGGCGCGGGGCAGCAGTCCGCGATAGTCGTCGGGAGCCGTGCCGCGCAGGTCCAGAGTTCTCAGCACACCGCGGATTCTATGGGGCGACGCCTGAGGCGCTGTTCTCGCCGCCGGCGCGTGGGACCCCGCGGCCGTGCGCTGATGGTTGACTTGGCGCCATGTTCATCGGCCTCGGCACCGTCGTCAACGTGATCACGGTCCTCGTGGGCAGCGGCATCGGCGTCCTCGTCGGCCACCGGCTGCCGGAGCAGACCCGGACCCTGGTGACGACCATCCTCGGCCTGTTCACCCTGGTGATCGGCGGGCGCGCGATCGCGTCCGGGATCTCGGACGCCCTGAGCGCGGAGGTCGGCGCCGACGCCCGCCTGCTCGTCGTCCTCGGCGCACTCCTGATCGGGGGCATCCTCGGCTCGCTGCTGCAACTGGAGCGACGCCTCGACGGTGGCGCCCAGCTTCTGCACGACCGGTTCGCGTCCCGCACCGAGGGCAGCCGGTTCGTCGAGGGCGCGGTGACCTCCACCCTGGTCTTCTGCGTCGGCCCGCTGTCGATCCTGGGCTCGCTGTCGGACGGACTGGGACACGGCTCGGAGCAACTGCTGGTCAAGGCGGTCATGGACGGTTTCGCCGCGATCGCGTTCGCCTCGTCGTTCGGGATCGGCGTGATGGCGTCGGTGATCCCCCTCGCGGTGTACCAGGGCCTGCTCACGCTGGTCGGCTTCGCCGCAGGCAACGTGCTGCCCCCGGGCCAGCTGGACGCGCTCGGCGCGGCCGGCGGCGTCATCCTGCTCGGCCTGGGGATCCGCCTGGCCGGCATCAAGCAGATCCCGGTCGGTGATCTCCTGCCTGCGCTCGTGCTGGCACCGTTGCTGGTCGCCGGCGTCGGCCTGTTCCGCTGATGGCCGGCGGCACCCCCGCCACCGAGGCGCTCGCTCGCGCGGGCGTCGGGTTCGTGCTCCACCCCTACGACCACGACCCGGGTGCCACCCACTACGGCGACGAGGCCGCGGGTGCGCTCGGCGTCGACCCGCTGCGGATCTTCAAGACCCTGGTCGTCGACGTGGGGGCGGCGCGTCCCGTCCTCGCCGTTGCGGTGGTCCCGGTGGCGGGCCAGCTGAGCCTGAAGCACTTCGCCGCGGCGCTCGGGACCAAGAGGGCGGAACTGGCCGACAAGGCCCTGGTGGCCCGGAGCACCGGCTACGTCCTCGGCGGCGTCTCGCCGCTGGGCCAGCGCACTCCCCTGCCGACCGTGATCGACGAGACGGCCCAGCTGTGGGACACGATCTACGTGTCGGCGGGCAAGCGCGGCCTGCAGGTCGAGCTGTCGGCCGAGGACCTGGCGCGCGCGACCGGGGCGAGGTTCGCCGACATCGCGCGCTGAGGCCGGTCGCGACGCAAGAGGAACCGTCCCCGTTGCGCCGGTCAGCCGACAGCGCCGGGATCGGCCTCCGCGAGCGCGGTGGCGAGCGCCCGGCGGCCGGCGAGCAGCGACGCGGCCAGGGTGTCGTCCTGCCCCCTGCGCAACTCCTCGAACGGCTCGGGACGCAGCCCCTCGCTCGTGGCGCGTTCCGCCAGGGCCGCGACGACCTCCTTGGCGACGACGCAGTCCTGGACGGATCCGAGCGCCTCGGTGACCGCTTCCCAGGCCGAGCGCCACCCGTCGGCACGCTCGCCCAGGACGGGGACGAGGGCCTCCGCGCCGTACCGGGCGGCCTTGGCCGCCTTGCGCACCTCGTGCCACCGGCCGAGGTCGCCCGGCCGGTTCGCTGCGTGCCGGGCCAGCTTCCGGACGCGGCGGACGGCGCGGCCGAGCATCGGCACGAGCACCACCTCGGCCGGTTCAGCCGCCACCCAGGCCAGGCCCGGTGACGCGAGGAAGCTCGCCAGTGCCTCGTGCAGCTCGTCGTAACGACGGGTCCCCATGCTCTTCACCAAGGCGGCGTGCGCCACGTCGTGGGTGTCGGAGAGCTGTGTGGCGATACGCCGTCTCACGGGCTCTCCGGCGGGGTGGGGCAAGGTGTCGAGGGCGTCGAGCAACCGCTCGCGCAGCACCTCCGCGTCCCTGGCAGCCCCGAGCAGCGCCGCGTGCCAGCGCAGCTCCGTCCGCAGTGCGGGTGCCACGCCCCGCGGAAGCAGCCCGGCGAAGGTGCGTAGCGTGCTGCGCAGGCGCCGGGTGGCCACGCGGCTGCGGTGGACGGCGTCGGGGGCGTCCACGCGCACGGCCGCCTCCTGCGCCTGCAGCGTGCCGACCTGCAGGCCGACGTAGTCGAGCAACGCCGCACCGGCGGAGCCCACCGACGCGTCGAGCGCCTCGATCCGACCGGCGAGCGTCTGCCCGATCTTCGACGCCGACGGCGAGCGGTGGATGCCGGCGCGGCCGAGCACGGTCTCGATGCGGTCCAGCAGCTCGGGGCGCCCTCCGACCAGCTCGACCTCGGCCTCTCGCCAGGCCCGGCGGTCGTCGCCGGTCCTCGCCTCGACCCGATCGAGCGTGGTCACGGCCAGCACCGCGCCGTCCGGACCCAGCAGTTGCTGCTCGCGGCGAGCGGTCCGCAGCACCGCGACCGGCACCAGCGCGGCGCCGTCGAGCGCGTCAGCCACCTGTTCGCGCAGTTCGTCCGGCACACGTGCCGGCCCCAGCGGAAGGTGGAGCTCATGCCGTTCGTCGGGCCGCTCGCCGGGCGTCTTGAGGTGCCAGCCGTCGTCGTGGCCCCCCTCGCGGCGCCGGATCACCAGGTGGGCGCGCGTCAGCCGGTAGTCGCGCGCGTCGTAGTACGTGGCAACGAGGTCGAACTCGTCGACCGGCCCTGGGGTCGCCACGGCGTCGAGGGGCGGGAGGTCCTCAGCCTGCGCCAGTGCGTACTTCCGCTCCGTCTCGACCTGCCGGCTCATGGAGACGCGGGCGACTGCGTCTCGGTGAGCACGCCTCGCTCGTCGACGGTGCCGACCTCCTCCTGCGCCTGCTGCGACCTCTCTTCCGCCAGCCGGTCCGCCCGGCGCCGACGTCGTGACGACACGTCCTCGTCATCGGGTCCGAGCGAGGACACCAGCAGGACCGGGGTGACGGCGGCGAAGCCCCATACCGCCAGGGCGGACAGCGAACGCAGCTGCAGGGCGGCGGGCACGACCACGCCGGGCAGGGCCGCCGCGATCCGCTCGTTCTCCGGTCCCGGGCCGAGCACCTGGCCGACCTGCCAACAAACCACGCCGGCAAGGAGTCCGGCCCCGACGGCGAGCAGCGCGGTCGGCCAGCCCAGCGGGCGGAACCACTTCCATGTCACCAGCCCGAGCCCGACCCCGACCAGGGCCCCGGTGATCACGAACCAGACGTCCGCGGCCGCGATCTCGGTCATTCCGCGCTCGCTCATGACCGCAGCACTGTTGCCGAGGATGCGCCAGGTGGGCACGGTCACGACCGAGGCCCAGAACACCGCGGCGAGCCCCCCGACCACAGCGGACAGGCCGGCCAGCAACGCGATCCACAGAGCGACGGACGACTCAGCCGTCGGCTGCGGCTCGGCGCCGGGGTGCTCGGTGACGGTCGTACTCACGAAGCGGCACTCTACTTCAGCGGGCGGTCACACGTTCACGCAGGACGGTCCGAGCAGGGCCTTCAGGTCAGCCATCAGCGGGCGCGAGGTCGCCACCCGCAGGCCGTCATCGAGTTTCCACACCTTCGCCCCGTTGGTGGCCGACACCATGCGGACGCGCACCTCGGTCGGCCCGGGATGTGCGCGCAGCACGTGTCGCAGCTGCTCGACCACCGCCGGCGTGCACCGGACGGCGGGCAGCTGGATCACCAGCGGCCCGGTCGGCCCCTCCGAGACGTCCGGGAAGGCGACCTCCTGACCGGTCATCTCCAGCGTCTCGTCCTTGGTGCGGATGCGCCCCTTGATGCGCACCACTGTGTCCGTGGCCAGGGACGCGGCGACACCGGCGTAGACCTTCGGGAAGAGCAGCACCTCGATGGCGGACTCGAGGTCCTCGACGGTGGCGATCGCCCACAGGTCGCCGTTCTTGGTCTGCTTGCGCACGACCGAGGTGATCATCCCGGCGATGTTGACCATGCCGTCGCGGGGGCCGTCGTCGGCGCGCAGTTGCCCGATGCTCAGGTCCCGCTGGGCGGCGAGGATGTGCTCGAGGCCCTGCAGCGGGTGGTCGCTGACGTAGAGGCCGAGCATCTCGCGCTCGAAGCCGAGGCGGACCCGCTTGTCCCACTCGGGCAGGTCCGGCACCGGCGCAGACACGAGCTTCTCGCTCGTGCCGAAGTCGCCGAACAGGTCGTCCTGCCCGTTGGCCTGGTTGCGCTTGAGGTCGATCACCTCGTCGACCCGACGCTCGAAGCACTCCATGAGCCCGCGACGGGTGTGGCCCATCGAGTCGAAAGCGCCGGCCTTGATCAGCGACTCGATGACGCGCTTGTTGCACACGACCAGCGGCACCTGGTCGAGGAAGGCGTTGAAGTCTTGCGCCTTCCCGTATTCGGCGCGCGCCTCGACGATCCCCTTCACCACGTTGTCGCCGACGTTGCGGATGGCCGCGAGTCCGTAACGGACGTCCTCGCCGACCGGGGTGAACATGCCGTCGGACTCGTTGACGTCCGGTGGCAGCACCCGGATACCCATGCGCCGGCACTCGCCGAGGTACAGCGCGGTCTTGTCCTTGTCGCTCTTCACCGACTCCAGCAGCGCCGCCATGTACTCGGCCGGGTAGTTCGCCTTCAGGTAGGCGGTCCAGTACGAGATGACGCCGTAGGCCGCCGAGTGCGCCTTGTTGAAGGCGTAGGCGGCGAACGGGACCATGATCTCCCACAGCTTGTTGATCGCCCGGTCGGAGTAGCCGCGCTCCCGCATGCCCTCGCTGAAGGGCTTGAACTCGGCCTCGAGGACCTCCTTCTTCTTCTTGCCCATCGCCCGGCGCAGCAGGTCGGCCTGGCCCAGGCTGTAGCCGGCGACACGCTGGGCGATCTGCTGGATCTGCTCCTGGTACACGATCAGGCCGTACGTGGTGTCGAGGATGTCCGCGAGCGGCTCGGCGAGCTCGGGGTCGATCGGTTCCACCTTCTGGCGCCCCGTCTTGCGCAGCGCGTAGTTCGTGTGGCTGTCGGCGCCCATGGGGCCCGGGCGGTACAGCGCGATGGTGGCCGAGATGTCCTCGAAGTTGTCCGGGCGCATCAGCTTGAGCAACGATCGCAGGCCACCGCCGTCCAGCTGGAACACGCCGAGGGTCTCGCCGGAGGCGAGCAGCTCGTAGGCGGCGCGGTCGCTCATGTCGCGGCGCAGCGCGTCGAGGTCGAGCTCGATGCCACGGTTGAGAGCCACGTTGCGCACGGCGTCGTCGAGGATCGTCAGGTTGCGCAGGCCGAGGAAGTCCATCTTCACCAGGCCGAGCGACTCGCAGCTCGGGTAGTCGAACTGGGTGATGATCTGGCCGTCCTGCTCCCGCTTCATGACCGGGATCACGTCCATCAGGGGCGCGCTCGACATGATGACGCCGGCGGCGTGGACTCCCCACTGGCGCTTGAGGCCCTCGATGCCGCGGGCGGTGTCGACCACCAGCTTGGCGTCGGGGTCGGCCTCGTAGAGCTCGCGGAACTCCGTCCCCTCGCCGTAGCGCTCCTGCTGCGGGTCGAACACCGAGGACAGGGGCAGGTCCTTGCCCTGCACCGGCGCGGGATACGCCTTGGTGAGCTTCTCCCCCATCGAGAACGGCATGCCCAGCACGCGGCCGGCGTCCTTGATCGCCTGCTTGGCCTTGATCGTGCCGTAGGTGACGATCTGGCAGACCCGGTCGTCGCCGTACTTCTCGGTGACGTAGCGGATCACCTCGCCACGACGACGGTCGTCGAAGTCGACGTCGAAGTCGGGCATCGAGGGGCGTTCGGGGTTGAGGAAGCGCTCGAAGATCAGGCCGTGCGGCACCGGGTCGAGGTCGGTGATGCCCATCGCGTACGCGCACATCGAGCCGGCGCCGGAGCCGCGGCCCGGGCCCACCCGGATGCCGTTGCGCTTCGCCCAGTTGATGAAGTCGGCGACCACGAGGAAGTAGCCGGCGTAGCCCTTCCCGTTGATCACCTCCTCCTCGTACTCGGCCTGCGTGATCGCATAGTCCGGGACGCCCTCGGGGAAGCGCTCGCCCAATCCGCGGCGCACCTCCTTCATGAACCAGGAGCCCTCGGTCTCACCGGCCGGCACCGGGAACTGCGGCATGTAGGTGCCGGTGCCCTCGGAGAAGGAGGTGCTGCACCGCTCGGCGATGGCGAGAGTGTTGTCGCAGGCTTCCGGCAGGTCGGCGAAAACGGCCCGCATCTCCTCGGGAGACTTCAGGTAGTAGCCGTTGCCGTCGAACTTGAACCGGTTGGGGGTGTCCTTGTTGGCACCCGCCGAGACGCACAGCAGGGTGTCATGGTCCTCGGCGTTGGACGCCCGGACGTAGTGGAGGTCGTTGGTCGCGACCAGGGGGAGGGAGAGGTCCCTGGCGAGGCGCAGCAGGTCCTGGCGCACCCGGTTCTCGATGTCGAGCCCGTGGTCCATCAGCTCGACGTAGAAGTTCCCGGCGCCGAAGATGTCCCGGAACTCCGCGGCCGACTCCACCGCCTGCCGGTACTGGCCCAGGCGCAGGTAGGTCTGCACCTCACCGGACGGGCAGCCGGTGGTCGCGAGCAGCCCGCCCGCGTAGCGGTTCAGCAGCTCCCGGTCGGCCCGCGGCTTGTAGAAGAACCCTTCCAGCGAGCTCAGCGAGCTCAACCGGAACAGGTTGTGCATGCCGGTGGAGTTCTCCGACCAGATCGTCATGTGGGTGTAGGCGCCCTTGGACGCGACGTCGTCGCCCGTCCCGTCCCCGAACTGGACGCGCTTGCGCTCGCTGCGGTGGGTCTTCGGGGTGAGGTAGGCCTCCAGCCCGATGATCGGCTTGACCGCGGTGCCCTTGGCCGCCTTGTAGAACTCGTAGGCGCCGAACATGTTGCCGTGGTCGGTGACCGCGATCGCGTCCATGCCGAGTTCCTCGGTGCGGGAGACGAGCTCCTTCAGCCGGGCGGCACCGTCCAGCATGGAGTACTCCGAGTGGCAGTGCAGATGGACGAACCCTGACGACACGCTGACCCACGACCTCCGAGCAGGCAGAACTGGCGGACTTGCTGGAACGCTGGGGGAAGTCAGCGAGTACTCACCCTAACCCGCGGCACCGACGATCCCCCGTCCGACTCACCTCGCAACCTCAGAACTGTGCACCGCTCAGCCGAGCAGTTCTGCGACCTTGGTCATCGTGCGCAGGTTGCGCGCCGTCCCCGTGCCGGGGCGCAGGACGGAGACCAGGCTCGCCGCGAGCCGGGAGCCGGCCTGGCCGTCCGGGAAGTCCGCGTACACGTCGGTGCCGGTGGCGGCGACCTCGACCCGCTCGGCACCGGCGGCGAGGTCGGCCAGGCGTCGCGCGGCCAGTTCGCCCACCGGACGGTCGCAGCACGCGATCACGACGCGGGAGGGGTCGCCTCCGGCGAACGGGTGCGCGTCCACGAGCATGCGGAGCTGCGCCCCGGTGCGGACCACGACGTCCACGTCCAGTCCGAACTCCCCGCGGATCGCGCTGGTCAGCCGGCGGGCTGCCTGCGCGTCCGGCTCCCCGGAGACGAAGATCAGGTTGCCGGACTGCAGGTAGGTGGAGACGTCGCTCCAGCCCAGGCCCTCGGCCACCGCACGCAATTTCGCCATCGGCACCGTCCGTCCCCCGCCGAGGTTGATGCCCCGCAACAGCGCCACGCGCCGCGAACCGTCCGAAGTTTGCTCGCCGCCTCCGCTCATGGTTGCATCCTTACGGCAACTCGAACATTCGCGGAAGGGGACAGTGTGCCGAAGGTGAGTCTGATCGGTGCGCCGACCGACATCGGTGCGTCGCGGCTCGGCTGCCGGCTGGGGCCGCAGTCGCTCCGGGTCGCCGGGATCGTGGACGCGCTGCGCGACTACGGGTGCGAGGTGGTGGACACCGGCGACCTCACCGGCCCGGAGAACCCCCAGCAGCCCCCGGTGGGCGGGTACCGGCACCTGCCCGAGGTGGCCGAGTGGAACCGGGCGGTGTACGCGGCGACCGCTGCCGAGCTGGCCGACGGCCGCCTGCCCATCCTGCTGGGCGGCGACCACAGCCTGGCGATCGGCTCCATCAGCGCCGTCGCGGCGCACTGCCGGGCCACCGGGAAGAACCTGCGGATCATCTGGGTGGACGCCCACGCCGACTTCAACACCGCCGAGCTCACCCCGTCCGGCAACATCCATGGCATGCCGGTGGCCTGCCTGGCCGGCCACGGCCCCGATGTCCTGACCACCCTCGCCGGGCCGGCGCCGGCGATCACCACCGACGAGATCCGCCAGGTCGGCCTGCGCAGCGTCGACCCCGGCGAGAAGGCGTTCCTCTACGCCGAGGGCGTCGAGGTGTTCGACATGCGGTTCGTCGACGAGATCGGCATGCGGCGCACGATGGTCCGCGCGCTCGCCGGGGTGGACGAGAACACCCACCTCCACCTCAGCCTCGACCTCGACTTCGTCGACCCGGAGATCGCTCCCGGGGTCGGCACCCCCGTCCGCGGCGGCCCCACCTACCGTGAGGCGCAGCTGTGCATGGAGATGATCGCGGACACCGGGCGGCTCGCCTCCGTCGACCTCGTCGAGCTCAACCCGGCCCTGGACGTGCGCAACGCGACCGCAGAACTCGCCGTCGACCTGGTCGAGTCCCTGTTCGGCAAGAGCACCCTGCACCGCCTGCACCAGGGCATCGCCCTCTGACGCACCGGGGACGGTTCCTTCTGCGTCAGCCGGCGCGCCGGGTGACGCATAAGTAACCGTCCCCGGTGCGTCAGTCCGGCGGTTCGAGCGCGTCCGGGGCTGGCGCCGGCACCAGGTAGCTGGTCGGGGTCACCACGCCGGCGACCATCAGGTTCGTGTCCGCAGCGGGCGCGATGTCGGTGAAGTGGCAGCTCACGCACAGCCAGGTGCCGTCCTCGAGGCGCTGCATCGCGACGGGCGCCAGGCCACGCCGCGCTTCGGCGACCGAGCCCTCGGGATCGCGCTGGCCCTCGATCCGCCAGCGGGCGAGGACCAGCGCACCCTCACTGCCCAGCAGCCGCTGGCTGAGCTTCTCGACGGTGAACGTCGACCCCTTGAACCACTCGGCGAAGCCACGCTTGAGCGCGCGCCGGATCGAGCGGCGGCTCGTCCACCACAGGCCGACCACGTTGACGAAGTCGGCGTCCTCGGCGAACAGTTCGCTGATCGCTTTCGCGTCACCCTCGTTCCAGGCCTTGGTGAACCGGGAAGCGACGTCGAGCGGCGCCCGCATCGGCGTCGGCCCCGACGGCAACGGCAGCCGCTGGCCGAGGGTCGCGATCTTCTTGAGCTGTTTGAGGCGACCTGCTGAGGGGGCTTTGGGCATCCCTCAGGGTAACCAGCGGCTGCTCAGACGACCAGAGGACGATCCGTCGGCCGGATCGGCCTGGGCAGGCGCGAGGACCCCTGCAGGAACGCGTCGACGCCGTTCGCGCACGCGCGTCCCTCAGCGATCGCCCACACGATCAGCGACTGCCCGCGGCCGGCGTCCCCGCAGACGAACACCCGGTCCACGCTGGTCGCGAACTGCTCGTCGCGCGCCACGTTGCCCCGGGGGTCGAGCGCGACCCCGAGCTGGTCGACCAGGCCGTCCTTCTGTGGCCCGGTGAAGCCCATCGCCAGCAGCACAAGCTGCGCGGGCAGGAACTGTTCGCTGCCCGGGACGACCTCGAAGCGGCCGTCCGCCATCCTCACCTCGTTGACGTTCAGCCCGGTCACCCGGCCGGACTCGTCGCCGGTGAACTCCGTCGTCGACACCGAGTAGATCCGCTCGCCGGCCTCTTCGTGGGCCGAGGAGACCCGGTAGGTCATCGGGTAGGTCGGCCACGGCTGGTTGTCGGGACGGTCGGTCGGCGGCGTCGGCATGATCTCCAGCTGCGTGATCGAGCGCGCCCCCTGGCGGGTGGACGTACCCAGGCAGTCCGCGCCGGTGTCGCCACCGCCGATGATCACCACGTCCTTGTTGTGCGCGCTGATCTGCTCGGGGACCTCCTGGCCGAGCGCGACCCGGTTCGCCTGCGGCAGGAACTCCATCGCCTGGTGGATCCCGGCCAGCTCGCGTCCGGGCACCGGCAGGTCGCGGGCGACGGTGCTCCCGATCGCCAGCACCACCGCGTCGAAACGCTCCAGCAGCTGTTCGGCGGTGATGTCCACGCCGATGTTGACCCCGGCCTTGAACACCGTGCCCTCGAGCCGCATCTGCTTGAGGCGGCGGTCCAGGACCTTCTTCTCCATCTTGAACTCGGGGATGCCGTAGCGCAGGAGTCCCCCGATGGCGTCCGCCCGCTCGTAGACCACGACGGTGTGCCCGGCGCGGGTGAGCTGCTGGGCGGCGGCGAGTCCGGCCGGGCCCGACCCCACGACGGCCACCGTCCTGCCGGTGTGCCAGGCGGGGGTCTCCGCGGTGATCCGCCGGTCGTCCCAGCCACGGTCGACGATGGCGACCTCGATGTTCTTGATCGTCACCGGGTCACGGTTGATCCCGACCACGCAGGCGGTCTCGCACGGCGCGGGGCAGAGCCGTCCGGTGAACTCGGGGAAATTGTTCGTGGCGTGCAGCCGGTCCAGCGCGCCGCGCCAGTCGTCACGCCAGATCATGTCGTTCCACTCCGGGATCAGGTTGCCCAGCGGGCAGCCCTGGTGGCAGAACGGGATGCCGCAGTCCATACAGCGGCCGGCCTGCTTGCTGATGATCGGGAGGACGGCCTGCCCCGGCGTGCCCGGGTACACCTCGTTCCAGTCGTGGATCCGTTCCGCGACCGGACGCCGCTCCGCGACCTGGCGCGGCGTGGTCATGAACCCTCTGGGGTCAGCCATGGGAAGCCTCCATCATCAGCTTGACCGTGGTCTCCTCGTCCAGCCCGGCGAGTTCGGCGTCCGCCCTGGCCTTGAGGACGCGGGCGTAGTCGCGTGGCATGAGTGTGGTGAACCTCGTTCGTAGTTCATCGTCGGACAAGGCGAGCAGCCGTTCGCCGACGGCCGAGCCGGTTTCCTCCACATGCCTGAGCAGCAGCTCCTTGACCCGCACCAGCTCCTCCGGCGTCACCGGCTGGGCGTCGACGAGTTCTGTGTTCAGTCGCTCCGGCACCAGGTCGAGGACCCAGGCCACGCCGCCGGACATGCCGGCGGCGATGTTGCGCCCGGTCGGGCCGATGATCAGCGCCTCGCCGCCGGTCATGTACTCGCAGGCGTGGTCGCCCACTCCCTCGACGACGGCGGAGGCCCCGGAGTTGCGGACGCAGAAGCGCTCGCCCACCTGGCCCCTGATGAACAGCTCACCGCTCGTGGCGCCGTAGGCGATGACGTTCCCCGCGATGATCTGGTCCTCCGCGACGAACGGCGCGCTCTTGTGCGGTCGCACGATCAGCCGGCCGCCGGACAGCCCCTTGCCGAAGTAGTCGTTCGTGTCGCCGACCAGCCGGAGGGTGACGCCCCGGGGCAGGAACGCGCCGAAGCTCTGGCCGGCGGTGCCCCGCAGGGTGAGGTCGATGGTGTTCTCGGCCAGGCCCTCCCCTCGCGTGGCCTTGGTCACGTGGTGGCCGAGGATCGTGCCGACGGTGCGGTCGACGTTGCGGACGGTGAGGTCGGCACGCACCAGTTCGCCTCGGGTCAGGGCCGGCCGGGCGATCTCGAGCAGCTGGCTGTCCAGCTTCTCCGCCAGGCCGTGGTCCTGGGTGGTCACGCAGTGCAACGGGGCACCCTCGGGGAGCTCCACCTGGTGGAGCACCGGCCCGAGGTCGAGGCCCTGCGCCTTCCAGTGCGCGACGGCCTTCTTCGTGCGCAGGACCTCGACGTGGCCGATGGCCTCCTCGATCGTGCGGAAGCCGAGGGCAGCCAGGTGTTCGCGGACCTCCTCGGCCACGAACTCGAAGAAGTTCACCACGAACTCCGCGTCGCCGTCGTACTTGGCCCGCAGCTCCGGATTCTGGGTCGCGACCCCGACCGGACAGGTGTCGAGGTGGCACACCCGCATCATCACGCAGCCGGAGACGACCAGCGGCGCCGTGGCGAAGCCGAACTCCTCCGCGCCGAGCAACGCGGCGATCATGACGTCCCGGCCGGTCTTCAGCTGGCCGTCCACCTGCACGACGATGCGGTCGCGCAGGCCGTTCAGCAGCAGGGTCTGCTGGGTCTCGGCGAGCCCGAGCTCCCACGGGCCCCCCGCGTGCTTCAGCGAGGTCAGCGGCGCTGCGCCGGTGCCGCCGTCGTGGCCGGAGATCAGCACGACGTCAGCCTTGGCCTTGGACACGCCGGCGGCGACCGTGCCGACGCCCACTTCCGCGACCAGCTTGACGTGCACCCGCGCGGCCGGGTTCGCGCACTTCAGGTCGTGGATCAGCTGCTTGAGGTCCTCGATCGAGTAGATGTCGTGGTGCGGTGGCGGGGAGATCAGCCCCACACCCGGCGTCGAGTGCCGGGTCTTGGCCACCCACGGGTACACCTTCTGGCCGGGCAGCTGGCCGCCCTCGCCGGGCTTGGCTCCCTGCGCCATCTTGATCTGGATGTCGGTGGCGTTGGTGAGGTAGTCGCTGGTCACGCCGAACCGGCCGGACGCCACCTGCTTGATCGCGCTGCGGCGCTCGGGGTCGTAGAGACGATCGACGTCCTCGCCCCCCTCACCGGTGTTCGACTTGCCGCCGAGCCGGTTCATGGCGATCGCGAGGGTCTCGTGGGCCTCCCTGCTGATGGAGCCGTAGCTCATCGCACCGGTGGAGAACCGCTTGACGATCTCGCTGACCGGCTCGACCTCCTCGATCGGCACCGGAGCCCGATCGGTCCCGAACTCGAGGAGCCCCCGCAGGGTCATCAGCCGTTCGGACTGGTCGTCGACCCGGGAGGTGTACGCCTTGAACACGTCGTAGCGCTTCTGGCGCGTGGAGTGCTGGAGCCGGAACACGGTCTCGGGGTCGAACAGGTGCGGCGGACCTTCCCTGCGCCACTTGTACTCGCCGCCGGTGGACAGGGTCCGGTGCGGCAGTGGGATGCCGTCCGGCGGGTAGGCGCGGGCGTGGCGCTTGGCGACCTCGGCCGCGATCTCGTCCAGCCCGATGCCCTCGATGCGGCTGGTGGTGCCGGTGAAGTACCGCTCGACGAGCTCGCTGGACAGCCCGAGCGCCTCGAAGATCTGGGCGCCGGTGTACGAGGCGATGGTGGAGACGCCCATCTTCGACATCACCTTGAGGACGCCCTTCCCGAGCGCCTTGCGGACGTTGTAGACGGCCTTCTCCGGCTCGACGTTGACCAGCCACTCGCGGCGGGCGAGGTCCTCGGCGCTCTCGAAGGCGAGGTACGGGTTGACCGCTGCCGCGCCGTAGCCGATCAGCAGGGCGACGTGGTGCACCTCGCGGACGTCGCCGGCCTCGACGATCAGG
Organism: Actinomycetes bacterium; assembly: GCA_023392635.1. Lineage (GTDB taxonomy): Bacteria > Actinomycetota > Actinomycetes > Propionibacteriales > Propionibacteriaceae > Propionicimonas. The sequence continues at coordinate 27,475 of JAEVYS010000102.1, read as the reverse complement.
CCGACCTGGGTGCGGGTCTTCTCCCGCACCAGGTGGTGGTGGATCGCCGCGGTGAGCAGCAGGGACGGGATCGGCGCGAGCTCGGCGTTGGAGTGCCGGTCGGACAGGATGATCGTGCGGCACCCGCGGGCGATCGCCTCGCTCACCTGACGGCACAGTTCGTCGAGGCTGGCCTTGAGCGCTGCTCCGCCACCCTCCACGTCGTAGAGGCCGCGCACGACATGCGTGTCGTAGGCCGGCATCGAGCCGTCGCGGTTGATGCGGACGAGCTTCGCGAGCTGGTCGGAGTCGAGGATCGGGTAGCCGATCACGATCTGCCGGCAGGACTCCGGCCCGGGTTTGAGGAGATTGCCCTCCGGGCCGAAGGTGGCCGCGAGGGAGGTGACCAGTTCCTCGCGGATCGCGTCCAGCGGCGGGTTGGTGACCTGCGCGAACAGCTGTGCGAAGTAGTCGAACAGCAGGCGGGGGCGGTCACTGAGCACGGCCACCGGGGTGTCGGAGCCCATCGAGCCGATCGGCTCGGCCCCGGTGTTGGCCATCGGGGCGATGATCATCCGCTGCTCTTCGTGGCTGTAGCCGAACACCTGCTGGCGCCGTGTCACCGAGGCGTGGCTGTGCACGACGTGCTGCTGCTCGGGCAGGTCCTCGAGGTCGACGCGGCCCTCCTCGAGCCATTCGGCGTAGGGGTGCTCGGCGGCGAGCTGGGCCTTGATCTCGTCGTCGTTGATCAGGCGGTGCTGCTCGAGGTCGACCAGGAGCATGCGGCCGGGCTTCATGCGGCCCTTCTCGACGACCTTGGCCGGGTCGAGGTCGAGCACGCCGGCCTCGGAGGCGAACACCACGAGCCCGTCGTCGGTCACCCAGTACCGGCCAGGGCGCAGCCCGTTGCGGTCGAGCACGGCGCCGATCAGGGTGCCGTCGGTGAAGGTGACGGACGCCGGCCCGTCCCACGGCTCCATCATCGAGGAGTGGAAGGAGTAGAACGCCTTGCGCGCGGCGTCCATCTCGGTGTGGTTCTCCCACGCCTCCGGGATCATCATCAACACCGCGTGCGGCAGCGAACGCCCGCCCAGGTGCAGCAGCTCGAGCACCTCGTCGAAGGAGGCCGAGTCCGACCCGCCGGGGGTGCAGATGGGGAAGATCCGGGACAGCTCGCCAGGAATCGCGTCGGTGGCCAGCAGCGCCTCACGGGCACGCATCCAGTTCCGGTTGCCCTTGACGGTGTTGATCTCGCCGTTGTGCGCGAGCAGCCTGTACGGGTGGGCGAGCTCCCACGCAGGGAAGGTGTTGGTGGAGAAGCGCGAGTGCACGAGCGACAGGGCGCTCTCCACCCGCTCGTCGAGCAGGTCGGGGAACACCTCGGCGAGCTGCTGCGTGGTGAGCATGCCCTTGTAGACGGTGGTGCGGCAGGACAGCGACGCGAAGTACACGCCGGCCTCGTTGCGCGCGCGCTGCCGCAACGGGTACACGGCCCGGTCGAGCTCGATGCCGGTCGCGGATGAGGCGGTGGAGACGAAGAACTGCTCGAACGTCGGCATGTTCCGTGCCGAGACCGGGCTGAGGGTGGAGTCGTCGGTCGGAACCGGACGCCACCCGTGGACGATGAGTCCCTCTTCGGTCGCGAGGAACTCGATGGTGCGCTTCGCAGAGGCGCGCGCCACCGGATCGGTGGGCAGGAACGCCATCCCCATCGCGTAATGGCCGGGGTCGGGCAGGTCGAAGTCGACCACCTGGCGGAGGAAGCGGTCGGGAACCTGGAGGAGCATGCCCGCGCCGTCACCCGCTGCCGGATCGGCACCCGTGGCGCCGCGGTGGTCGAGGTTCTCCAGGGCGGTGAGGCCCTTCGAGACGATGTCGTGGCTCGCCACACCGGAGAGCCGCGCCACGAACGCGACGCCACAGGCGTCGTGCTCATAGCTGGGGTCGTACAGGCCCTGGGCGGGCCTTCCCGTCATCGTCATCGCCATGTGGTGTCTCCCATCTGCGCGAGCGCGCGGGACGCGGGCGTGCTGGATCGGCCGCACGCCGACGCTGCACGCTCAGGAAGCGTGAGCCTACCCGAAGCCGATCCCGATTCCCGCCGTCCCAAGTGGATCACCGCCGCCGCAGCTTCGCCTGAGCGTCCAAATTACGGTCAGGCGGTCCAAATAGCGGACGATTCAGCTGCTGGCGGCGCCCTGGGGACCGCCGGCCTTGTCACCCGGGGATTCAGGGACGGCGGTCGCGGGCGCCTCGTCGGTCTCCTCGCCGGTGGCGGCGCGGTCGTCCGTCCGGTCGTCCACCGGACTCGACGCAGCGCCGAACTCCACGACCTCCTCGCGCCCCGGGCGGTACCTGGTCAGCCAGGCGAAGAGCACGATCCCGGTCGCGCAGATCAGCATGGCGACCGCCTCGTTGAACCGCACCGGGCCGAACGTGTCGTAGGAGTAGTCGAGGCGGATGGCCTCGGTGAAGATCCTGCCGAAGCCGTACAGGGCAATGTAGAGAGCGAAGACCTTGCCCCGCCCGAGCCGGAACCGTCGGTCCGCCCAGAGCAGGGTGCCGGCGACCAGGAGGTTCCACAGCGACTCGTAGGCGAACGTCGGGTGGAACGTTGCGTACTGCTCGTAGCCGGGGACCCGGTGCGCGGAATCGATCTCCAGGCCCCAGGGCAGCGTCGTCGGCTGCCCGTACAGCTCCTGGTTGAACCAGTTTCCGAACCTGCCGAGCGCCTGCCCGATCGCGATCCCCGGCGCGAGGGAATCGGCCAGCGCGGCGAACGCGATCTTCTGCCGGCGCGCCGCGACCCAGGCGGCAGCGGCGCCGACGCCGATCGCCCCGTAGATCGCGATGCCACCCTCCCAGATCGCCCACCAGTGGCCGTAGGCGTTCGGGCCGAAGTAGTCCCCGAGATGGGTGAGCACGTGGTAGATCCGCGCGCCCACGATGCCGATCGGGATCGCCCACAGCAACACGGCCTCGAAGCTCTCGCTGCGTCCGCCGCGCGCACGCCACCGCCGCACCCCCAGCATCCAGGCAGCGATGATGCCGGTGATCAGGCACAGCGCGTAGAAGTGGATCGTCAGCGGGCCGATCTGGAACGAGCTGATCGACGGGCTCGGGATGAACAGGATCACGGGAACATCTCCTCAGATGACGGCGTCATTGTCGAATCAGCCGCTCGAAGTCCGTCTTGAGGGTGCCGATCGGCGTGCCCTGCGTCCACACCACGACGCCCCGCCGTGCGGCATCGATGCCGATCACCTGGTCGCTGTGGGTGACGTCGTAACCGCCGTCCGGGTGGGCCTCGACACCCTCGATCGCCACCCCGAGCGCCGCGGCCACGGCGCCGATGTCGGCCGGCGAACCGGTCAGGCCGATGAAGTCGGGATCGATGCGAGCCAGGTAGGTGGCGAGGACGGCCGGGGTGTCCCGCGCCGGGTCGACGGTCACCAGCAGCACCTGGATCCTCGACCGGACGTCGGCCGGGAGCCGGTTCATCGCAGAGGCGAGGTCGGTCATGGTGTTGAGGCAGACGTCGGCGCAGTTGGTGTAGCCGAAGTAGACGACCATGGCCGGACGGTCGGTGCCGGTGCGCAGGTTGAAGTCCTGCCCGGTGGACGCCCGGAGCGTGACGTCGGGCAGCACGTAGGGGGTGGTGATCTCGGCCCCGGCGAACCGCGAGACGCTGCTCGGGCTGGGCGTGGTCACCACCGGGGCAGCCGCGCAGCCGCCGAGCAGGACCAGCGACGCGGCCGCGGCGGCGAGCTTCACCAGCGGTTGCACGCCCCCATTCTGCCCGGCGGCCGGAAGGGACCGGCTAGCGCCGCACGCCCGAGGTGAGATCGGCCAGGACGCTGCGCAGGCCGGAAAGGTCCCCGGGGGTACCGGCGTCGTCGGCGGCGAGGAGCGGCTTGATGAACGCCGAGCCGACGATGACCGCGTCCGCGTAGGCGCAGACGTCGGCGGCCTGGTCGCCGGTGGACACGCCGAGGCCGACCCCGACCAGCGTCCGGGGCGACAGCGCCCGGATCCGGGCGACGAGGTCGGGGGCGGCGGTCGGGCTGGACGAGCGGGTGCCGGTCACGCCCATCACCGAGGTCGCATACAGCCAGCCGCGGCAGGCAGCAGCGGTCGCGGTGATGCGTTCGTCGGTCGAGGACGGCGACACCAGGAAGACCCGGTCGAGCCCGTGGGCATCGGAGGCGGCCAGCCAGTCGCCCGCCTCGTCCGGGATCAGGTCAGGGGTGATGAGGCCCGACCCGCCCGCGTTGGCGAGGTCGCGCGCGAACGCGTCCGTGCCGTAGCGGTCCACCAGGTTCCAGTAGGTCATGACGACGGCGGCCGTCCCGGTGCTCCGCACCGCCTCGACGGCGGCGAACACGTCCCGGGTCCGTACGCCGCGCTCGAGCGCGCGCGTGCCCGCCCGCTGGATGACCGGCCCGTCCATCATCGGGTCGGAGTACGGCAGGCCGATCTCGACCAGATCGACGCCCGGGGAGTCGCCGCCCTCGCCGCACAACGCCTTCAACGCCGCCAGCGAGCCCGGAACGGAAGGGAAGCCGACCGGCAGGTAGCCGACCAGGGCTCCCCTGCCCTGCTGACGGGCCGTCGTGAACGCGACCGCGGACGAGCGGACCGGAGCGCCGCCGGTCGCCTCGGTCATGGCGAGCTCTGGCGAAAGGCTCACGCCACACCTCCGGTCGCCGAGTCGGGCTTGCCGGTGAGACCGAAGTACTCGATGGCCGTGGCCACGTCCTTGTCGCCGCGACCGGACAGGCAGACCACGATCGTGGGCTCGGCCTCGGGCTGCTCCTCCGCGAGCCGCCGCCCGAGCCGCATCACGCCGGCAAGGGCGTGGGCGGACTCGATCGCCGGCATGATGCCCTCGGTCCTGGTCAGCAGTTCGAACGCCGCCATCGCCTCGGCGTCGGTGACCGCTTCGTAGTGCGCGCGGCCGGTGGCGGCCAGCCAGGAGTGCTCCGGACCGACGCCCGGGTAGTCCAGGCCGGCAGAGATCGAGTGCGACTCCAGGGTCTGGCCGTCCTCGTTCTGGAGGATGTAGGTGCGCATGCCGTGCAGGACGCCCACCGAGCCGCCCTCGATCGCCGCGGCGTGCCGGCCGGTCTCCACGCCGTCCCCCCCGGCCTCGAATCCCCACAGCTGGACCTCGGGGGTGTCGATGAAGTCCGCGAAGGTGCCCATGGCGTTCGACCCGCCGCCCACGCACGCCGCGACGGCGTCCGGCAGGCGGCCGAACCGGCCCAGCATCTGCTCCCTGATCTCGGTACTGATCACCCGGTGGAACTCCTTGACCATCTTCGGGAAGGGGTGCGGGCCGGCCACCGTCCCGATCAGGTAGTGGGTGTTGTCGACGCTGGCCACCCAGTCGCGCATGGCCTCGTTCATCGCGTCCTTCAGCGTCTGGCTGCCGGACTCCACCGCGATCACCTCGGCCCCGAGGAGCTGCATCCGGGCGACGTTGAGCGCCTGGCGGTCGGTGTCGACCCGTCCCATGTAGACGCGGCACTCCATTCCCAGCAGCGCCGCCGCCGTGGCGGTGGCGACGCCGTGCTGCCCCGCCCCGGTCTCGGCGATCACCCGCGTCTTGCCCATGCGCCGCGTCAGCAGCGCCTGCCCGAGCACGTTGTTGATCTTGTGCGAGCCGGTGTGGTTCAGGTCCTCCCGCTTGAGCAGGATCCTCGCGTTGCCGCAGTGGGCGCTGAACCGCTTCGCCTCGGTGAGGGGGGTGGGGCGTCCGCTGTAGTTGCGTCGCAGGCCGTCCAGCTCACGCCAGAACCCGGTGTCGCCCATCGCGGTGTCGAACTCGGCCTCGAGCTGGTTCAGCGCGGCGACCAGGGCCTCGGGCACGTACCGGCCACCGAAGATGTCGTAGTGGCCGGCTGCGTCGGGCAGCGATGAATACGTCACCCTGCTATTCACTCACATCCCGTGCGGTACCCCGCAACCCGATCACGCGAGAACATCCCGGCGTGCGCCGGATCACGCGGGGCCGGCCGGGGGCGTGAGGCGCTCAGGGCAGGGCGCGCAGTGCGGCCACGGCGGCCCGCGGATCGCCCGAGCGCACCAGCAGCTCCCCCACCAGCACGGCATCCGCGCCGGACGCCCGCATCGCGGCGGCGTCCTCGAGCCCGAGGATCCCCGACTCGGCAACCTTCACCGCGCGGTCGCCGATGAGCTCAGCAAGTTCTTGGAAATGGCTCAAGTCGACCTCGAGGGTCTTGAGGTCGCGGTTGTTCACGCCGATCAGGGACGCGCCGGCGTCGAGCGCGCGGCGGACTTCTTCGGCCGTATGGGTTTCCACCAGGCACGTCAGGCCGAGGCGTCCGGCCAGCGCGAGGAAGCCGGTGAGCTGCGCCTGGGTGAGGGCGGCGACGATCAGCAGCGCCAGGTCCGCGCCGGCCGCCCGTCCTTCCCAGAGCTGGTACTCGGTCACCACGAAATCCTTGCGGAGCAACGGGCTGGGCACGGCGGCGCGTACCGCCACGAGGTCGTCGAGGCTCCCGCCGAAACGCCGCCGCTCCGTGAGCACCGAGATCGCGGCCGCGCCGCCCGCCGCGTACTCCACGGCCAGCGCCGCGGGGTCGGCGATGTCGGCAAGCGCCCCCTTGCTGGGGCTGGACCGCTTGACTTCGGCGATCACGCTCAGCCCGGGCGCGGTCAGCGCGGGAAGAGGATCGATGGCCGACGGCAGGTCCGCCGTCGCGGCGATGAGGTCGTCAAGGGGCCGGCGCGCGCGCCGGATCTCGAGATCCTCGACGACACCGGCGATGATCTCGTCCAGCACGGTCATGGTCAGGGCTGCCCGTAGCCCATCCGCCGCAGCAGGCCGCCGGTGACCAGGGACAACACGAGCAGCACTGCAGCCACCCAGATGAGGGTCCAATTCGGTCCCATCACGAAAGCGGCCGCCCCCAGGGTGAATGCCACGGCGGCGATGATGCTGCCGGCCCAGGCCGCCGGGGTTCGGCCATGGTGGTACTCCCTGGCGGCAGTACGCGTGGCCCGTTCAGCGCTTTCGATCATTCGATCGCTCCTTGGAGTCAGTGGGGAACTGCGTCAGAAAACCAAACAAGGCTCCATATTGGCGTGCCGGACCGGAGCGTGCCACCCCCTCGGCGAAGGATTCCCTGAGCAAATCTCAGGAATCGGCCCGGTCCAGGCGATGCAGGGCGGACGCCTCCGCAATCGCTCCCAGGACCGCGGCCGCCTTGTTGCGGCTCTCCTCGTCCTCCTTCTGCGGCACCGAGTCGGCGACAACGCCCGCTCCGGCCTGGACGTAGGCCACCCCGTCGGAGATCACCGCGGTGCGGATGGCGATCGCGGTGTCGGAGTCTCCGGCGAAGTCGAAGTAGCCCACGACGCCGCCGTACAGGCCGCGGCGCGAGACCTCGAGCCGGTCGATGATCTCCATCGCCCGCACTTTGGGTGCCCCGGACAACGTCCCGGCGGGAAAGCAGCTCAGCGTCGCGTCCAGCGCGGTGCGACCTTCGGCCAGGGCGCCGGTGACGGCGGCCTCCAGGTGCATGACGTGGCTGTAGCGGCGCACCTTCATGAACTCGACCACCTCGACCGTTCCGGGGCGGCACACGCGGCCCAGGTCGTTGCGCCCCAGGTCGACCAGCATCAGGTGCTCCGCTGCCTCCTTCGCGTCGGCGAGCAGTTCCGCCTCGAGGGCGGCATCGGCGGTGGCCGTGGCGCCGCGCGGGCGGGTGCCGGCGATCGGGTGGGTGGTGGCACGCCCGTCGGTCACCTGGACGAGCGCCTCCGGACTCGAACCGACGATCGCGAAGCCTTCCATCCGTAGCAGGTACAGGTAGGGGCTGGGGTTCGTGCGGCGCAGCACCCGGTACACGTCGAGGGGGTCGGCCGGGCAGTCGGTCTCGAACCGCTGGCTGGGCACGATCTGGAACGCCTCGCCGGCGCGGATCTCCTCGATGGCCGCGGCCACGGCCGCCTGGTACTCCTCCGTCGTCCGCTGCCGACGGACGGGAGCGGGCACGGTCGTGCTCTCGCGTACCGCGACCAGCGGCTCGGCGGGACGCAGCAGTGCCGCGGCCATCGCCTCCACACGGGCGCAGGCGTCGGCCCACGCCTCGTCGATCCGTTCGGCGGTGTCGTCGAAGTTGATCGCGTTCGCGACCAGCCACACCTCGCCGGTGTGGTGATCGAGGACGGCCATGTCCGAGACCAGCATCATGCCCAGTTCGGGGAGGCCGAGGTCGTCGGGGTTGCTGTCGGGCAACCGCTCCAGGCGCCGCACGAGGTCGTAGCCGAGGTAGCCGACCATGCCGGAGACCAGCGGCGGCAGGCCCGCCTCGCGGGGCGTGTGCAGGAGTTCGAGGGTCTGCGCGAGCACGTCCAGCGGGTCTCCCCCGGTCGGCAGGCCGGCGATCGGACGGTCACTGAAGGCCCAGGCCGCGGCGCCCTCCACCTCGGTGAGGCTGGCAACCGCGTTCACCCCGACGAAGGACCACCGCGACCACACCCCTCCCTCCGCCGACTCCAGGAGGAAGGTGTGGGGACGGTCGCCACACAGCTGGTGGTACAGGCCCACGGGAGTGAAGTCGTCGGCGAGGAGCCGGGTGTGCACGCTGACCACCCGGCGCGCAGCGCCCGCAGCCCGGAACCCGGCCAGGTCCGGCTCGATGCGCAGGCTCATTCGGGCTCCTCCAGCAGGAGGCGGCCGTCGAAGCAGGTGTGGCTACCGGTGTGGCACGCGGGACCGGTCTGGTCGACGCTCACCAGCAGGGTGTCCCCGTCACAGTCGAGGCGCACCTCCCGCACGAACTGGGTGTGCCCGCTCGTCTCGCCCTTCACCCAGTAGGCCTGCCGGCTGCGCGACCAGTACGTCCCCCGCCTGGTGAGCAGCGTTCGGCGCAGTGCCTCGTCATCCATCCAGGCCAGCATCAGCACCGCACCGCTGGAAGCCTCCTGGACGATCGCGGGCACCAGTCCGTCCGCGTTCCGCTTCAGCAGCGCGGCGAGTTGGGGGTCGAGTTCGCTCACCCCGACATTGTGGCAGGCGACGGTCGCGGGCCGGTTCGGTCGACCGGCCCGGGTTCGGTCGACCCCAGTGGGTAGGGTGCGAGGCATGAGTGACCGCGCCCGCCCGGCCGACCAGCGAGCCGCCCTCTGCGACGCCCTCGAGGCTGCCGATCCGGCGGCACCGACCCTGTGCGAGGGCTGGACGGCACACCATCTGGCCGCCCATGTCTGGATCAGGGAGAACCGGACCTGGTCGATCGCCCCGACGATGCTCACCGGCAACTCAGAGCGCCTCGACGAGCGCGTCGAGCAGGTCCGCTCGTCCACGTCCTACCCTGCGCTGGTCGCGGCGATCCGGCGTGGACCCGCGGGCCTCTCCCCGTTCCGGCTGCCGGGGGTGGACGAGGCAGCGAACACCATCGAGTTCTTCGTGCACTGCGAGGACGTACGGCGCGGATCCGGGGTGATCACGCCGCGACCGCTGGATGTGGCACTGGAGAACCTGGTCTGGAAACGGCTCTCGTCGATGAGCAGGTTCCTGCTGCGCGGTGTCCGGGTGGCGGTCTGGCTGGAGCGCGACGTACCGCCGGGTGAGCCGGTGCGCGTGGGACGCGGGCCCGACATCGTCCACCTCGGCGGGCGGCCGAGCGAGCTCCTGCTCTACCTGTTCGGGCGGCGCTCGGCTGCTGACGTGGAGGTCTCCGGGGAACCGGCTGCCGTCGCGATCGTCGAGCGGGCACGGCTCGGCGTGTGATTCCTTCGGGCACCGCCCGGGACCCCGCCTGCCGGGCCGCGCGATCGTCTCGCACAGCGGGCGCCCCGCCCGCCATCTGGGCGTCCATGTTCGATCCGGGTCGAGGGCGCGTCCGGTCCAACTGACACAATGGCGCCATGCGCGTCTACAACTTCTCCGCAGGCCCCGCCATGCTCCCGTTGGCCGCTCTGGAGGCGGCACGTTCGGAACTCACCGACTGGCAGGGTTCGGGAAGCTCGGTGATGGAGGTGTCGCACCGCGGGAAGGATTTCGTGGCCTGCGCGGCCGAGACCGAGGCGCTGCTCCGCGAGTTGATGGGTATTCCCGCCGGCTACAAGGTGCTGTTCCTGCAGGGCGGCGCGTCCGGCCAGTTCGACGCGATCCCGCTCAACCTCGCGGCCGAGGGTGACCAGGTGGCCTTCCTGAACACCGGCCAGTGGTCGGCGAAGGCGATCAAGGCGGCCGGGAAGCACGGCCTGGTCGTTGACGTCCTCGCCGACGAGGCCGCCTCGAACTACACCACGATCCCGGCGCCGGGCAGCTTCACCGTCGATCCGGCCTCGACGTACTTCCACTACACGCCGAATGAGACCATCGGCGGCGTGGAGTTCGGGTACGTGCCCGACGCAGGGGACGTGCCGATCGTGGCTGACATGAGCTCGACGATCCTGTCGCGGCCCATCGACGTGTCGAAGTACGGCCTGATTTACGCCGGCGCCCAGAAGAACATGGGCCCCTCCGGCCTGTGCGTGGTGATCGTCCGCGACGACCTGCTCGGCCACGCCCGGCCGTCCACGCCGTCCATCTGGGACTACCAGGCGATGGCGGAGTCGGACTCCATGCTGAACACGCCCCCGACCTTCGGCATCTACCTGCTGGGCAAGATCCTGGCGTGGGTGAAGGAGTCGGGCGGGCTCGAGGCGATGGGTGAGCGCAACCGGGCGAAGGCCGAGGCGCTCTACGGCTACATCGACGCCAGCGGGTACTACTCCAATCCCGTCGCCCTCGACGCCCGCTCGTGGATGAACGTGCCCTTCCTCCAGGCACGTCCCGAGCTCGACAAGACCTTCGTGTCGGAAGCGGCGGCTGCCGGCCTCACCGCCCTCGCCGGCCACCGTTCGGTGGGCGGGATGCGCGCCAGCATCTACAACGCCATGCCGCTGGAGGGCGTGCAGGCCCTCATCGACTTCATGACCGACTTCGCACGCCGCAACGGGTGAGGACCAGATGACCTTCAAGATCAAGACCCTCAACGCCATCAGCCACACGGGTCTGTCCCGCCTGCCCAGGGACGAATTCGAGGTCGGCTCGGATGTGGTGGACCCGGACGCCCTGATGCTGCGCTCGGCCAACTTGCACGGCGTGGAGATCCCGGCCTCGGTGCTCGCTGTCGCGAGGGCGGGCGCGGGCACGAACAACATCCCGATCGCGGAGTACAGCGCACGGGGCATCCCGGTCTTCAACACGCCGGGCGCCAATGCCAACGCGGTCAAGGAGCTCGTGGTCGCGGCGCTGTTCCTCGCCGCCCGCAACATCGTGCCCGCTGCGTCGTTCGCGCACCGGCTGGACGGCGATGCCGCCTCGATGGACAAGGCGGTGGAGGCCGGCAAGAAGAACTTCGTCGGCTTCGAGCTCCCCGGCCGCACCCTCGGTGTGATCGGGCTGGGAGCGATCGGTGTCGAGGTGGCCAACGCCGCGACCGCCCTCGGCATGCGGGTGCTGGGGTACGACCCCGGCATCACCGTGGAGCACGCCTGGAAGCTGAGCTCGTTCGTCGAGCACGTCACCAATCTCGACCAGCTCCTGAAGCGGGCCGACATCGTGACCGTCCACGTGCCCCTCGTGGACGCGACGCGCGGGCTGCTGGGAGCCGAGCAGCTGGGCAAGCTGCGCAGGTCGGCCGTCGTGGTCAACTTCGCCCGCGGCCCGATCGTGGACGAGGCGGCCATCGTCGAGGCCCTGGAGAGGGACGAACTGCGCGCCTACATCTGCGACTTCCCCTCCCCCGCGCTCAACAAGCGCGACCGGGTGGTGACCCTGCCCCACCTCGGCGCCTCCACGAACGAGGCGGAGGAGAACTGTGCACGGATGGCCGCCGACCAGCTGCGCGACTTCCTCCGCGAGGGCACCATCGTGAACTCGGTAAACTTCCCGAACGCCTCGCTGGCACGCTCGGAAGGAGCCAGCCGGATCGCGATAGCCAACAGCAACGTGCCGAACATGGTGGGCCAGATCTCGACGCTGCTCGCCGGGTCCGGCCTGAACATCGCCGACCTGCTCAACAAGTCACGCGGTGAGCTGGCCTACACGATCGTCGACGTCGACGGCGAGATCCCGCCGACGGTGGTCGACCAGATCCGCGCGATCGACGGGGTCCTGTCGGCCCGCGTCGTCTGAGACCCGCAGCGGCCCGGTGACCGGCCCGAAGCCCTGCGGCGGGCCCGGGCGCCCTGCGAGCCGGTTCCCTCGGCGCGGTAGCCTCCGACGGCACGACAGGTTGGCTATCGTCTCGCCATGGAGCAGGGAAGCGGGATGTCCGTCGTCGAGCCGAAGCGTCGATCGTGGCGGTTGCCCGCCGAGGGCGATCCCGACCGTCCCGACTACTCCGTCGTGCGGCGCCTCGTGCTGGGCAGCACCCTGATGCTCTTCCTCGAGCTCGCCCTGATCCGGTGGCTGGGCTCGAACATCGTGCACCTCAGCTACTTCTCGAACTTCGTGTTGCTCGGTTCGTTCCTCGGAATCGGCCTCGGCTTCCTGATCGCCCGCCGGTCGTGGTCGGTCCTGCCGTGGGTGCCCGCCCTGCTCGCAATCCTGGTCATCGCGGTGTACCTGGCGCCCGTGACGATCGACCGTGCCGGCGACCAGATCATCTACTTCACGTCCCTCAGCACGAGCGGTCCGCCGGCCTGGGTGGTGCTGCCGCTCGTGTTCGTGTTCGTGGCGGCGGTGCTCGCCGGCCCCGCCGAGGTGGTCGGACGGTGCTTCTCGCAGCTGCGTCCCCTCACCGCCTACCGCTGGGACCTGGTCGGGTCCCTGATCGGCATCGTCTCCTTCACGCTCCTCTCGTTCCTCGGCGCTCCCTCGGTGGTGTGGGGGGTCCTGGTGACGGCGGGGTTCGTGGTCCTGAACGGCGGCGTGCGGCGCCTGCTCACCGTCGTCGCCGGCGTCGCCATGGTCGCGGTGCTGCTCCTGGAGACGGCGACGCCCGGCAACTCGTGGTCGCCGTACTACAAGGTCCACACCACCGATGCCGAACTGGACGGCGTCCCGCTGACGGACATCTCGGTGAACGGCGTGCCGCACCAGATCATGCGGTCGGCGCAGCAGCGCCTCAAGGAGGAGCCGCAGTACGCGCTCCCGTACCTGCGCACACCGGGCAACCCGCTGACGAACGTGTTGATCATCGGTGCCGGCTCCGGCTCGGACGTGGCGATCGCCCTCAGCAAGGGCGCCCGGCACATCGACGCCGTCGACATCGACCCGCGCATCATGCAGATCGGCGTCGAACGCAACCCTGACCACCCCTACGACAGCCCGCTGGTCACCAGGCACGTCAACGACGGGCGGGCCTTCCTCGAGACCACCGACGCGAAGTACGACCTGATCCTGTTCGCCCTGCCGGACTCCCTGGCCCTGGTGACGGGCGCTTCGCAGATCCGCCTGGAGAGCTTCCTGTTCACCGAGCAGGCCCTCGCCGCGGCGAGGGACCACCTGACTCCCGGCGGTGCGTTCGCGATGTACAACTACTACCGCGAGGACTGGCTCATCGACCGTCTCGCGGGCACGGCGCAGGCGGCCTTCGGGCACGTGCCGTGCGTGGACGTGGTCGGCAGCGGGCAGGCGGTGGTCACCGCGGCGCTGGACCAGGCGAACCAGGTGTGTGGCGAGGACTACGCGCCGGCAGGCACGGTCATCTCCCCGGCCACCGACGACCGGCCGTTCCTCTACTACCAGGGCGGGCCCATCCCCCTGCTCTACCTCGGCACACTGGGCGGCATCCTCCTGATCTCGCTCGTCGCCGTGCGCGCGCTGGGGGGACCGTTCCGCGAGATGCGCCCGTACGCGGACCTGTTCTTCATGGGTGCAGCGTTCATGCTGCTGGAGACGAAGAACATCGCCACCTTCGCGCTGCTCTTCGGAACGACCTGGCTGGTGAACGCGCTGGTCTTCGCCGGCGTCCTGCTGATCGTTCTGGCGGCCGTCGAAACGACACGACGGTTCCGCACGCCGCCGCTGCCGGTGGTGTTCGGTGGCATCGCGGTCTCGCTGGCCGTGTGCTACCTCGTTGACCCGGCATGGCTGCTGACGCTGCCCGTCGTCCCCCGCCTGGTCGTCGCGGTGCTGTTGGCGTTCGTACCGATCTACCTCGCCAACGTGGCGTTCTCCAAGCGCTTCGGCGCCTCGGACGACTCCCGGTCCGCCTTCGGGCTCAACCTCCTGGGTGCCATGCTCGGCGGCTGCCTGGAGTACTTCGCCCTGCTCACCGGCTACGCCAACCTGCTGGTGATGGTCGCCGTGCTGTACCTGCTGGCATTCGTCCTCACGCCGAGGTCGAGGGGATCGCTGGTCTCGGTGTAGCCGTGCGTCAGGTCGCGTTCTTCCGGAACCTGAACCTGGGCCAGGCCCGGAGCAAGTCACCGACCTCCGCCCAGCTCCTGTCGGCCTTCCGCGCCGCGGGCGCGGAACAGGCGACGAACTTCCAGGTGAACGGCACCGTGGTCTTCGACAGCGCCCAGCCGGACCCGGTGGTTGTCGCGGTGCGACGGGTCCTGTCCGACCTGACCGGCTATGCCGACGCTGCGGTCGTCCGGGACGCGGCCTGGCTGGTCGCGCTCGGCCGCCGGCTCGACCCCGGGCTGCCGGGCGGCGAGGTGGCGCTGTTCGACGCCTGGGAGGTCCCCCCGCTCGAACTGCCGTGGGTCGACCCCTCCGGCGCGCTCACGGTGCTCGAGTTCGACGGCCTGCATGCGGTCACCTCCTGGACGTCGGTAGCCTCGGGCAGCGGGAGCAATCCTGTCCTCACCCGCATGCTGGGAGTGCCCGTGACCTGCCGAGGCGTGCCCACCATGATCCGGCTGGCGGCACGGCTGTCGGCGCGCTGATCAGGCGCTGGCCAGCCACTGCCGTGCCAGCCGGATCCGCGCGTCGACCTGCTCGGTGGTGGCCTGCGCCAGCGACGGCCCTCCGGTCTCGCGCCGCAGGCCGGCGTGGACGTGACTGTGCGGCACGCCGCGCACCCGCGCGACCTGGGAGACCAGGCTGTTGAGCTCCTTGCGCCGCCCCTCGAGGGCCCGGAACAGGCTGACCTCCTCGGGCACCTTCTCCGCCCGGGCGCGGCGATCGGCCCTGGCCAGTTGGCGCCGTTGGCGCTCCGCGAGCAGCGTGGCCACCTGATCGGGCTCGAGCAGGCCGGGAAGCCCGAGGTAGGCCGCCTCGTCCGCGCTCGACGGCTCAGACTGCAGGCCGTAGGCGCGGGCATCGAACAGGACGTGGTCGAAGACCGCGGTGGCCTCCAGCGTCTCCCGCTCACCCTCGACGTCGGGCAACCGGCGGGTGCGGTTGGCCTCGGCGACCAGAGCCTCCTCGGGATCCCACAGGCCGTC
This sequence comes from Actinomycetes bacterium, assembly GCA_023392635.1. Lineage (GTDB taxonomy): Bacteria > Actinomycetota > Actinomycetes > Propionibacteriales > Propionibacteriaceae > Propionicimonas. The sequence continues at coordinate 12,130 of JAEVYS010000102.1, read as the reverse complement.
GTCGTGCGTGCGCCGGCCGAGCACGTGGTCGCGCTGCCGCTCCAGCGCTCCGGCGTGGGCGAGGAGGATCGGAACGGTGGGCAGGAAGACGCTGGCCAACTCGCCTCGTCGCCGGCTACGGACGAAGCGCCCGACGGCCTGCGCGAAGAACAGCGGGGTGGAGGTGGCGGTGGCGTAGACGCCGACGGCCAGGCGCGGGACGTCCACCCCTTCGGAGACCATCCGGACCGCCACCATCCAGCGCTCGTTCGATTCGGCGAACGCCTCGATGCGCCGGCTGGCTCCGGCGTCGTCGGACAGCACCACGGTCGGCTTCTCGCCGGCGATCGTTCCCAGGGCCCGCGCATAGGCGCGGGCCTGTCTTTGGTCGCTGGCGATCACCAGGCCTCCCGCGTCCGGCACGTGCCGGCGCACCTCGGTGAGGCGGGTGTCGGCCGCCGCCAGCACCGCCGGCATCCATTCCCCGGCCGGGTCGAGGGCCGTCCGCCAGGCCTGGGCGGTGATGTCCTTGGTGAGGGGTTCGCCGAGGTTCACGGCCAGCTCGTCGCCGGCGCGGGTCTTCCAGCGCATGCCGCCGCCGTACGCCAGGAAGACGACCGGACGCACGACGTGGTCGGCCAGCGCCTCGGCGTACCCGTAGGTGTAGTCGGGGACCGAACGACGGGTGCCGTCGGGCTCCTCGGCGTAGCGGACGAACGGGATCGGCGTCGCATCGGATCGGAACGGCGTTCCGGTGAGCCCGAGCCGCCGGGTGGCCAGCGCGAAGGCCTGGCTGACCGCCTCCCCCCAGCTGAGCGCGTCGCCGGCATGGTGGAGCTCGTCGAAGATCACCAGCGTCCGGGCGTTCACCGTCCTCGCCTCGTAGGCGTGGACGGCTGCCGCGACGCCCGCGTAGGTGACCGCCTGGCCCTGGAACTGGCGTGACCGGCCCCGCCTGCTGTTCCCCAGTCCGGGATCTAGCCGGAGCCCGACCTTTGCTGCCGCGTCGGCCCACTGCACCTTCAGGTGCTCGGTGGGCGTCACCACGATCACCTGCTCGACGGTGCGGGCGTCGAGCAGGTCCGTGGCCACGCGCAGGGCGAAGGTCGTCTTGCCCGCACCGGGGGTGGCCACCGCGAGGAAGTCCTGCTGGCCCAGGTCGCGGTAGCGCGCCAGCGCCTCGACCTGCCACGCCCGCAGGCGCGCGGCCGTGCCCCAGGCCGCCCGTCCCGGGAACGCCGGGGACAGGTCGTCGATCGGCACAGGTCAGCTCTTTCGGGGTGGGCGACGCGTGAGCAGCAGGACGGCGAGCCCGACACCGACCAGGTCGGCCAGGGCGTCGAAGACGTCTCCGTCCCGGTAGGGGACGAAGCGCCACTGGATCAGCTCGCTGAGGACAGCGTGGAGGGCGAACGCCCCGGCGACCAACCCGACGCGCCGGGTCAGGCGTCCGAGGACGTACACCGGGACGGCGAACAGCAGAAGGTGTACCACCTTGTCGGCGCCGGGGAGCCAGGGCAACTCGATGGTCCCTTGCGGGTCGCCCGGCAGGTAGAGGGCGACCAGGTGGACGCCGATCGCGAGCGTGGCGAGCCACGGCAGCCACCGGCTGCGAGCGGACGCGCCGCGACGCTCAGCCAAGCTTCTGCAGGATCAGTTCGCGGACACGGGCGGCGTCGGCCTGCCCGCGCATGTCCTTCATCACGGCCCCGATCAGCGCCCCCGCAGCCTGCAGGTGACCGTCACGGATCCGCTGTGCCACGCCGGCGTTCCCGGCGATGGCTGCGTCCACGGCTGCCGAGAGGGCCCCGTCGTCGGAGACGACGGCCAGACCGCGGCCGGCCACCACGTCCGCCGGAGACCCCTCACCGGCGAGCACGCCGTCGATCACCTGGCGGGCGAGCTTGTCGTTGACCGTGCCCGCATCGACGAGTGCCTGCACCTGGGCGACCTGTTCGGGCGTGATCGCGAGCGCCGCCAGCTCGACCCCGGCCTCGTTCGCGCGGCGGGCGAGCTCGGTCAGCCACCACTTGCGCGCCGACGCAGCACTCGCGCCGGCCTTCACGGTGGCCTCGATGACATCCAGGGCGCCGGCGTTCACCGCGTCCTGCATCTCGAGGTCGGTGAAGCCCCACTCGCCCTGCAGCCGGGCCCGGCGAAGTGCCGGAAGCTCCGGCAACGTGGCTCGCAGCTCCTCGACCCACTCGCGACCGGGCGCGACCGGCACGAGGTCCGGCTCGGGGAAGTAGCGGTAGTCCTCCGCCTGCTCCTTGGAGCGCCCGGGAGTGGTGTAGCCGCCGTCCTCGTGCCAGTGCCTCGTCTCCTGGTGGACCTTCTGGCCGCTCGAGAGAACCGCCGCCTGGCGACAGATCTCGTAGGTCAGCGCGCGCTCCACGCTGCGCAGCGAGTTCACGTTCTTCGTCTCCGTCCGCAGCCCGAACTGCGTCGCGCCCTTCGGCATCAGCGACACGTTGGCGTCGCAGCGCAGCGAGCCCTGCTCCATCCGGACGTCGGAGACGCCGAGGCTGAGCATCAGGTCCCGAAGGAAGGACACGTACGCCTTGGCGACCTGCGGAGCCTTCGCGCCGGTGCCGGTGATCGGCCGGGTGACGATCTCGACCAGCGGGGTGCCGGCACGGTTGTAGTCGACCAGCGAGTACTCGGCTCCGCCGATCCGGCCGGTGCTGCCACCGACGTGCACCAGCTTGCCGGCGTCCTCCTCCATGTGGGCCCGTTCGATCTCGATCCGGAACGTCTCCCCGTCCACGTCGAGGTCCACCCAGCCGTCGAACGCGATCGGTTCGTCGTACTGGGAGGTCTGGAAGTCCTTGGTCATGTCCGGATAGAAGTAGTTCTTCCGCGCGAAGCGGCACCACCCGGCGATCGTGCAGTTCAGGGCGAGGCCGATCCGGATGGCTGACTCGATGGCTTTGGCGTTGACCACCGGCAGCGAGCCGGGCAGGCCCAGGCACACCGGGCAGGTCTGGGTGTTCGGCTCCCCGCCGAACGCGTTGGCGCAGCCGCAGAACATCTTGGACGCCGTGTTCAGCTCGACGTGGACCTCGAGCCCCAGGACCGGGTCGAAGGCAGCCAGGGCCTCGTCGTAGCCCATCACGTCCGCGCTCATCGCACGCCTCCCACGTTCAGGTAGGCCCCTGCCGGGGACTCCGCGAGCAGGTCGAGCAGGCCGCCACCCCAGCGGCTCGTGAACTCGCGTTCCAGTGCCGCCCCGACCCGGTACAGCCGGTCGTCGGCCAGCGGTGGCGCCATCACCTGGAAGCCGACCGGCAGGCCGTTGTCGGGACTGAGGCCGCACGGGATCGACGCCGCGCAGTTGCCGGCCAGGTTCGAGGGGATGGTGCACAGGTCGGCCTTGTACATGGCCAGCGGGTCGTCCACGCGTTCGCCGATGGTGAAGGCCGTGGTCGGCGTGGTCGGCGAGACCAGCACGTCGACCTTCGCGAAGGCGGCGTCGAAGTCCCGGGTGATCAGCGTCCGCACCTTCTGGGCCGAGCCGTAGTAGGCGTCGTAGTAGCCGGAGGACAGCGCGTAGGTGCCGATGATGATGCGCCGCTTCGCCTCGGCGCCGAAGCCGGCACCGCGGGTGAGGTTCATCACGTCCTCGACGCCGTTCACGCCGTCGTCGCCGACCCGCAGCCCGTAACGCATGGCGTCGAACCGTGCCAGGTTGCTGGAGACCTCACTGGGCATGATCAGGTAGTAGGCGGCCAGCGCGTACTCGAAATGCGGGCAGGAGACCTCGACGATCTCCGCACCGAGGCCCTCGAGCGTCGCGAGGGCCTCCTGGAAGCGCTGCTCCACGCCGGGCTGGTAGCCCTCACCGCCGAATTCCTTGACGACGCCGACCTTGAGTCCCCTGACCTCGCCGGACCGGGCGGCACCGACGACGTCGGGGACCGGGGCGTTGATGGACGTCGAGTCCCTCGGGTCCCAGCCGGCGATCACGCTGTGCAGCAGCGCCGCGTCGAGGACCGTCCGGGCACACGGCCCGGGGGTGTCCAGGGACGAGGCCATCGCCACCACGCCGTAGCGGGACGTGGCGCCGTAGGTGGGCTTGACCCCGACCGTGCCGGTGACCGAGGCGGGCTGGCGGATCGAGCCGCCGGTGTCGGTGCCGATCGCGAGCGGTGCCTCGAACGAGGCGAGCGCTGCCGCGGACCCGCCGCCGGAGCCACCCGGGATCAGGGTGTTGTCCCACGGGTTGTGGGTGGTGAAGAAGCCCGAGTTCTCCGTGGACGAGCCCATCGCGAACTCGTCCATGTTGGTCTTCCCGAGCACCACGACGCCGGCGTCCAGCAGGCGGTCGGTGATGGTCGCGCTGTACGGCGGCACCCACCCCTCGAGGATGCGGGAGCCGCAGGTGGTCGGCGCGCCCTTCATCGTGAAGATGTCCTTCATGGCCAACGGGACGCCGGCGAGCGGGCCCAGGTCCTCCCCGGCCGCGCGCCGGGCATCCACGGTGTCGGCCGCGGCCAGCGCGCGCTCTCCGTCCACGTGGAGGAAGGCCTTCACCGCGCCGTCCACTGCGGCGATCTGGTCCAGGTGGGCAGCGGTCACCTCGCGGGCGCTCACCTCACCGGTGGCGATGGAGCGGGCCAGCTCCGCCGCGGTGGCACGCAGGATGCTCATGACTCCTCCGCGAGGATGCGCGGGACGCGGAAGCGCCCGTCCTCCACCGCCGGTGCGGCGGCCAGGACGGCCTCGGCAGGCAGGGAAGCCGTGACCACGTCCTCGCGGAACACATTGGTCAGTGGCAGTGCGTGCGAGGTGGGCGGCACGTCCGCCGTGGCCACCCGGGTGACGCTCGCCACCGACTCGAGGATCACGTCGAGTTGCGGCGCCAGGTGGGCGAGTTCGTCTTCGGTGAGCCGGATCCGGGCCAAATTCCCGAGTCGGGCCACATCGGCGGCGGTCAAGGCCAAGGTGCGCTCCTGGTAGCTGGACACGGGTCTCCCCCGCGGCGTCTCATGTTACCGGTGCCGTTTGACACCGCTGTAACACCGATACGCCAGACTGGCCGCGTGTTCCTCATGCGTCTGGTCCTGCCCGACCGCCCCGGTTCCCTCGGCGCGGTGGCAACCGCCATGGGCACTGTCGGCGCGGACATCAACGCGGTGGAGATCGTGGAGAAGTACGAGGGCTACGCCATCGACGACTTCATGCTGGAACTGCCGACCGGCGCCGCTCCCGACTCGCTCATCACCGCCTGCACGTCGGTTCCGGGCGTGGAGGTCGTGTGGCTCTCGCACTATCCGGAGGCGTGGGGCCTGCAGGCGGACGTGGACGTGCTGAACGCCATGACCGAGGAACCCGAGCGCGCCGAGGCGATCCTCACCCTCGAGGCGCCCGAGGTGTTCCGCGTCACCTGGGCCGTCCTCGTCGACCGCGAGACGTGCCAGGTGCTGGCCCAGACCGCACTGGCGCCCGACCTCGACAAGGCCGGCGTCGCCGCCCTCGGCGACCTCTCCTCGGTGCGGGACGGCGAGCTGCCCGAGGGGTGGCTTCCGGGTTGGGGCGAAACCATCATCGCGGTGGCGCCCTTCCGCTCACACGCCAGCGTCGTCCTGGCCCGTCGGGGCGGACCGGAGTTCCTCAAGTCAGAACTGGCCCGGTTGCGCCACCTCGCCGCGCTCGCGTTCTAGGCCCGGCCGCCCTCGCCCACGCCCACCGGCGCGGGCCGTCAGCGGAGCAGGGTGTACATCCAGTAGCCGTAGGCGCTGACCGCAGCGGTGGCGAGGAACACGGCCAGGATCGCCCACCAGCGCATGCGCCTCTTCGTGCGCGTCGACGGGACGTCGAGCGGGCCCCACTCCCCCAGTTGCGGACGCACCCGCGGCGGGGCACCCACGTTCAGGTTGAGGTCGGAGTTCAGGCCCTCTGGCATGCCCACATCCTATTCAGCCGGCCGCACCGCCCCGGGACCGCCCTCGAGCAGCTTCTCGAAGTCGTCGGCTGCGACGATCGGCACACCCAGGGCGACGGCCTTGTCGAACTTGGAGCCACCGCCCTCACCGGACACGAGGAAGCTGGTGCGCGACGAGACCGAACCCGACGCCTTGCCGCCCCGCGCCTCGATCGCCTCGGTGGCGCCGTCGCGGCTGTAGCCCGGCACCGAGCCGGTGACGACGACGGTCAGCCCGGCGAGTGTCTGCGGGAGCACCGGCGCGGCGGCGGGCTCCTCGGCGAGGTTGCAGCCGGCGGCCTTCCACTTCGCCACGATCGCCCGGTGCCATTCGACGTCGAACCACTCCCGGATCGCTGTCGCCAGCGTCGGGCCGATCCCGGGGACGGCACCCAACTCCTCGACGCTGGCCGCCTCCAGCGCATCGATGCTCGGGAACGCCGCGGCGACATCCGGCGCCACGCCCTTGCCGACGTGCCGGATCGACAACGCCACGAGGAACCGGGCGAAGGGACGCGACTTGGCGCTCTCGAGGTTGGCGATCAGCTTGCGGCCGTTGGCCGAGAGGGCGCCGTCCCTGGTGGTGAAGACCCCGGCCTCGACCAGCCGCTCCTCGGTGAGGCCGAACAGGTCACCCTCGTCGCTGATCAGGCCCGCGCTCAGCAATGCGTCCGCCGACTGCCAACCGAGGACCTCGATGTCGAGCGCCTGGCGTGAAGCCAGGTGGAACAGCCGCTCCCGCAGTTGCGAAGGGCACGAGCGCTGGTTGGGACACCGGATGTCGGCGTCTCCCGCCTTCTCCGGACGCAGCTCCGTGCCGCAGGCCGGGCAGTGCGTCGGCATCACGAACTCGCGCTCGCTGCCGTCGCGCAGGTCGACCACCGGGCCCAGGATCTCGGGGATGACGTCGCCGGCCTTCCGCAGGACCACCGTGTCGCCGATCAGGACGCCCTTGCGACGCACCTCCGAGGCGTTGTGCAGCGTCGCCATCTCCACCGTCGAGCCGGAGACGAAGACCGGTTCCATCACCGCGTAGGGCGTCACCCTTCCCGTCCGCCCCACGTTCACCCGGATGTCGAGCAGCTTCGTCGTCACCTCCTCCGGCGGGTACTTGTAGGCGATCGCCCAGCGTGGCGCCCGCGAGGTGTTCCCCAGCCTGCCCTGGAGCGCCCGGTCGTCGACCTTGACCACCACGCCGTCGATCTCGTGCTCCACCGAGTGGCGGTTCTCGCCGTAGAACGCGATGTAGTCCCTGACCTCCGCCACCGAGTGGCAGATCCGGTAGTGCTCACTCGTCGGCAGGCCCCAGCCCTTGAGCAGGTCGTACCCGTGCGACTGGCGGTCGAGCGCCTCGCCCGAGAACTCGCCCACCCCGTGCACGAGGAAGTGCAGCCGCCGCCGCGCCGTGACCTTCGGGTCCTTCTGGCGCAGGGAGCCCGCCGCCGAGTTCCGCGGGTTGGCGAACGGCGCCTTGCCCGCGGCGACCAGCCCGGCGTTGAGGACAGCGAAGTCCTCCACCCGCATGAACACCTCGCCGCGGACCTCGACCACCTCGGGGATGTCGCTGCCGGTGAGCTGGGCAGGGATCGCCTCGATCGTCCGCACGTTGGCCGTCACGTCCTCCCCGACGGTCCCGTCGCCGCGGGTGGCCGCGCTGACCAGCCGTCCGCCGCGGTAGACGAGGTCGAGGGCGAGGCCGTCGATCTTCAGCTCGCACAGGTAGCCGGACGCAGCCACGTCCTCGCCGGCCAGGGACTCGGCACGGCCCAGCCACTTGTCCAGCTCCTCGAGGGAGAACACGTTGTCGAGGCTCATCAACGGCACCAGGTGCGTCACCGGGGCGAAGGTCGAGCTGGGGGCGCCACCCACCTGCTGGGTGGGGCTGTCCGGGGTGCGCAGCTCCGGATACCGCTCCTCGAGCTCGGTCAGCTCCCGCATCTGCGCGTCGAACTCCGCGTCGGACACCACCGGGGAGTCGAGGACGTAGTAGCGCCAGCGGTGGTCGGTGATCAGGGCGGCCAGTTCGGCGTGCCGGGCCCGGTCGACGTCGTCGCTCATGCCCGGAATCTACCGCGAGCCGCCGACATCAGCGCTTGACAGTCCCGGTGCTCGACGGCGTTCACTGGGCCATGGCACGGACGATCTACTACACCGCGACGACGCTCGACGGCTTCATCGCCACCTCCGACCACTCACTCGACTGGCTCCTCCCCCGCACGCCCGGCGAGGACGGACCCCTGGACTACCCCGCGTTCATCTCCTCCGTCGGAGCCCTCTGCATGGGGTCCCACACCTACGAGTGGGTCTTCCGCGCCTGCCACGACGACGCGGGGAACGAGACCGAACCCTGGGCGTACCGCCAGCCGTGCTGGGTGCTCACCTCCCGCTCGTTGCCGCTCTGGCCGGGTGCCGACGTGCGCTTCGTCGACCTGCCGGTGGACGTGCTGCACCCCGGTCTGGTCGCGGCAGCGAACGGGCGCGACGTGTGGGTGGTCGGCGGCGGCGACCTCGCCGGGCAGTTCCTGGACGCCGGGCTGCTCGACGAGGTGATCGTGAACATCGCACCGGTCACCCTCGGCGCGGGAAGGCCACTGCTCCCCCGGCGTTCGGAGTTGCGGCTGGTTGAGACGATGCGATCCGGGGAGTTCCTCGCCGCACGGTTCGAGGTGCTGCCCGGTCCCCCCGGTTAGGCGAGTTCTGCGGACACCTGCCCGGCGACTCTCGCCAGCACCTCGAAACCACGGCTCACCTCGGACGGCGTCCAGCCCGCGAGCCCGCACGCCGGAGTGAGGACGAGGGCTTCGGCCACGGCCGGGCCGGCGCCGATGCGCTCGACGGCCTCCAGGACGCGGCGGCGCACCGGGTCCACTCCGAGCGGTCGCGGTGCGCCGACGGTGGGCAGGCACCCGAGGTACAGCGTGCCGTCCGCCTCGGCCGCCGCGGCGAGCGCGTCCCAGTCGGCGGCGCCCAGCTGGTCGAGGTCGAGCGACACCCCGCCGAAGCCCGCCGACGTGGGATCGGCGCGCAGCAGCGACGCCAACGGCCAGCCCCCCGGCCACGGCGCGCAGCTGTGCAGCACGGTAGCCGCCTCGAGCCCCCGGCGGGCGGGCTCGGCCGCGATCCAGCCCAGGGCCCGGCAGATCTCTGGCAGGTCGACGGCGGGGTGCCGGAAGAAGCCGCCCGGGGTCGGCACCGCGCCGGCTGCCACGGCCGGCAGGGACGGCTCGTCCACCTGCAGCACGAGGCGTGCTCCCCGAAGCCGTCGGGAAAGGTCGACGAGCAGCTCGCCGGCGCCCTCGGCGAGGGATTGCGCGAGGTCGCGGCGCGCCCCCGGGTCGGCGAGCACCTTCCCGGCGCCTGCCACTCCCAGGCGGGTCGCCAGCGTCCACGGTCCGGTGATCGCCACCTTGAACCGCCCCGTGAATCCCTGGGCCGCCTCCTCGAGCCGGTCGAGGTCGTCGCGCCAGGTGGCGCGGCTGCGGCGCTGGTCGATCCCGGGCGCGTCGGACAGCCGCCACTCGCCGGCCGCGAGTTCGGCGGGCAGCCCCCCCGGTAGTCCCAGGCCCCGACCGATCATGTCGGCCCACGGGCCGCGCGCGGGCAGCTCCGGGAGGTAGGGCAGGTCGGGGACCTTGTCGAAGGTCATGCGGGTCGCCGCGTCGAAGTCGGTTCCCGGCAGCGAACCGACGCCGGTGAAGGTGACCATCAGGCGGCCGTGGCCGAGATCGTCGCCGAGCCGACGACCCGGTCGGCGTCGTAGTAGACAGCGGCCTGGCCCGGCGCGATCCCGTACGTCTCCTCGTCGAGCTCGATGCGGACGTCGCCGCCGGCCGCCTCAATGGTGGCGGGCATCGGCTCGCCGTGGGCCCGCACCTGGACCAGCCCCCGCCAGGGGCCGGTCACCGGCTCCTCGGTCCAGCTGGGACGGATCCCGTCGATGCGGCGCACCGCGAGGGCCGCCCTCGGCCCCACCGTCACGGTGTTGCGGACGGGATCGACGCCCACCACGAAGCGCGGGCGTCCGTCGGCGGCCGGCACCGAGAGGTGCAGCCCGTGGCGCTGGCCGACGGTGAACTGGTGCGTCCCGGTGTGGGAACCCAGCACCTCGCCGTCGGCGTCGACGATGTCGCCGGCTCGCCGGCCCAGGCGCGCGTGCAGGAAGCCCGCCGTGTCGCCGGTCGGGATGAAGCAGATGTCATGACTGTCCGGCTTCTTCGCCACGAAGAGCCCGCGCGCCGCAGCCTCGGCTCGCACCTCCGCCTTCGCGGTGTCGGCACCGAGCGGGAACAGCGAGTGCCGCAACTGGTCGGCATCCAGCACACCCAGGACATACGACTGGTCCTTGGCCGGCTCCGCCGAGCGGTACAGCGACACCCGGCCGTGGGCGGACTCCAGGCGGGCGTAGTGCCCCGTGGCGACGGCGTCGAAGCCGAGGGCACGGCCCCGCTCCAGCACCGCGGCGAACTTGATCTTCTCGTTGCAGCGCAGGCACGGGTTGGGCGTGCGTCCGGCCGCGTACTCGCTGACGAAGTCGGCGACGACGTCGTCGGCGAACCGCTCGGCGAAGTCCCACACGTAGAACGGGATGCCCAGCACGTCGGCCGCCCGTCGGGCGTCGTGGGAGTCCTCCAGCGAGCAACAGCCTCGGGCTCCGCTGCGGTAGGCCTCCGGGTTCTTCGACAGTGCGAGGTGCACCCCGACCACGTCGTGACCGGCATCGACGAGGCGCGCGGCGGCCACGGCGGAGTCGACCCCGCCCGACATCGCCGCCAGGACCCTCACGTCCGACCACCTCCCGAAGCTGCGCAGGACCCGACGAATCCTACGTGGTGACCACGGCGGGCGTCCGGTCGCCGGTCCGTCACGCGGCCGTGTGGCTCAGCGCACGCTCCGACGCACCTGCCGCGCCCCCCGTGCAGGCCCGGGAATGCCGAGCAGCGCCGCCCCCGGTGTCGCTCCGCGGCAGGCCAGCGGACAGCCGACGAACACCGCGGCTGCCGCCGCCAGCCACAACCCCACCGCCAGCGCCTGCCCCGCTCCACCTCCCAGCGCCACCACGGTCGTCCAGCTCAGGAGCCACGCGACGAGGAACAGCAGGTTCCACACGAGCACGTCGACGGCGAGCGCCGCAGCGCGGCTGCCGATGCCCGGCGTCCGTACGGGGGCGGTCGCCGCACGGCGTGAACGAAGGAGCCCGGGCACCGGCAGGAGCAACCAGCCGGCAACAGCGCCCAGCGTGTTCGCGATCAGGTCGTCGACGTCGAAGGTGCGGTACCGCATCGCGAACAGGCCCCACACGCCGGTGAGCTGGGTGAGTTCGAAGCCGAGCGACAATCCGAACGCGGCCAGCGCGGTCACCGCAGGCCCCCAGGAACGGGTCCGTCGCAGGTAGGCACCCAGCGGCAGCGTCAGGAGGAGGTTCGAGCCCACGTAGACGACCGTGCGATTGGTGAGCCAGGCGCCGAGCCCGCCGCCCACGTAGCGCACGCCGGCGTTGGCGTCGACGAGCCAGGCGAACGGCATGAGGTTCACCGGTGCCGGCTCGGCGAGCAGCGACTCATCGGGAAAGGGCATGAGGACGACTCCCCACATCACCGCCACGTAGAGGCCGAACAGGCTGTGGGCGATCACCCGGCGCGGACCCGTCCGCCCGCCCCGGCGCCACAGCCACAGCGTGTACGCCGCCCAGGTGGCAGCGGCGACGGCGAGATAGACGAACAGCCGGTAGCCGGCGCCCACGCTGAACTGGCCGGGCATCAGGCCGCGCTGCGGGCTCGCGCCACCACGCCGGGCAGGACGGCCAACAACGCCTCGATCGCCGCGGACGTGGTGTCGGGACCGAAGGAGAACCGCAGGCTGGACGATGCCTCGGCCAGGGTCCGTCCCATCCCGAGCAGGACCTCGCTGGGCTGGTGCACGCCGGCGGTGCAGGCGGACCCGGTGGACGCGTCGAAGCCCTCGGCATCGAGCAGGAGCAGCAGGTCGTCGGCGCGTGCACCGTGGAACGTGAGGTTGGCGATGGCGGGACCACACGGCTCGACCGTGTTCACACCGACGTCGGGCACGCTCGCCACCACGCCTGCGAGCAGGAGGTCGCGCAGGGAGGCCAGGCGGGCGGCCTCCGCCTGCAACCGCCCGACCGCCAGCCGGGCGGCCGCGGCGAATCCTGCCGCCAGGGCGACCGGCACCGTGCCCGACCGCAGGCGCGCCTCCTGCCCACCGCCGAAC
>JAEVYS010000033.1 GCA_023392635.1 Actinomycetes bacterium | reverse complement strand
CGACCCGGCCGCGACGGCGAGGTCGTGGCCGCCGGCGGCGACCGGCACCACGGCGACCTGCGCCCCGCCTGCGGCCAGACCGCGGCCGATCGCGGCACCGGAAGCCACCGGGTCCAATCCGGCGATGCGGCCGGTGACCACAGCGGCGCGCAGCGGCCTCACCGGCCGTCCCCGAGGTAAGGGGGCTGCTCAAAGCCTTCTCCGAGGAGGTCGTCGGGAACCTCGGCGGGTTCGTGGGAGCCGTCCTCGCTGAGCCGTCGGACCCGCTCACGCAGCTCGGCAGCGTCCTGGCGCAGCCGCTCGGCCCGTCCGGTGATCTCGGTGAAGCGGGCTGTCAACAGCCGGTCGCGGTCGAGGGCCTCGGCGGCGTCCAGTCGTGCGCGGTCGAAGGCGAGGCGCCGGCGGGCAGCGGCCACGTCCGCCAGCTCAGCCCTGGCCTCGTGGAGGGCGGTGAGGGCGCGCTGGTACGCGAGCTCGGCCTCCACCCGTGGGCCGGGTTCGACCACGTCCGCCTCCCCTCAACTGAGCAGGTCATTCGTGACTTAGGATGTGGCAGTCATATTCGCACCAAGCGAGGATCGAAGTGGGATTGTTCCGCCCGTACGAGCGGTCTGCTGCAGACGCGGCCGACCCGGAGCCGACTCCGGCCACCACCGAGGGCGCGGCCAAGCCGGTCCGCAAGGAGGCGCCCACCCCCTCCCGCCGCGAGGCCGAGGCTGCCCGCAGGGAGCGACTCAACCCGACGTTGTCGGCCAAGGAGATGCGGGTCCGAGAGCGCGCAGCGAAGAACGCCCTGCGCGACGAGCAGTTCGCGAAGGCGGAGTCCACGCCGGGCAAGCTGCTGATGCGGGACTTCGTCGATTCCCGCAAGAGCATCGCCCAGTGGTCGATGCCGATCCTCATGGTCACGCTGGCGATCTCGCTGGTCATCAGCTCACTCAGCACCGACGCGGCGATGATCGTGACCTGGTTCACGTACTCACTGTTCGTGCTGATCGGTGCCGACCTCTTCCTGATGTGGCGCAAGTACAAGGTGTTGCACGCCGAGCGGATCCCGAAGGTCCCGCTGAAGGGCCTGCTCGGCTACATGGTCAACCGGGCCATCAACCTGCGCCGGCTGCGGATGCCCGCCCCGCGCGTGAAGCCGGGCGACGAGATCTAGGCATGGGCTACTACTGGGCTGCGACGCCCGAGCCTCCCGAGGACGTGGCCGAGGCGACCGGGCTGCTGGTCGAATTCGACGAGCAGGCGGACGCCGAGTCGTGGCTCACGGCGTCCTACGAGAACCTGACCGAGGTCGGCATCCATGCCGTCTCCCTCTACGAGGGCGACCGCCTCGTGTACGGCCCGATGAGCCTGGACGCCTGAGCCGATCACCCCGGACCGAGTTGGGGACGGTTCCTAATTCGGTCCACCGTCGGCGGTGGACCGAATTAGGAACCGTCCCCAATTCGGTCCGGGTTATGAAGGGTTCCCGGGGGCTGCGGTGGCGACCTCCTGCTCGAGCTGGGTGTAGGCCACCTTGCCGACCAGGGTGGTGGGCAGGGTCTCCCGGAACTCGATGCTGCGGGGGACGGCCCACTTCATCAGGTGCTTGCGACAGTGCGCGAGGAGTTCCTCGCGCAGCGCGGCCTCGTCCGGCGCCCCCGCCGCAGGCACCACGAAGGCCTTCACCGCCGACATCTGGTACTCGTCGGGCGTACCCACCACGCACGCCCGTGCCACCAGGCGGTGGTCCTCGAGGACCTGTTCCACCTGGGCCGGGTACACCGAGACCCCGGACACCTTGATGATCCGCTTCTCCCTGCCCTTGAAGTACAGGTAGCCGTCGGCGTCCGCCGTCCCGATGTCGCCGGTGTGCAACCACGTCCGCCCGTCGGCGTGCCGGCGAAGCGTGGTCGCGGTGGCCTCCGGATCGTTGAGGTAGCCGTTCATCAGGGTCGGCCCGGTGACGCAGATCTCGCCCTCCGTCCCGGGCGGCACCACGTGCGCCTGCTTGTCGACGACGGTCACCTCCACGCCCGGAATCGGAATGCCGATCGACCCGGCACGGTAGGCGCCGGGGGGTGAGACGGTGCAGGCGGTGACGCACTCGGTGAGCCCGTAGCCCTCCATCAACTCGACGCGGCTGCCCTGCGCCATCAAGACGGCGTCGAAACGGGCCTTGAGGTCGCTGCTGAGCGAGTCACCGCCGGAGTACGCCCCCCGCAGCGCGTCGAACCGCACCTTGCCGAAGCGCTGCTCGGACAGCAGGGCCTGGAACAGCGTCGGCACCCCGGCGATGTAGGACGGGGAGTACTTCACCAGGTTGTCGATGTAGACCTTCGTCGAGAACTCGGGCACGAGGATCGAGAACGCCCCGACGGTGAGCGGTGTGTGGACGCAGAGCCCGAGGCCGAACCCGTGGAACACCGGCAGGATCGCGAGCACGCTGTTTCCCTCGGCGATCCCGGTGATCTCGCGCATCGACGTCGCCAGCGCGTTGAAGGCCGCCGAGGACAGCTCGATGCCCTTCGGCAGCGCCGACGTCCCCCCGCTGAACAGCACCACGCTGGTCTCGGACGGGTCGACCGGTCGCGAGTAGGAGGAGGCGGGACGCACGCCGGAGAGGAAGTCCGCCCAGCCGAGGATGCGCGGGTCCGATCTCGGCACCGGCGCGATCCTGCGTCCCTTGGTCACCGAGAACCCGAGCTTCTTGGGGCCGCTCAGGTAGTCGGAGAACCTGGTGATCAGGAGGTGCTCGACGGCAGTGGCATCGATGATGTCGCGGAACCGTCCGTAGAACAGGTCCATCGTGACCGCCCAGCGGCTGCCGGTCTGCGTGAGGTAGTGCTGGAGTTCGGTCGGCGACGAAAGAGGGTGCGTCATCACGGCCCGCGCACCGATGCGGTTCAGCGCGTAGAACATCACGATGGCGTTGGGCACGTTCGGCATCGACAGGGTGACGCTGTCGCCGGCCACCACGCCCTGCCGGGCGAACGCCGCTGCGCAGCGGTCGACGTCGGTGAGCAGCGCGCCGTAGGAGATCCGGCGGCCGAAGTAGACCAGCGCGGTGGCCTTCGGCACGCGTCGCGCCGTGGCCGCCACCAGCTCGTACATCGTGGCGCTGGTCATGGCAGCCGTCCCAGTTCGGCCGGGTCGTTGAGGTAGGTGTCGAACAACTCCAGCGCGCGCGCGTCGTAGTAGCCGTCGGCGATGCGCTCGTCCAGCGCGATCCGCAGCTCCATGACCCGCCGCACGGCCGGCTGGCCGTCGTCGCCCACCACCACTGTCGGCAGGACCTTGCCGATGGTGACGAACAGGCTGCAGGTCCCCCACTCGAACAGGTGGTGGTAGGCCGCCCCGAGGCCGACGCTGCCGAGGTTGGCGACGTACGCGCTGCAGCGCAACGGGTCGATGCCACGCAGGAAGCCGGGGGTGTCGACGTAGAAGTCCCACGCGTTCAAGGCGTTGACCGCCACCTGCAGGAGCCCGCGCGGCAGCTTGAGGAACGCGTCGATGAGGCCCTCGTCCTCCTTCTGCTCCCCGGACTTCGCCGTGCGGATCTCGCCGCGCAGCTTGGAGAGCACCGTCGCCGCGTCGTCCTGCGGTCGCACGGTCACCAGCACGTTGGTCTCCGAACTGTCCTCGGTGAACTGGCGGCGGGCGATGAACGACAGCACGACGTCATGGCGCTGGTAGAGCCGGCGACCGATGATGTAGCGGTTCAGGGTCGGCCGCTCGCGCAGGATGCGCACGAGGGCGAGCATCACCGCCTCGAACAGGGTGATCTGGTCGGGCGTGCCCTTGACCGCCTCGATGTGCTCGAGGAGCCGCTCGGCCTCGATCGTCACCGGGTAGTACGCGATCGAGTCGTTCCGGCCCTTCATGATGAAGGGGAAGATCGCGTTGAACCCGTGGGCCGGTTCCACGCGCGACGCGTCGTGGCGTCCCCTTCGCTGCTTCTGCACTGCGGTCACAGCAGGGAGTCAATCAACAACTGCGCTGCGGTGGGGACCATTTCGTTGCGGCGCGCCGTGGGCCCCCACCAGGAGCGTCGAGGTCAGGGCACGGTGTGGCCGGCCGCACGGTAGAGCTCGTACCACTCCGGACGGGTGAGGTCGACGTCCGCACCGAGCGCGGACGCCCGCACGCGGTCGGGGTTCGTCGTGCCGAGGACGACCTGCATCCGCGCCGGGTGGCGCGTGATCCACGCGGTGGCGATCGCCTCCGCCGCCACCTCGTACTTCGCTGCGAGCCGGTCGATCACGCCGTTCAGCTCGGGGAAGTCCGGATTGCCGAGGAAGACGCCCGTGAAGAACCCCGCCTGGAACGGCGACCACGCCTGCACGGTGATCTCGTTGAGGCGGCAGTAGTCGAGGACGCCGAGGTCGCGGCTCAGGGACTGGTCCAGGCCGGCCATGTTCATCGCCACGCCCTGCGCCACGATCGGCGCGTGCGTGATCGACAGCTGCAACTGGTTCGCGACCAGGGGCTGGCGGACGTACTTCTTGAGCAGCTCGATCTGGGCGGGAGTGTGGTTGGACACGCCGAATGCCCGCACCTTGCCCGCCGCGGACAACTCGTCGAACGCCCGGGCGACCTCCTCGGGCTCGACCAGGGCATCCGGGCGGTGGAGCAGCAGGATGTCGAGGTAATCGGTCTGCAGTGCGGCCAGCGACCCGTTGACGGCCTCCACGAGGTGCGCGCAGGAGAAGTCGAAGTACGGGCCCTCCGGCACGATGCCGGCCTTGCTCTGGAGGGTGATCTCCGCCCGCTGGGACGGGCTGAGCTTCAGCGCCTCGGCGAACCGGCGCTCGCAGCCGTGGACGCTCGAGCCGTAGATGTCCGCGTGGTCGAAGAAGTTGATGCCGGCGGCCAGGGACGCGTCGAAGAGCTGCTGCACCTCGACGTCCGTCTTCTCCTGGATGCGCATCACGCCGGTGACGACGGCGGGGACGGTGATGTCGGTGTGTGGCAGCGTGAAGGTCTTCATTCAGCGCAGCCTAGCTTCGAGCGTGGCGGCGGTCGCCCGCAATCGGTGCAGCACCTCACCCTGCTCGCCGGGGAGGGGTGACTGCCACGTGACCGCGATCGCGGCGAGGTTGGACGGGGATTGCAGCGCCACCGCCACCGAGGCGAAGCCTTCGGTGACCTCGGAGTCCTCCTCGGCGTAGCCGCGCCGCCTGGTCGCGGCCAGGATCGCCCTCAACTCGGCGAGTGACGCCGGCCCGGCGTCCGTCCGTCGAACCAATCGCTCCCGCGACGGGTAGAGAGCCCGGACCTGTGCCGGCGACAGCCCGGCGAGGATCGCCCTTCCGGACGCCGTCAGGTGCGCGGGCAGCCGGACGCCGACGTCGCTCACCAGCCGCGCTCGCCCGGCGGCCCGCTCCTCGACGAGGTAGACCACGTCGCTGCCCAGGAGCACCGCGAGGTGGGCGGACAGGCCGAGCGAGTCGACGAGCCGGGCCAGCGGGATGCGGGCCAGCCGGCTCAGCGGCTCCTGCCGGGTGTAGCCCTGCCCGACCTCCCAGGCGGCGACGCCCACACCCCACGACCGGTCCTCGGGGTAGTGCACCACGAACGCCTGCTCGGCCATCGCATGCAGGAGGTGGTAGGTGGTGGACCGGGGCAGGCCCACCTCCTGCGCGATCCGCACGGCGGGCACCGGGGTGGTGCGTCCGGAGAGGTAGCGCAGCACCTGGAGCGCTGCGGTGGCCGCGGGTACCGGACGACTCATCTGGCTCCTGTCTCGTATCCGAGACACTAGTCCCTCACGGACCGTTCATCCTCCGCCCATGCGAGGGTTGAATACGGTCATGCTCGAGATCTCGCTGGGCACCGGCCCGCTGCACCGCTCCGACGTGGTGGCCGTCGCCCGGCGTGGCGCTTCCGTTCGGCTCACCCCGGAGGCCGAGGAGGCCATCGCTCGGTCCCGGAGCATCATCGACGGCCTCGCGGCCACCGAGGACGGCGTGTACGGCGTGTCCACCGGCTTCGGCGCCCTGGCCACCCGCAGCATCCCCCCTTCCGAACGGACCCGCCTCCAGCGCAGCCTCATCCGCTCGCACGCCGCCGGCAACGGGCCGGCCGTCGAGCCGGAGGTCGTCCGGGCCCTGATGCTCCTGCGGCTGAAGACGCTCGCCGGCGGGCACAGCGGCGTCCGGCTGGAGACGGCGAGGGCCTACGCCGCGCTGCTCAACTCGCCGCTCGTCCCGATGGTGCACGAATACGGCAGCCTCGGGTGCTCCGGCGACCTCGCGCCGCTGGCGCACTGCGCCCTGGTGCTGATCGGTGAGGGAGAGGTGCTCGACGCGGGCGTCCCCCGCCCGACGGCCGAGGCGCTCGCCGACCAGGGGCTGTCGCCGGTGGTGCTCGCGGAGAAGGAGGGCCTGGCGCTGATCAACGGCACCGACGGCATGCTGGGCATGTTGGTGCTCGCGCTGGCCGATCTCGAGGTGTTGCTCGACACCGCCGACCTCGCTGCGGCGATGAGCATCGAGGGCCAACTCGGCACCGACCGTACCTTCGCTGCCGACCTCATGGCGCTGCGTCCCCAGGTGGGGCAGGGCGAGAGCGCGGCCAACCTGCGTCGCTTCCTGGCCGGTTCGCCTCTCGTGGCCAGTCACCGGCACGGCGACGGGGTGGTGCAGGACGCCTACTCGCTGCGCTGCACCCCGCAGGTGCACGGCAGCCTGCGGGACGCGATGGGCTACGCGGCCGGCATCGCCGAGCGTGAACTGGCGGCCTCGATCGACAATCCCTCGGTGCTCGACGACGGACGGGTGGAGTCGCACGGCAACTTCCACGGCGCCCCGGTGGCGCACGTGCTCGACTTCCTGGCCATCGGGGTGGCGGACGTCGCCGGGATCAGCGAGCGTCGCACGGACCGGTTCCTCGACGTCACCCGCAACCGGGGGCTTCCGCCGTTCCTGGCCGACGACCCGGGCATCGACTCCGGCCTGATGATCGCCCAGTACACGCAGGCGGGCATCGTCTCGACGCTCAAGCGCCTGGCCGTCCCGGCGAGCGTGGACTCGATCCCGTCCAGCGCCCTCCAGGAGGACCACGTCTCGATGGGCTGGTCCGCCGGCCGCAAGCTGCGCACGGCCGTCGACGGGCTCGCGCGCGTCCTCGCCATCGAGGTGCTCACCGCGGCCCGGGCCATCGACCTGCGCGCACCGCTTCGTCCCGGTGCCGCGACCGGCGCGGCGATCGAGCGGCTGCGCGAGGCCGTTCCGGGGCCGGGTGCGGACCGGTTCCTCGCGCCGGAGATCGAAGCGACCTACCGACTCGTCACCAGCGGCGCGCTGGTGGCGGCAGCGAAGGAGAACTCATGAACCACGAGCCCGTCCGCGCCCCGCGGGGCACCGAGCTGAGCGCGAAGTGCTGGCAGACCGAGGCGCCGCTGCGGATGCTGATGAACAACCTCGACCCGGAGGTGGCCGAGCGTCCCGACGACCTCGTCGTGTACGGCGGCACCGGGCGCGCGGCCCGCTCCTGGGACGCCTTCGAGGCGATCACCGCCACGCTGCGCGACCTCGAGCCGGACGAGACCCTTCTGGTGCAGTCCGGCAAGCCGGTCGGGGTGTTCCGGACCCACGAGTGGGCGCCCCGGGTGCTGATCGCCAACTCCAACCTGGTGGGCGACTGGGCCACCTGGCCCGAGTTCCGCCGCCTGGAGGCGCTGGGCCTCACGATGTACGGCCAGATGACCGCGGGTTCGTGGATCTACATCGGTACCCAGGGCATCCTGCAGGGCACCTACGAGACGTTTGGCGCCGTCGCTCGCAAGCGGTTCGGCGGCACTCTGGCCGGCACCCTCACCCTCACCGCCGGGTGCGGCGGCATGGGTGGGGCGCAGCCGCTGGCGGTCACCATGAACGAGGGCGCCGTGCTGATCGTCGACGTGGACGCGACCCGCCTCGCCCGCCGCGTCGAGCACGGCTACCTCGACGAGTACACCTCGGACTACGACGAGGCCGTGGCCCGGGTGCTGGCAGCCAAGGCCGAACGGCGTCCGGTCTCCGTCGGCCTGGTGGGCAACGCGGCAGAGGTCTTCCCCCGGCTGCTGGCCGACGGCGTCGCGATCGACGTCGTCACCGACCAGACCAGTGCCCACGACCCGCTGAGCTACCTGCCGATCGGCATCGCGGTCGAGGACTGGCACACCGCCGCTGCAGCCGACCCGTCCGGCTTCACCGAGAAGGCCCGGGCCTCGATGGCGAAGCACGTCGAGGCCATGGTCGGTTTCGCCGACACCGGTGCGGAGGTGTTCGACTACGGGAACTCCCTTCGCGCCGAGGCCGAGCTGGGGGGCTATGAGCGGGCCTTCGCGTTCCCCGGCTTCGTGCCGGCCTACATCCGTCCGTTGTTCTGCGAGGGCAAGGGCCCGTTCCGCTGGGCGGCCCTGTCCGGCGACCCGGCCGACATCGCCGCCACCGACCGCGCGATCCTGGAGCTCTTCCCCGACGACGAGCACCTGCGGCGATGGATCACGAAGGCCGGCGAGTTGGTGCACTTCGAAGGCCTGCCGGCCCGGATCTGCTGGCTCGGCTACGGCGAGCGCCATCGCGCCGGGCTGAAGTTCAACGAGATGGTCGCCTCCGGCGCGTTGAGCGCGCCGATCGTGATCGGACGCGACCACCTCGACTCGGGCTCGGTGGCCTCGCCCTACCGGGAGACCGAGGCCATGGCGGACGGGTCTGACGCGATCGCCGACTGGCCGTTGCTCAACGCCCTGCTGAACACCGCCTCCGGTGCGACGTGGGTGTCGATCCACCACGGCGGCGGCGTCGGCATCGGGCGCTCCCTCCACGCGGGGCAGGTGGTGGTGGCTGACGGCACCGAGCTCGCCGCCCGCAAGATCGAGCGGGTGCTGACCAACGACCCGGGCACGGGCGTGATGCGGCACGTCGATGCCGGCTACGACCGCGCCCGCGAGGTGGCGGCCGAGCGGGGCGTCCGGATCCCGATGCCATGAGCACCGTCGACCTTCTGGCCGACCTCGAGGCGATCGGACGCACGCCTCGCGGCGGCTACACCCGTCTGGCCTGGGACCCGGCCACGATGGCGCTGCGCGAATGGTTCGCCGCACAGGCGGCGGCGCTCGGCCTGGAGCTGACCGAGGACGGCAACGGCAACCAGGTGGCCTGGTGGGGTACCGGGCCGAACGGGCTGCTGGTGGGCTCGCACCTCGACTCGGTGCCCGAGGGCGGCCCCCTCGACGGGCCGCTCGGCGTCGCCTCGGCGTTCGCAGCGGTGGCCGGGCTCAGGGCGGAGGGCTGGACACCAGCGCGTCCGCTCGGGGTGGTCAACTTCGCCGACGAGGAGGGCGGGCGCTTCGGCATCGCGTGCCTGGGGTCCCGACTCGCGACCGGGGCGCTCGATGCGGGACGGGCGTTCGCCCTGCGCGATGACGCCGGAACGTCCCTCGCCGAGGCGATGCGGGCCCAGGGACGCGATCCCCGCGCCGCCGGCCCGTCCGCGTGGCTGGACGATGTCTCGTCATACATTGAACTACACGTCGAGCAGGGGCGGTGGCTGGCGCCGCGCGGGGCCGCGGTCGGCGTGGCCTCCGCCATCTGGCCGCACGGCCGCTACCGCTTCGACTTCTGCGGGGAGGGCAACCACGCCGGTGCGACGGCAATGGCTGACCGGCACGACCCGATGCTGGCCTACGCCGCCACCGTCCTCGCCGCCCGGGAGCTGGCGAGCGGGGTGGACCGGATTAGGAACCGTCCCCAACTCGGTCCGGACCAGATGGGGGACGGTTCCGAACTCGGTCCGGACCAGATTGGGGACGGTTCCGAACTCGGTCCGGGCGAGGCGCGCGCGACCTTCGGGCGGCTGCGTGTCGAACCGGGCAGCACCAACTCGATCCCATCCCGGGTGTCCGCCTGGCTGGACGCCCGCGCTTCCCATAGCCGGACGCTGGAGTCGACGGTCGCCGGCATCGTGGCGCGGGCGAAGGCTGCGGCCGTGGCGGAGGGGACAACCGTGGAGTTCACGACGGAGTCGGCGTCGGACGCGGTCGCGTTCGACGTCGACCTGCGCCACCGGCTGGCGGCGCTGCTGGACGCTCCGGTGCTGGCCACCGGCGCCGGCCACGATGCGGGGATCCTCGCCGCGAGGCTGCCCACCGCCATGCTGTTCGTCCGCAACCCCACGGGGGTGTCGCACGCGCCCGAGGAGTCGGCCGAGCCCGAGGACATCGAGGCCGGGACGGCCGCGCTGGCCCGCGTGATCCGGGAGCTGGCATGACCACCTATCCCGCCTTCGCCAACTGCCACTCCCACGCGTTCCACCGTGCGCTGCGTGGTCGCGCAGTGGGCGGCGCGGACTTCTGGGGGTGGCGCGACAGCATGTACGCGGTGGCGGGCGTCCTCGATCCGGACCTCTTCTTCCGGCTCGCCCGCGCGACGTACGCCGAGATGGCGCTGGCCGGCATCGGTGCGGTCGGCGAGTTCCACTACGTCCACTCCGCACCGGGCGGGACGCCCTACGCCGACCCCCACGCGATGGCGGACGCGTTGATCGCCGCCGCCTGGGAGGTCGGTCTGCGGATCTGCCTGCTCGACACGTGCTACCTGCGTGCCGGTTTCGGCGAGGAGGAGCTGCACCCGGCGCAGCAGCGGTTCACCCACCCGGACGCGGAGTCGTGGGCGAACGGGGTGAGGGATCTGGCCGCCCGCTACGCCGACAACCCGGCCGTCGTGATCGGGGCGGCCATCCACTCGGTACGCGCCGTCGACGAGGCGTCTCTGCCGGTCGTCGCCTCCGCGTTGCCGACGGCACCCCTGCACGTCCATGTCTCCGAGCAGCCGGCGGAGAACGCCACCTGCCTGGCCGCGACCGGACGGACGCCGGTGCGGCTGCTCGCCGACGCCGGGGTCTGGAGCCCTCGCGCCACCGCCGTCCACGCCACCCACCTCACCGACGCCGACATCACCACCCTGGGCCACTCCGGCGCGTTCGCCTGCTTCTGCCCGACCACGGAGGCGGAACTGGCCGACGGCATCGGCCCCTCCATCGCGCTGCGCGAGGCCGGAGCCAGGATCACCCTCGGCTCCGATTCCCACACGGTGATCGACATGTTCGCCGAGGCCCGTGGGCTCGCCCTGCACGAACGGCTCGCGTCCGGACGCCGCGAAGGATGGCAGGCGGGGCAGTTGTGGCGGGCCGCGACCAGGGACGGGGCCGCGTCCCTCGGCTTCGACGGGCTCGGCGGCTTCGAACTGCAGCCGTCCGTACGCACGGCGGGCGCGGTCGACCCGGTCTGGGTCGCGTCCGCCGCCGACGTGGTGCCCCCGGCAGACCTCGACCCGGCCTGGGTGCGCGCGGAACTCCAGGCGGCCATCGACGAGGTGTGGGGCCGGCTGTGAGCACCGCGGTCACCAACATCGGGGAGCTGGTCACCTGGGACGACGACCGGCCCGTCCGCCACGACGCCGCCCTCGTGGTGGAGGACGGGCGGGTCGGGTGGGTGGGCCGGTCCGCCGATGCCCCCGCGGCGGACGAGCACGTGGACGCCGCGGGCCGGGCGGTCATCCCCGGGTTCGTCGACTCCCACACGCACCTGGTGTTCGCCGGCGACCGGGCGGACGAGTTCGCCGCCCGGATGGCGGGGCAGCCCTACGCGGCGGGCGGGATCCGGACCACGGTCGCCGCCACCCGGGCGGCCGGCGAGGCGAGGCTGACCACGCTCGCCGAGGGTCGGCTCGCCGAATTGCGCGCCCAAGGCACCACGACAGTGGAGATCAAGAGCGGCTACGGCCTCGATGTGGACACCGAGGAGTCACTGCTCCGGGTGGCTTCGCACCTCACCCCGGAGACGACGTTCCTCGGCGCCCACGTGGTCCCGCAGGGTTGGGCCTCCGACGACTACGTGGCGCTGGTCACGGGCCCCATGCTCCAGCGATGCGCTCCGCTGGCGAAGTGGGTGGATGTGTTCTGCGAGACCGGCGCCTTCGACGTCGACCAGGCCCGGACGGTCCTGACGGCGGGTCTGGCGGCCGGCCTGCTGCCGCGCGTCCACGCCAACCAGCTGGGGCACGGGCCGGGCGTCCAGCTGGCCTGCGAGGTCGGTGCGGCCGCCGCCGACCACTGCACCTACCTGAACGACGCCGACGTGGCGGCGCTGGCCGGCAGTGGCGTCGTCGCAGGCCTGCTCCCCGGCGTCGAGTTCTCGACGAGGCATCCCTATCCCGACGCCCGCCGGCTGCTCGACGCCGGCGTCCGGATCGCCCTCGCCACCGACTGCAATCCGGGGACGTCGTACACGTCCTCGATGCCGTTCTGCATCGCGCTCGGCGTGCGGGAGATGGGCCTCACCCCCACCGAGGCGCTGCGCGCCGCCACGGAGGGTGGCGCCCGCTCGCTGCGACGAGACGACGTCGGGCACCTTCGGGTGGGGGCCCGGGCCGACCTCGTGTTCCTGGACGCCCCGAGCCACGTCCACCTGGCCTACCGCCCCGGCGTCCCCCTGGTGACGCGGGTGCTGACCGCCTGAACCCGCAGGGAAGATCAGGACTCGCGGACACCGGGCTGGACGAAGGGGGGCTTGACCACCTCGAAGGGTTCGCGCCGGTCGCGGACCACCACGTCCACGCTGCTGCCGAGCGCCACCGAACGGTCCAGCAGGGCCAGCGCGATGCCGGTGGACAGGGTCGGGGAGAAGGTGCCCGACGTCACCTCGCCGACGTCGGACCCCGCCGCCTCCACCCGCATGTGGGGACGCGGGATGCCGCGCCCGGCCGCCCTGAGGCCGCGGAGGATCGGGCCGGACTTCTCCTCGCGCTGCCGACGCAGGGCCTCCGCGCCCCAGAACGCCGGCTTGTCCCAGCCCACCGCCCAGTTCAGGTTCGCCATCACCGGCGAGATCTGCGGGCTGAGGTCGTGGCCGTGCAGCGGGTAGCCCATTTCGGTGCGCAGCGTG
Organism: Actinomycetes bacterium; assembly: GCA_023392635.1. Lineage (GTDB taxonomy): Bacteria > Actinomycetota > Actinomycetes > Propionibacteriales > Propionibacteriaceae > Propionicimonas. The sequence goes on along the minus strand of JAEVYS010000033.1, from coordinate 6,323 downwards.
TCCCGTGCCCCCAGGCCACAGGGCAGGATGTCGTACTCGGCACCGGCGGCGAGGACCGCATCCCACACCGCTGCCGCTGATCCGGCCGGAACCACCAGTTCGTACCCGCGCTCACCGGTGTACCCGGTGCGACACACGATCAGGTCGACGCCGCCCCAGGTGGCGGTGACGAAGCTCATGTAGTTCTGGCCGACGGGGAGCCCGAGCGCGCCGAGGGTCTCGTCCGAGCAGGTGCCCTGGACGGCGATGACGGCGTGGTCGGTGTGCTCGTTGCGGACCTCGATGCCGTCCGGGGCGGCGTCGGCGAGCAGCGCACCGACGGTGGCGGTGTTGGCGGCGTTGGGGATGAGGAAGACCTCGTCGGGGCCCATCAGGTACGCGATCAGGTCGTCCACCACGCCGCCCTCGGCGTTGCACAGCAGGTTGTACTGGGCCTGGCCGGGAGCGATCCGGCCGAGGTCGTTGCTGACGCAGGTGTTCACGAAGTCCGCGGCCCCCGGCCCGGACACCCGGAGCTTCCCGAGGTGGCTCACGTCGAACACCCCGACCGCCGTCCTGACCGCGCGATGCTCGGCGACCACCCCGGAGTACTGCAGGGGCATGAGCCAGCCTCCGAACTCGGAGAACTTCGCCCCGAGGGCGACATGCCGGTCGTGCAGCGGCGACGTGGTCGGTTCGGTCATCGGAGCCCTTCCTGTTCGGCGCCCAGCCTAGGGCGCCCACACCGGCTAGAGGGAACGACGCAGCATCCCGGCCAGGTCCTCGGCGGTCACGCTGACCGGATTGCCCTTGGTGCTGGACGCCGCGGCCGCCGCCTCAGCCACCGCCGGGATGCCGTCCTCGGTCAGGCCGAGGTCTCCCAGGCCGCCGACGCCGAGTTCCGCCATGGTCTCGTTCCACCAGTCAAGGAGCGCGGCCGGGTCGCGGCGGTCGGTGAGCAGGTGCGCGACCTCGCTGTAGCGGGCACGGGTCGCCTCATCCCCATGGGAGAGGTTGAACTCGCACACCTCGACCATCACCGCCGCGGTGATCGCACCGTGCGGCGCCCCGAGGGAACCACCGAGCGGACCGGCGAGGCCGTGCGCCGCGCCGAGCTTGCCGTTGGCGAGGGCCAGCCCTGACAGCAGGGAGCACAGCGCCACGTCGGTGCGTGCGTCCAGGTCGGAGCCGTCGTCGAAGGCCCGGCGCAGCCCGCGCCCCGCCCGCCGGATGCCCTCACGGCAGAAGCCGTCGGTCAGCGGGGTGGCGAACGGCGAGACGAACGGTTCGATGCACTGCACCAGTGCGTCGAGGCCGGCATGCGCCGTGACCGACGGCGGGCACTCGAGGGTGAGCTCGGGATCGACGATGGCCACCCGCGCCAGCATGGACGGCGAGCGAAGGCTCACCTTGACCCGGTGCTCGGTGGAGGTGACGACGCCGTTCGCGGTGACCTCGGAGCCGGTGCCGGCGGTGGTCGGTACCGCGATGAGCGGAAGGCAGGGCACGGTCAGGGGCCTGCCCGCACCGACGACCTCTGCGTAGTCGAGCGGGTCGCCGCCGTTCGTCACCAGTGCCGCGATGATCTTGGCCGCGTCCAGCACCGCTCCCCCGCCGAGCCCGACCACGACGTCGGCGCCGTGCTCCCTGGCCGCCTGTGCACCCGCCCGCACCACCTCCATCGTGGGCTCCCCGCTCACCGCGAAGGTGGCCACGCCGGTCAGGGTCGAGAGCAGGTCGGAGTGCCGGGACGGGTCCGAGCCCGTGCAGACGAAGGGACATGAGCCCAGGCCGTCCACGGCGGCGGCCAGCTCGCGGCGGCGGCCGGGACCGAAGCTGATCCGTCCGGCAGTGGCGAAGGTGAAGGAGGTCACGTGCGCAGTCTGCCGCAGTCGTGGTCGCCCCGGGAGCGGACGCCGCGCGTCGCTGCGTCGCCGGTCTTCCGGGACCGCTGATCTGGAACATCTGTGGATAAGTCGGGACTAGCCTTAGGAGTCGCATCCGACCTCCGGCGTGCCATCAGAGAGGACCTGCCGTGCCGATCACCGACATGCCCACCATCTCGCTCTCCACCAGCGTTCCCCGTGACGCGGACGCGGTCGTGGTCGGGCTCGCGGAGACCAGCGAGGGCGACGTCCTGGTGGGTCTCCCCGACGACCTCGCCAAGCCGATCGGCAAGGCCTTCGGCACCGACCTGGCCACACTGGCCCGCCGCCTCGGCGCGTCGTCGAAGAACGGCAGGTCCGTGCTCGTGGCCGGCCCCGGAGCGCTGCGGATCGTGGTGGTCGGCCTCGGTCCGATCGACGTGATGCCGGAGCAGGTGCGCCGGGCGGTCGGCTCGGCCGTCCGGCTGGTCACCGGGCTGCCCGCCCCGGCCCGCCAGGTCGTCGCGATCAGCCTGGAGACCATCGAGCCGCAGGTGATCAAGGGTGCCGCTGAGGGGGCGCTGCTGGGCACCTACTCCTACCGCTCCGCCGGCGAGGACACCGCCGGTGTGGGCCAGGTGGTGCTGGTGAGCTCCAACCGGCGGCCGGAGGCCAGGCAAGCCCTGGACCTTGCAGTGAGCACGGCGAAGGCCGTGAACCAGGCCCGCGAGTGGGTGAACACGCCGGCCAACCTGCTGTACCCCGAGACGTTCGCGGACGCCGCCCGGCCGACGGCCAGGGCCGCGCGCGTCGATGTCGAGGTCTGGGACGAGAAAGCGCTCGAGCGGGACGGCTTCGGCGGCATCCTCGCCGTCGGCGGCGGCTCGGTGCGCAAGCCCCGCCTGGTCAGGCTCGCCTACGCCCCGCGTGGCGCGCGCTTCCACCTCGCGCTCATCGGGAAGGGCATCACCTTCGACGCCGGTGGCCTGAACCTGAAGACCCCCGACGGCATGTACACCATGAAGACCGACATGGCCGGGGCCGCCGCCGTGATCGCCGCGGTGACAGCGATCGCCGAGCTGGGCCTGCGCATCCGCGTGACCGGCTGGGCGGCGATGGCGGAGAACCTGCCCTCCGGCAGCGCCTACCGCCCCTCCGACGTCCTCACGATGTACGGCGGGAAGACCGTCGAGAACGGCAACTCCGACGCCGAGGGCCGCCTGGTCATGGCCGACGCCCTGGTCAAGGCGTCGGAGGAGAAGCCCAACCTGGTGCTCGACGTGGCCACGCTCACCGGCGCCTGCATGGTCGCCCTCGGTGAGCGGGTGGCGGGGTTGATGGCCCGCGACGACCAGACGGCCGACCTGGTGCTGGACGCGGCGGAGGCCGGCGGCGAGCAGTTCTGGCAGCTGCCGATCCCCGAGGACGCGCGGCCGAAGCTCGAATCGAAGGTCGCCGACCTCAAGTCGACCGGTGACAAGTACGGCGGGGCGCTCACGGCGGCTGCGTTCCTGTCCGAGTTCGTACCCGAGGACATCCCCTGGGCGCACCTGGACATCGCCGGTCCCGCGTTCAACTCCGGCAGCCCGTACGACTACACCCCGGCCGGCGGCACCGGTGCGGGCGTGCGCACGCTGATCGCCCTCGCCCACGCGCTGGCCAACTGACCATGGGCGAGGAGTACGACCTCGTCGTGGTGGGGGCCGGCGTCGCCGGCCTCCTCGCCGCTGTGGCAGCCAGGCGTCTGGGCGACCGGGTGCTGGTCGTCGAGGCCGACGACCTCGCCGGCGGCAGTACCGCCGTCTCCGACGGCCTGCTCTGGCTGCCCGCCGCCTCCTCCTCGGGCAGGTCGGCCGTGCAGGACTCGGTGGCGGACGCCGACGAGTACCTCGCCGCCCTGCTCGGGCCGGCCACCGCGGCTTCGACCGCGGAACGCCGTGCCGCCTACGTCCGGACGGCGGCCAAGCTGGCCCGCTGGCTGACGTCGTCCAACATCCCGCTCGCCCCGGTGAAGGGCTTGGCGGATGACCGCCCAGACCTCCCCGGTGGCCGGACCGGCGGACGGGTCCTTGCCACCCAGCCGCTGGACCGCCGGGTCCTGGGCGAGTGGGACGACCGGCTGCGCCCGGCTGCCGACCGCGGTCGCGGCCTGCTCAGCCGCGTCCTCCCCGGTGGCCGGAACACCCGGACGGCGGGCGAGGCCCTGGCCGGTCACCTGCTGCACCGTGCCACCGCCAACGGGGTGGACGTCCGGCTGGCGTCGCCGGTGGTCGCCCTGCAGTCCGACGGCGGGCGCATCACGGGGGTCATCGTTCGTCGTGACGGGACGGACGAGCCGGTGACGGCGTCCCGCGTGCTGCTGGCCAGCGGCGGCTTCGAGAAGAACCAGGGCCTGCGCGAGGAGTACCTGCCGCTGCCCACCGACGCCGCGTGGACCACGTCCGCGGCCCGCAACCTCGGCGACCTGCTGAATCTCGCCGTCGCCGAGGGCGCGGCCACCGCCGGCCTGGACGACGCCTGGTGGAAGCCGGTGATGCTGGCCGAGGGTCGGGCGTGGGCACTGGACGACGCACGCCGAGGTCCCCACTCCCTGATCGTCGACGCCGCCGGTGACCGGTTCTTCGACGAGTCGCTGCCGGCCAACGCCGCTGGTCGGGCGCTGTACGAGCGCAGCCGCGGCATGCGGGCCGTGCCCTCGTTCCTCGTCATGGACAACCGCCACCGCCAGGCGACGCCCCTGGGTCCGTGGACGGCCGGCAACACGCCGAAGAAGGCGCTGGACGCCGGCGAGATCGTCCGGGCCGGAACGCTCAACGACCTGGCCCAGGCTCTCGGCGTCGACCGGGCCGGCCTGCTGGGATCGGTGGTGCGGTTCAACGGCTTCGCCAGCAAGGGCAAGGACCTCGACTTCTCGCGCGGTGAGTCCGCCGCGGCCGCTCCGGCCGGGGAGCGGGGCAAGCGCCGCGTGACCAGCCTCGGCAAGGTCGACAAGCCGCCGTTCTGGGCGGTGAAGGTGTATCCGGGCGACTCCGGCACCAAGGGCGGCCTGGTGATCGACGCGGCTTCGCGCGTGCTCCGGACGGACGGTTCACCACTGAGGGGCCTGTACGCGTGCGGCGGAGCGGCGGCCTCGATGTTCAAGGGTGTCTCGCCCGGCCCGGGGGCAGCGCTCGGGGCGGCCCTGGTGGAGGCGTTCCTGGCCGCGACCGACCGCTCGCCGGAGTGAGCCCGGCCGGGCGCGATCAGCCGGCGGAGCGGCGGCGCGCGTTGTAGTCGCGCATGCGCTGGGGGTAGCCGACCACGCCGGCGTCGTAGGCAGGCAGGCCACGCCGGCGCGCGAACGTGCGGGCCCACTCGACACTGGCCACGCTTCGCCGCGTCCATTCGCCGTCGGAGGCGATCAACAGCAGGGTTGCCCTGGTCATCGTCGTCGGCTGTTCGATGAATGCCTCCACGCCGTAACGGGTCGCCAGGAATTCCTCGAGGTGGGCGATCGTCGCGGACTCCGCCACGGCGTCACGACCGGCCGTTCCCGCCTTGTCGCGCTTTCTCGAGAACCAGCCCACGGCGCCCATTATGGCTGGCGAAATCCGGGCTAGTCTGAAAACCTGCATTGACCAGAACACGCTTAGGAGCTCGCGACATGTCTACTCCCGTTCCCCTGCCGGCCCTTGGCGAGAGCGTCACCGAAGGCACGATCTCCCGCTGGCTGAAGCGAGTGGGTGATCGGGTCGAGGTGGACGAGCCGCTGGTCGAGGTGTCGACCGACAAGGTCGACACCGAGATCCCTGCCCCGGTGGCCGGCGTGGTCCTGGAGATTCTCGTGCCCGAGGACGGGGTCGCGGCCGTGGGCGCCGTGCTCGCGACGATCGGCGAGCCGAACGAGGCGGGCGGCCAGGCTCCGGCCACACAGCCCGAGCCCACTGCCGAGTCGACCCCGGCCGACTCCGCGTCCGTCGATGCAGAGGAGGAGGCGGCCGAAGCGGCCCCCGAACCGCAACAGCCCGCACCGCAGCAGCCCGCGCCGGCTCCGCAGCAGGTGCCCGCTCCCGTCGCCCCCAGCACCGAGAAGGAGCCGGGCTCCGAGGCTCCTGCCGCCGGGAGCGGTGGCAGTACCGAGGTCGTGCTGCCGCAGCTCGGCGAGTCGGTCACCGAGGGCACCATCTCCCGCTGGCTGAAGAAGGTCGGCGACGCCGTCGATGCCGATGAGGCCCTGGTGGAGGTCTCCACCGACAAGGTCGATACCGAGATCCCCTCCCCCGTGGCCGGCACCGTCCTGGAGATCCGGGTGCCAGAGGACGGCGTCGCCCAGGTCGGCGCTGTGCTGGCCGTGATCGGTTCCGGATCGCCCGCCGCCACCCCCGTACCGTCCGCGGAGCCGGCGGCACCGGCTCCGGCCGCACCCGCAGCACCCGCGGCACCCGCTCCCGAACCGGCGCCCGCAGCCGCGTCGGTACCTGCCCCGGCCACCCCGACCCC
>JAEVYS010000032.1 GCA_023392635.1 Actinomycetes bacterium | reverse complement strand
GGCGGCGCCCGCGCGGCGGGAGCACTGGCTGCGGCCACGGCGTCCTCGGCGATCACGGTCGGCCTCGCCACGTGGCGCACCGCGGCGCTCGACGGCAAGGCCCGGCCGTGGGCAGGCCCGGGACTCGTCGGGCTGCTGTGGCTGCCAGCGGGAGCCGTCCTGCTCGCCCTCGCGGTGGCGGGGCGCGACGCCGAGAAGCGACAGGATCTGGAGGAGGAACCATGAGCACGCAACTGGCCGCCGAACCCACGACGCGCGTCGCGTGGTCACGGGTGGCGTTGTTCTACGGCATCGCCCTGGGCGGGGCGACCGTCGTCGCGGTCGCGCTGTGGTGGCTGCGCCAGACCTCGATCCCGTACAGCCTGCAGCTGGCCCAGGGCGGCCTCGCCCTGTTCTACATGCCGTTGCCGCTCGTCGCCGGGCTCATCGTCGAACACCGCGCGGGTCGGCGGCCGCTGATCGTCCAGGGCTGGCGGCGCCTGCGTCCGGCCTGGGGACACCCCGGCGAGGGCCGGTCGCGGCTCGCCAGGCTCGGACGCTTCATCGGCGCGGCGATGCGGCGGCCCTACGGGCCGAGTGCCGCGTACGGCGTCCTGGTCATGGTCGCCATCCTTGCGCTCGGCTTCGCCGTGACGTGGCTCGCGTCCGCCGTGGGGCTTCCCGGGGCGGGGCACCTGGTGGCGACGGACGCCGAGTTCCGCGACCGGCTGCTGCAGATCGCGCCGATGCTGCCCCCCGATGTCGCGCTCCCCCCGGCGGCGGTCGTGGCCGGGTCGCTGCTCTACCAGGGCCTGCTGGCCGGCCTGACGATCAACGCCGTGTTCGCCTTCGGCGAGGAGTACGGCTGGCGCGGCGTGCTGGCCGACGAGCTGCGTCCGCTCGGCAACGTCCGCGCGAACCTGCTCACAGGCGTCCTGTGGGGGCTGTGGCACGCGCCGGTGATCATCCTGCTGGGCCACAACTACGGGACGGAGTGGGGCTGGGGCGTGCCGATGATGGTGTTGTGGACCACGCCCTTCGCGTTCCTCCTCACCTGGGTGCGCGAACGCGCGCGGTCGGTGGTCGCCCCCGCGATCCTCCACGGCGCCTACAACGGCACGATCGGCGTCTTCGCCCTGGTGCTCACCGGCAGCAACCTCCTCGTCGCGTTGCCGATGGGGATCCTGATGGCGCTGGTGCTCACCGTCCTCGCGCTCGTCGCCTGGCGCTGGCGCCGCTGACCGGGACGGCGAGCGGCCCCGGGTGGATGATCCACCCGGGGCCGCGTTTCGTACGCCCTCGGCGCGTGCTCACCGGAGTGCGCGGAGCACGAGCGTGCTCTCCCGGTTGGCCTCGTGATCGGTGATGGCGTCCATCAGCCGGTCGAACTCGGCCTGCCGGACGAGGCGCTCGGCGCGTCGCACGACACGATCGGCGCGCCGCAACTCCGACCGCTTCGCCCAGTGCAGCAGCCACAGGCCGATGCGGGTGGCGGTGTGGTCGACGAGCCCACGCGAGGTGAGCGCCACCGGCGGGTGAGAGGTTTCTCGAGTAATGGTGGAAATGGACATGGTGATTCCTCAATTGCTGGTTAATGCGGGCGCGCTCGATGAATTGCGCGCGACAGGAACACCCGCGTGATTACGGGTGAAGGGTTCGCCGGCGGGCGGCGAAATCAGGACGTGGCGATACCTCGGCGCTTCGTCGGCGAGGATCTGGCTTCGTGAGCGTCGCCACCGTCCGAACGGTGGCGGTGTGATCCGCTACACGGTCAGAACGGGAGAGACGCCGACGATGCCGGCATTGGCCAACTCGCACTGCACGGTGGTCGTATCCATTTGCCAGCTCCTTTCGTGGTTCGGCGTGGCGGGAACAACATAACGCTGCTCGCGCGCAATTGCAAACCGAAACGAAGACCCTTTTTCGGCGTGCCCTAGAATCCCGGGGCATGTTCGGCAAACTCAGCCCCGTCCCTGCCCTGGAACGCCCCGACCTCCTGCCCGAACCGGTCCTGGCGGCGATCCGGGACCACGTCCCCTCTGCACAGGTCTTCCCTGTCGATCCGGCGCACGCCGACACCGAGACGCTGTGCCGCGTCTACGACCTGCCGTTGGACGCGATGGCCAACGCCGTGCTCGTGCTGGGGCGTCGCGGTGGCGAGGAGCGCAGGGCCTGCTGCATGACGCTCGCCACGCGCAGGGTGGACGTGAACAACGTCGCCCGACGCCGGCTCGACGTGCGCAAGGCGTCCTTCGCACCGATGGACCTCGCCGTGGCTGCGTCCGGTATGGAGTACGGCGGCATCACCCCGGTCGGGCTGCCGGACGACTGGCCGGTGTGGGTGGACGGCGCGGTCGCCGACACCGCGCTGGTCTGTATCGGCGCCGGCACCCGGGGAGCGAAGCTGCTGCTGCCGGGCGCGGCGCTGCTCGACCTGCCGCACGCCGAGCGGGTGGAGGACCTCGCCCGCGACGTCTGAGCGGTCAGGGGAGGCCGATGAAGCGGCGGAACGCGGCGGCGCCGCTGACCGTGACCGGGGTGCCGCGCACGAACGTGTCAGGCGTCAGCAGCCACTGGAGGTTCTCCGCGGGCTCGCCCCGGCGGGAGAGGACGCGGGTGCCGTTGGGCCGGTAGCCGACCTTCCGGCTCACCGCTGCCGAGGCCGGGTTGTCGACGAAGCAGCCGGACGTGATCCGGCGTCCTTCGAGCTCGTCGAACACGAACGCGCACATCGCCTGCCGCATGGCCGTCCCGATTCCGCGTCCGTGGAACTCCCGCCCCAGCCAGGACCCGGTTTCGCCGGTGCGGGTGACGAGGTAGTCCGAGGCGGAGAAGCCCTGGCAGCCCACCACCCGACCCTCGTACTCGACGGCGAGCTCGAGATCCCAGCTCTCGGGTCGCCAGCCCGCGCGGACGCCCCAGTGGAACTGCGCGAAGTTCGACGGCAGTTCCTGCGGCGGGGCATCCGTCCAGGGCACGAAGAAGGGCATGGCGTCCGGCGCGTGGACCCCCGCCAACGCCACGTCGACCAGGGCGGGCAGCAGCTCGTCCGTCACCGGGCGCAGCACCAGCGGCCCGGCCTCGATGCGCAGGCCGAACGGGGGGAACACCTCAGCCGGATCCACGGCGGGGCTACTGCGCGAGTCCGTACAGCCGGTCACCCGCGTCGCCGAGGCCCGGCACGATGTAGCCGACCTCGTTCAACCGCTCGTCCAGCGCGGCGCACACCAGGGTGCAGGGCACCCCGATGGGATCGACCAGCTCCCGCATCCGCTGCACGCCCTCCGGTGCGGCGATCAGGCAGATGCAGGTGATGTGGTCGGCGCCGCGATCGACGAGGAACTGCACCGTCCCGCCGAGCGAGCCGCCGGTCGCCAGCATCGGGTCCAGGACGTAGCACTGCCGCCCGGAGAGGTCCTTCGGCAGCCGCTCGGCGTAGGTGAACGGCTGCAGCGTGGTCTCGTCACGCACCATGCCCACGAAGCCGACCTCGGCGGTCGGGATCAGCCGCATCATGCCCTCGAGCATGCCCAGGCCGGCACGCAGGATCGGCACGACCAGGGGGCGGGGACGGACCAGGCCGACCCCGATGGTCGTCGTGATCGGGGTCTTCACCGACACACGCTCCACGCGCACCTCACGGGTGGCCTCGTAGGCCAGCAGCGTGACCAGCTCCTCGACGAGCTGGCGGAAGGTGGCGCTGGGAGTGGTCTCGTCCCGCAGCAGGCTGATCTTGTGAGCTACCAGGGGGTGCTCGATGACATGGAGTTCCACCCCGCTAGCGTCCCACAGCTGCCGGCGGGTCATTTGCCCTGACCGGACTGTGCTCAATCGCTCGACTTCTGTCACGATGGGGGAGGCGCGCAAGGCGAGGAGGCGACGATGAGTCTTTCGGACGACCAGGAGTTCGAGATGCCGAATCGTGGCGACGACCGGCCCGGTCTGGACGAGCTCGACGACGTGATCGTGGACGACGACGCCGAAGAGGACGACGACCTGGACGACGCCGACGAGGACGAGGACGACTACCCCGACGACGCCACCGAGGACGACGTGGACCTGCTCGTGGCGCTGTACCGCGAGGACGGCCAGCCGGTGGCCATCGCGCTCGACTACGACCTCGTCAACGACCTCGAGGCCCTGATCACCCAGCTGCGGCGCATGCCGGGCGACGGCGGCGCGGTGGCGCTCGCCTCGATCGCGTCCGAGGTGTTCGTGATCGTCCGCGTCCGTGGCAAGCACGTGCAGGCGTTCTGCTCCGACGCCGTCGCGGCCGCCGACTGGCCGCTGGCGAGGGACGTGGTCGACCTTCTCGGGCTGGAGGTACCCGAGGATGACGAGGAGTCGGCGCCGGTGGGCGACCTCGGCATCCTGGCCGACGCCGGGCTGCACGACTTCGAGCTCGAGGCCATGGCCGAGGACTACGACGAGGATTCCGCGACGCTCGTCGAGCGGATCGCCAACCGGATCAAGTTCGGTCCCGAGTTCGCCAAGGCGCTGGCCAGCTTCGAGTGAACCGCTGGCACCCGGCCATGGCCGAGGCGCTGGCCGAAGCGGGGCTGGCGGCGGCGCACGGCGACGTCCCGATCGGCGCGGTCCTGCTGGACGCGTCCGGGGCGGTCGTGGCCCGCGCCCACAACGAGCGCGAGCTCACCGGCGACCCCACCGCGCATGCCGAGGTGCTGGCCCTGCGCCGCGCCGCCCGGCGGCAGGGCTCGTGGCGGCTGGAGGACTGCACTCTCGTGGTGACGCTCGAGCCGTGCACCATGTGCGCCGGGGCCATCGTCTTGTCCCGCGTGGGCCGCCTGGTGTTCGGCGCCTACGACCCGAAGGCCGGCGCGGTCGCCTCGTTGTGGGACGTGGTCCGCGACCCGCGACTGAACCACCGCCCCGAGGTCGTGGGCGGTATCGACGCCGCCGAGTGCGGGGCCGTCCTCCAGGACTTCTTCGCCTCCCACCGCTGACCCCCCGCAAGCTGTGAGTTGAGCCGTGACATCACGGCTCAACTCACAGCTTGCGAAGGGTGGCGGGGGCCGATTGGCTCGCCCCGGCGTGTGCTCGGTACACTCCTGCGCGGTGGCGTGTCTGAGCGGCCTAAAGAGCGCGCCTCGAAAGCGCGTGAGGGGAAACCCTCCGAGGGTTCAAATCCCTCCGCCACCGCCGACCGGATCGCCCGGGCAAATCGCTGCCCGGGCGATTCGTATTCCCCGGCGCCCCAGGCGGGCCACAGGACCGGTCGCAGGCGTGGTGCCGCGCCGCGACACTCGTTCAGTCAGGGCGGGTGCGCTGAACGAAAGTGCGTCGTGGCGCCTCTTTCCCGGTGACGTTTCACGCGGCAGAGTTGGCACTGCCCACCCACAACGCGCCTCAAAGGAGAGCCCTGTGAAGAAACTGATCAATGATCCGGCCAATGTCGTGGCCGAGACCCTGGCGGGGTTCCAGGCGGCCCACGCCGACCTGGTGACCGTCCATTTCGATCCTGACTACGTCGTTCGCGCGGACGCTCCGGTTCAGGGCAAGGTCGGTCTGGTCTCGGGTGGTGGCTCCGGGCACGAGCCGCTGCACGCGGGCTACGTGGGCAAGGGCATGCTCGACGCCGCCGTTCCCGGCGCGGTCTTCACCTCCCCGACTCCCGACCCCATTCTCGAGGCCACCAAGGCTGTGGACGGCGGGGCCGGCGTCCTGCACATCGTGAAGAACTACACCGGCGACGTCCTCAACTTCGAGACCGCCGCCGAGATGGCCGAGATGGAAGGCATCACGGTCAAGGCCATCGTCGTCAACGATGACGTCGCGGTCGAGAACTCCACCTGGACGGCCGGACGTCGCGGCGTCGGCGGCACCGTGCTCGTCGAGAAGATCGCGGGTGCCGCTGCCGATCGTGGCGACGACCTCGACGGCGTCCTCGCGATCGCGACCAAGGTCAACGACAACGTGCGCTCGATGGGCATGGCGCTCACCGCCTGCACCGTCCCGCACGCCGGCAAGCCGTCGTTCGACCTCGGCGAGGACGAGATCGAGATCGGCATCGGCATCCACGGTGAGCCCGGTCGCCGCCGCGTCCCGATGGCCACCGCCGACGAGATCACCGACATGCTGGTCGACCCGATCCTGGAGGACATCAAGCCCGAGGCCGGCTCCAAGGTGCTGCTGTTCGTGAACGGCATGGGTGGCACCCCCGAGGCGGAGCTCTTCATCGTCTACAACCACGCCCGCAAGCGCCTCGAGGAGGCCGGGCTGGAGGTCACCCGCTCGCTGGTCGGCAACTACATCACCTCGCTGGAGATGCAGGGCTGCTCGGTCACCGTGCTGGTGCTCGACGACGAGCTCACCACGCTCTGGGACGCCCCGGTGCACACCCCGGCCATGCGGCGCGGGCTCTGAGGTACGGCCGGTGAGTGACACACTCTCGGTGGCCTGGGCGGACGCGTGGATTCGCGGCGCGCAGGCCGTCCTGGCCGAGCACCGGATGGAGCTGATCGACCTCGACCGCGCCATCGGCGACGGCGACCACGGCGAGAACATGGACCGTGGGTTCAAGGCTGTCGTGGCCAAGCTGGATGAAGGCGGCATCACCGACGTCCAGGGCGTGCTGAAGGTCGTGGCGTCCACGCTGATGTCGAAGGTGGGCGGCGCGGCCGGCCCGCTCTACGGCACGGCGTTCCTGCGCGCGGCCAAGGCTGCCGAGGGTGACCTGGACGCGAACGGCGTGGTGGCCCTGATCGAGGGCGCCCTCGACGGGATCGTCTCCCGCGGCAAGGCCACCACGGGTGAGAAGACCATGGTGGACGCGTGGACGCCGGCCCTCGAGGCGGCCAGGGGCGTCGCCGCCGCGGGCGGGAGCCCGTCCGAGGCGCTGCGGGCCGCGGCCGTCGCCGCGGCCGCCGGTGCCGAGGCGACGATCCCGTTGCAGGCGACGAAGGGACGCGCGTCCTACCTGGGCGAGCGGTCGATCGGCCACAAGGATCCGGGCGCCACCTCGACCGCGTACATCCTGGAGGAGGCTGCGAAGGCGGCTGAGGCCGCGTGAGCGTCGCCCTGGTGATCGTCTCCCACTCGGAGAAGCTGGCCGAGGGGGTGGTGGAGCTGGCCGCCCAGATGGCGAAGGACGTGTCGTTGAAGGCGGCCGGCGGCACCGACGACGGTCGGATCGGCACCTCGTTCGACAAGGTGAACGACGCCGTGACCGCGCTGCGCGAGGCCGGCCACGACGTCGCCATCCTGACCGACCTGGGTTCGGCCACGATGACGGTGGAGTCGGTGCTCGACTTCCTCGACGAGGACGAGGCGGCTCACGTCCGCTTCGCCGACGGCCCCCTGGTCGAGGGCGCGGTCGCTGCCGCAGTCACCGCCCAGGTGGGTGGCGACCTCGACGCGGTCGTCGCCGCCGGACGGGCACGCGAGCTGTTCAGCTGAGGTCCTGAACGAACGGGGACGGTTCCCTTTGCGTCGGCCCGACGCAAAGGGAACCGTCCCCGTTCTGCGTCTGACGCAGAGGGAACCGTCCCCGTTCCACGCCTGACGCAAAAGGAACCGTCCCCGTTCTGCGCCGGCGGACGAGGAAGGCTGACCAGGAGCCGGTAGGTCACCTAGACTCCCGGAAAAGGGGAGGTCGCGTGGAACTGGACCAGGTGTTGCTGCTCGGGTCCAGCGTCCTGCTCGTCAGTGTCCTCGCCGCCCGCGTCGGCGTCCGCCTCGGCCTGCCCTCGCTGTTGATCTTCCTCGGCCTCGGGGTGCTCGTGGCCGAACTCGGCCTCACCTTCAACGACGCCGATCTTGCGCAGTCGCTCGGCTTCGGCGCCCTGGTGCTCATCCTCGCCGAGGGCGGCTTCACCACCCGCTGGCAGGCGATCCGGGGTGCCATGCCGATGTCGCTGCTGCTGGCGACGGTCGGCGTGGCCATCTCGGTGCTGCTGGTCGCGGTCTTCGTCCACTTCGTTCTGGGGGTCGACCTCGCGACGTCGCTCCTGCTGGGCGCGATCATCTCGCCCACGGACGCCGCCGCGGTGTTCTCGGTGCTCCGCAAGGTGCCCCTTCCGTCGCGGATGCGCGCCGTGCTCGAGGCGGAGTCGGGGCTCAACGACGCTCCGATCGTGCTGCTCGTGGTCACGGCCACCAGCTGGGCGCTGGGCGGCGCGCCCGAGGAGGGCCCCCTCCTGGTGATCGGCATCATCGTGGGCGAGCTCGTGGGTGGGGTCCTGGTCGGCGCGGTGCTGGGCTGGCTGGGGGTGCAGGTGCTGCGGCGGGTGGCACTCCCCTCGTCGGGCCTCTACCCCCTGGGTGCCCTGGGGTGGGCGGTCCTCGCCTACGGGGCGGGATCGAGCCTCCACCTGTCCGGCTTCGCGTCCGTCTACGTCGCGGCGCTGGTCCTGGGCAACGGCCAGCTCCCGCACCGCAATGCCACCCGCTCGTTCGCGGAGGGCATCGGCTGGATCTCCCAGATCGGCCTGTTCGTGATGCTCGGAATGCTCGCCGACCCGGTGGACCTGTCGTTCCCCTCGCTCGGGTCGGGACTGCTGATCGGCGCCGTGCTGACCTTCGTCGTCCGCCCGATCTCGGTGTTCGCGTGCCTGTCCTGGTTCAAGGTGCCGTGGCGCGAGCAGGCCTTCGTCTCGTGGGCGGGGCTGCGGGGAGCGGTGCCCATCATTCTGGCCACCATCCCGCTGGCCGCGGGGGTGCCGCGCGCGAGCGAGCTCTTCGACGTGGTCTTCGCCTTCGTCGTGTTCTTCACCTTCATCCAGGCGCCGCCGCTGCCGTGGATCGCGCGGCTGCTGGGCGTGTCCGACCCGACGGAGTCGACGGACGTGGAGTTCGAGTTCGCCCCGCTGGACACCATCAAGGCCGACATGCTGCAGGTGCACGTCTCACCCGGCTCCCGGCTGCACGGCGTGACGATCCGCGAGCTCCGCCTCCCGAAGAGCTCTGTGGTCTCCCTCATCGTCCGGGAGAACGAGCCGTTCACGCCCAAGCCGGAGCAGACCGTCCGAAACGGTGACGACCTGCTGATCGTGACGAATGACAAGGACCGGCGGAAGGTGGAGGCCCGCCTGCGCAGCATCTCCGACGGCGGACGCCTGGCGCGCTGGGTGCCCGGCGAGAGCCGCCGCTGACCCTCCGTCGGGCCGTGCCGGGCGCCGTCGCCTGCCGGCTACTTCTTCTTGGTCGGGGTGCTGGAGGGGGTGGCGCTCGGGCCGGCGCTCGGGCTGGCGCTCGAGCTGGCCTTCGCGCCGGCGGTGATCTCGGGCAGGCACACGGGGCCGTTGACCGGGACCGACACCTTCGGCGGCTCGGCGAACTCCTGGAACTTGGTGGGCACGATCACGTCGACCACGTGGTCCGCCCGCCCGTCACCCTCGGTGACCGCGCCGTTGAAGTACTTCGCGAGCAGCTGGACCTCCGGGTCGCTGGCGGAGTTGCCGACGATCGTCGTGGTCGGCACCTCGCGGTCGGAGTTGTTGTAGTAGATCACCACGAAGCCGGCGGTGATCAGGTAGAAGCGCGTGGTCTTCGCGTGGCCGCCCTGGGTACCGCCGTTGAGCACCCGGACGGTGACTCGTTCGGGCGTCAGGGTTCCGCCCACGTCCTGCATGACGCACTGCGCCGCGGTCTGGGTGGGGTCAGCGGTCGCGTGCTTGTAGCCCCACACCGCGCCGTACCCGAGGAGCGCAAGGAGTGCGAGCAGTGTGACCGGGGTCTTGAGGACCCGGATGGCCTTTCGCACGTGCACTCCCGAGGCGTCGACTTCTGGACGGACCCGCCCCAGCCTACTTGAGTTCCAGAACCCGGGCGTGCATGGTCTGGCGCTGCTGGAGCGCAGCCCGCAGCGCCCGGTGCAGGCCGTCCTCGAGGTAGAGGTCCCCCTCGTAGCTCACAACGTGGGCGAACAGGTCGCCGTAGAACGTCGAGTCCTCCTCCAGCAGCGCCTCCAGATCGAGGTTCCGCTTGGTGGTCACGAGCTCGTCCAGCCGTACCTGTTGAGGGGCGATCGCCGCCCACTGCTTCTGCACGTAGCCGTGCTCGGGATAGGGGCGGGTGTCCCCGACGCGCTTGAAGATCACGATTCGAGTCTAGGGGAGGCCAAAACCCGACCCAGCGCCCCGGAACCTGACGCGGCCCCAGCCGGCGCAGGGTGAGGTTCTTCTGGCGCAGGGTTTCAGCGGCCGGTGCCGGCGTAGACCACGGCCTCGCCGTCGGAGTCGAGGCCGAAGGCCGTATGGCCGGCGCGGACGGCCTTGTCGACGTCGTCGATGTTCACCACGACCGAGATGCGGATCTCGGAGGTGGAGATCATGCCGATGTTCACGTCCGCCTCGGCCAGGGCACGGAAGAACCGCGCCGTGACCCCGGGGTGCGACCGCATCCCTACGCCCACGACCGAGACCTTGCCCACCTGGTCGTCATAGATCACGTCACGGAAGCCGATCCGCTCCTGGGCCCCCTTGAGGGCGGCGATCGCCTTGGCGCCGTCCTTCTGGGCGAGGGTGAACGAGATGTCGGTGGCCTGCTCGTGCTCGCGGGAGACGTTCTGCACGATCATGTCGATGTTCACGTCCGCCTCGGCCACCACGGTGAAGATGTCGGCGGCCTCGCCGACCCGGTCGGGCACACCCGCGATGGTGATCTTCGCCTCGCTGCGGTCGTGCGCGATGCCCTCGATCAGCGGCTGCTCCATGCCAGTCCCCTCGTAGTCGATGTCCTTCACCCAGGTGCCCGGCAGGTCGCTGAACGACGAGCGGACGTGTACCGGGACGTGCTCGCGCCGCGCGTACTCCACGCACCGCAGGTGCAGGATCTTGGCGCCGTTCGCCGCCATCTCCAGCATGTCCTCATAGCCGATCTGCGGGATCTGACGGGCGCCGGGGACGATCCGCGGGTCGGCGGTGAACACCCCGTCCACATCGGAATAGATCTCGCAGTACTCCGCGCCCAGCGCGGCGGCCAGCGCCACCGCGGTGGTGTCTGAGGCACCGCGCCCGAGGGTCGTCACGTCCTTGGTCGTCTGCGAGACCCCCTGGAAACCCGCCACGATCACGACGTCGCCCTCGTCCAGGGCCGACACGATGCGGCCGGGGGTGATGTCGATGATGCGGGCGTCGCCATGCGTCCCGGTCGTGATCACGCCGGCCTGGGAGCCGGTGAACGACCGGGCGGTCGCCCCGAGGTCGTTGATCGCCATCGCCAGCAGGGCGGCGCTCATCCGTTCGCCGGCGGTGAGCAGCATGTCGAGTTCGCGCGGACGCGGCTCGGGGGAAACCTGGAAGGCGAGGTCCATGAGCTCGTCGGTGGTGTCGCCCATCGCCGAGATCACCACCACGACCTGGCAACCGGAGGCCTGGGTCGCCACGATCCGTCGCGCCACGCGCTTGATGCTCTCCGCGTCCGCCACCGACGACCCGCCGAACTTCTGTACCACCCGCACCGTTCCACTCTGCCAGATCAGAACCCAGGGATGGATCGTGGACTCACCTGATGGGCTCGCCCGGGGTGTCGACCTACGCTCGGAGCATGTCCAGTGGCCCCTACGACCAGAATCCCTACGCCCAGAGCCCGTACGCCCAGAGCCCGTACGCCCAGAACCCGTACGCCCAGAGCCCCTCCGCTCAGGGCCCGGCAGGGCAACGCCCCGCGGACCAGCAGTGGGAGCAGCCCACCTTCACCGAGCGCCGGCCCGAGCCGGTCGTGGTCGGCCAGGTCCTGGTTCCCGGCGAGAGCCGGCTGGTGGTGGCTCCGCCGTCCGCGCAGGAACAGCAGTTGTGGACGCTGCGCCGCCTGATCTTCCCGATCGCACTGGTCGTCGCCGTGGTCACGGGTCACTGGATCCCGGTCATCGTGCTCGCGATCGTCGTCAGCGGCATCGTGAGGCGCCAGCTGGCGATCAGCCGCCGCCAGCGCCTGCAGGTGGCCCCGACCCTGCGCTGACCCCGAGGCCTACGATGGTCGGGTGACCACCACACCGTCGGGGAGCCAGCCCGAACCCCAGTGGCAGCAGCCGGAGTTCCAGCCTCCACCACCGCCCTACGGCGCACTTGTTGAGGGCCAGGTCTACTCCGGCTCGTCCCCGCACGCGCAGCTGGTGCCCCCGCGCGCGTCGCTGCCCCCTTCGGTCCCCGAAACCGTCCTGCAGACCGTCAACGGTCTGGTCTGGCCGGTGATGATCGTGCTCGCGATCATGGGTGTCGTCGGCTGGTGGCCGGCCGTCATCATCGCCCTGGTCAGCAATGTTGTCCTGGAGAACGTCCGGCGCCACCTCCGTGCGCGGCGCCGCGCGCTCGGGGCGCGACCGGACGACGGCACGCAGGACGGTCTGCGATGACGGTCCGCTGGGGGATCGCCGGACCCGGGCGCATCGCGTCGACGGTCGCCGGTGAGTTCGCCTCCGTCCCGGACGCCGAACTGGTGGCCGTCGGGTCCCGTTCCCTCGAGCGTGCCGAGGAGTTCGCGGGACGCCACGGGATCGGGCACCCCTACGGCAGCTATGACGAGCTGTTCGCCTCCGACGTGGACGCGATCTACCTCGCCACTCCCCACGGCCAGCACACCGAACTCGCCCTGGCCGCGATCGAGGCGGGCAAGGCCGTGCTGGTCGAGAAGGCCTTCACCACGTCCGTCGCCGACACGCAGGCGATCATCACGGCCGCGCGCGACCGCGGAGTCTTCGTCATGGAGGCCATGTGGACGCGGTTCCTGCCGGCCATCGCGCACCTTCGGGAGCTGGTCGCGTCCGGGCAGCTGGGCGAGATCCGTGCGGTGTACGGCGACCTGCTCGCCTTCCGCGAGTTCGAGCCGAACGACCGGCTGTTCAACCCCGTCCTGGGCGGCGGTGCCGTGCTCGACCTCGGCGTGTACGTGATCTCGTTCACCCAGCAGTTCCTCGGTACCCCCGAGCTCGTGCACGCGGTGGGCGGGGTCTACCCCAACGGCGTCGAGGGCGAGGCGGGCATCCTGCTTGGCTGGCCGGACGGCCGCTACGCCACCCAGGCGATCGGGTTCACCGCACCGGGACCGGGTCGCCAGGTTGTCGCCGGCACGAAGGGGTGGGTCGAGGTGCTGCCGCGGTTCCACCGGGCCGAGCACCTCTCGATCCACCTGCTCGGCGAAGAGCCGCGCGAACTCATCCTGCCGAAGACCGGTGCCGGCTACTCGCATGAGCTCGCGCACGTGAACGAGTGCCTCGCCCACGGGCTCACCGAGAGCCCGGTGATGCCGCTGGACGACACCCTGGCCGTCCAGCAGGTCATGGCGGAGGTGCTGAGCCAGCTGGGCCGTTGAGCCGGCCGCCTCAGTCGGGCTCGACCACCAGTTCCCGACCCCGTGCGGCACGCAGGCTGTCGACGGTCAGCACGACCAGCGCCACCCAGACCAGGCCGAAGCCGATCCAGCGCGGCGTCGGCATGACCTCATGGTTGAGCCACACCCCGAGGCTGAACTGGATCACCGGCGTCAGGTACTGGATCAGGCCCATCATGCTCAGCGGGATGCGGCTGGACGCCGCCGCGAACAGCAGCAGGGGGACGGCGGTGATGACGCCGGCCAGTGTCAGGCCGACGGTGAGCCCGGGCCCGTGCGCGAGGTAGCTGCTGGTGCCGCCGAGCTGCAGCCAGCCGAGGAACACCAGCGCCAGCGGGGCAAGCAGTGCCGTCTCCACGGTCAACCCGACCAGCGGCGACACCCGTCCCCCGACCTGCTTCTTCAGCAGCCCGTACAGCCCGAACGTGATCGCGAGCGACAGCGCCACCCACGGCACCTGCCCGTAGCCGAGCGCGATCACGAGCACGGCGGCGGTCCCCACCCCGAGCGCAATCTTCTGGGCGGTGCGCAGCCGCTCCTTGAGGACCACCACCGCCAGCGTGACCGTCACCAGCGGGTTGATGAAGTAGCCGAGCGCGGCGTCGACGATGTGGTCGTTCAGCACGCCCCACACGTAGATGGACCAGTTGACGGTGACCAGCGCGCCGGCACCGGCGAGGGTCCAGAACAGCCCGCGGTCGGCCAGGACCTCCCTCAGGTGACCCCACTCGCGCCACACCAGGACGCCCAGGAAGCAGAAGACGAACGTCCACAACACCCGGTGCCCGATGATCTCGAACGAGCCCGCCGCGGAGAGCATCTTGAAGTAGATCGGGAAGGCGCCCCACAGGAAGTAGGCGGTGAAGGCGAGCGCGAGGCCGCGCGAGTCGAGCTGCGGCTCCGGCTGGTCTGGCACGCGCTCACCCTATGCCCCCGTCACGACGCCGCCCCGCCGGTGCCACGCGCGTGCTCGAGCGGGCGCGTCTCCCTCGCCCGCAGCCACGGCAGGGCGGCCACGACCGTGATCGCCCCGGTCACGCCGAAGGCCAGGGTGTAGCTGCCGTGGTCGACCAGGAGTCCGGCGAGGACCGGGCCGAGGATCGACCCGAGGTCCTGCGACATCTGGAATGCGGCGAGCGCTGGGCCGCCGTTGCGGTGGCGCCCGACGACGTCCGCCAGCGACGCCTGTTGCGCCGGGTTAAGGGCGCCGGCGCCGACGCCCGCGACGACCGAGACCGCCACGAGTACCGGAAGGTCCTGCGCCAGCCCGGTGACGGCGGTCGCCACGCCGGAGACGAGCAGTCCACCGAGGATGAACGGCTTGCGCCCCAGCCAGTCGGCGCGCCGGCCGGCGACGACCAGCCCCACGGCGTTCCCTGCGGCGAAGACCGCCAGCGCCATCCCCGCGACCCAGGGTTGCCGTCCGATGACGGCGGTCGCGAACAGGGGCAGGATCGCGTTGCGCACCCCGAAGTTCGCCCACCCGTTCGCGAACCCCGATCCCAGCGCTGCCCGGTACGCGGTGTCCTGCCACGCGTCCCGGACGGTCATCACCGGGAGCTCAGGGGCGCCGGGGGCGGGACGCAGGGACGCGCGGCGCAGGAAGACGGCGACGATGCCCGCTGCGACCAGCAGCGCCACGGCGTACACGAGGAACGGGACCCGCAGGCCGAGGCTGCCGAGCAGGCCGCCGACGACCGGTCCGGCGACGCCGCCGAGGAGGAAGGCGGTCGCGTAGGCAGAGGACACCCGCGCACGGATGGCGGGAGGGGCGAGCCGGACCAGCAGGGCGACCGCGGAGACGGTGAACATCGTCGACCCGATGCCGCCCAGCCCGCGGAAGACCAGCAGCTGCCAGTAGTCCTGCGCGAAGGCCGTGGCCCCCGTGGACACAGCGACGATCACCAGCCCTGCGAGATAGACCGGACGTTCGCCGAGCCGCGCGATGAGCCGGCCGCCGGCAGGGGCGAAGACCAGCCGGAAGAACGCGAAGAAGCTCACCACAACGCTGGAGGCGAAGGCTCCCACGCCGAAGCTCTGCGCGAAGGACGGCAGCACCGGGGTGATCAACCCGAAGCCCACCGCGATCACGAAGGCGGCCGCGATCAGGACCCAGATCTCGCCGGGGATCCGCGTCCGGCCGCCGGTGCTCACGCCGAGAAGAACTTCACCATCAAGGCGTTGTAGGCGTCCGGCGCCTCCAGGCTCGGGTTCGCGCCGGCGCCGTCCAGCACCTCGAGGCGAGCGGACGGCAGCTGCTCGGCCAGCTGTCGGGCAGCAGGCAGCGCGGGATCGGCCGCTCCGGCGACGACCAGCACGTCGGCGGTCACCGCGCGCAGGCGCGGACCGAAGTCGGCGGTCGCCATCAGGTCGAGCGCGCGGACCAGGTCGTCCTTGGTGGCGCCACTGTCGGCCAGCGCCCGGTTCGGCAGCATCCGGATCAGCGACTTCTGGAATCGGAGTGCGAGTCGGCCCGGGGCGGCGAAGGCACCCGACAACACCAGGGCGGCCACGCGCTCGGGCTGGGTGACCGCCAGCTGCAGGGCCACCATCGCACCGAGCTGGTGACCGACGAGGCGGGCCCGCTCGATGCCGTACCGGTCCAGGGTGCTGCTCACCTCGTCGGCGGCGCCGCCGAGCGACAGCTCGCCGGGCTTGCCGGGACGCAGCCCGGCCAGCCAGGGGGCGATCACCTGCACCTCGCCGAGGCCCTCGGCGATCGCCTCAACCTGCGACTGCCACATCTGCGGAGTCAGGCCGGCGGAGTGCAGCAGCAGGACCGGCGCCGGCCGCGGCGTCTCGGGCATCAGGTCCGCTCGACCTTCGTGACGGCGAACCGGACGCCGAGCTCGTCGTCGCCGAACCAGCCGTCCTCGCCCTGCCCCTCGGTCACCTCGACGGCCAGCACCTCCTCGCCGATGAGCGCGGAGTTGGCCCGCAGCGCCTCCGCCGTGGCGTCGCTCGAGGCCGCCCAGGCGAGCCGGATGCGGTCGGACACCTCGAAGCCGGAACTCTTCCTGGCCTCCTGGACGCCACGGATGAACTCCCGGGCCAGGCCGGCCTGGACGAGCTGGGGCGTGAGCTCGAGGTCGAGCGCGACGGTCTCACCCTGCTCGTTGACCACCGACCAGCCCTCCCGGGGCCGCTCGGAGACGATGACCTCCTCAGGCGTCACCTGGACCTCACCGATCTCGGTGACCAGGACGTTCGCCCTCCCGTGCGTCGCGAGGTCGGCGGACAGCACGGAGGCGTCCGCGGAAGCGATGGCGGCCGCCACCAGCGGGGTCTCCGTGCCGAACCGCTTGCCGAGGGCCCGGAAGTTGCCCTTGGCCGAGTAGTCGACGAGGTCACCGGCCGAGGCGAACGACTCGACGTGTTCGACGTTCAGCTCCGCCATCACCTCGGCCCGCAGGTCGGCGTCGAGCAGGGCGAAGGCGCCGGACGGGATCAGCGCGCGTCCCAGCGGCTGGCGGGTCTTCACCCTGGCCTCCGAGCGGGCGGAGCGTCCGAGCTCGACGATGCGGCGGGTCAGCCGCATGGCCTCGTCCAGCTTCTCGTCGATAGCGTCCTCGTCCACCACCGGCCAGTCGGCCAGGTGCACGGACGCCGGGGCGGCGGGGTCGGTGGAGACGACCAGGTCCTGCCAGACCCGCTCGGTGAGGAACGGCGCCAGCGGCGCCATCAGCCGCGTCACCACGTCGATGGTGTCGTGCAGGGTCTGCAGCGCAGAGCCTTCGCCGTCCCAGAAGCGGCGGCGCGAGCGCCGCACGTACCAGTTCGACAGGTCGTCGACGAAGGTGGCCAGCAGCGCGCCGGCGCGCTGGGTGTCGAAGTCCTCCAGCGCCTCCGTGACCTGCTTCACCAGCGTGTTGCGCGCGCTGGCGAGCCACCGGTCGAGCACGTGGACCGGATTGGGGACGGTTCCCAACTCGGTCCGCGGACCGGATTGGGAACCGTCCCCAATCCGGTCCGGGGACCAGTCGTTCGCGCGGGCGTACAGGCTCTGGAACGCGACCGTGTTGAGGTACGTCATCAGCACCTTGCGGACGGTCTCCTGGATCGTCTGGTGGCCGACGCGCCGCGACGACCACGGCGAACCGCCGGCGGCCATGAACCAGCGCACCGCGTCCGCACCGTGGGTGTCCATCAACGGGATCGGCTCCAGGATGTTGCCCAGGTGCTTGCTCATCTTGCGTCCGTCCTCGGCAAGGATGTGGCCCAGGCAGAGCACGTTGCGGTAGGACGACTGGTCGAACACCAGCGTCCCGACCGCCATCAGCGAGTAGAACCAGCCGCGGGTCTGGTCGATCGCCTCGCAGATGAAGTCCGCCGGGTACGCCGTGGCGAAGGCGTCCTTCGACCCCTCCGCCCACGGGTAGCCCCACTGGGCGAACGGCATCGAGCCGCTGTCGAACCACGCGTCGATCACCTCGGGGACGCGGGTCGCGAGCTGCGAGCAGTTCGGGCAGGGGAAGGTGACGTCGTCCACGAACGGACGGTGCGGGTCGAGCGCCAGCAGGTTCCTTCCGGTGAGTTGCGACAGTTCGGCCCGGGACCCCACACAGGTCTGGTGGCCGGCGGGGCAGCGCCAGATCGGCAGGGGCGTGCCCCAGTAGCGCGAACGCGACAGCGCCCAGTCGATGTTGTTGTTCAGCCAGTCGCCGTAGCGCCCCCACTTGATGTTCTCCGGGTACCAGTTGGTCGCCCTGTTCTCACGCAGCAGGGCGTCCTTGATCGCCGTCGTGCGGATGTACCACGAGGGCTGGGCGTAGTAGAGCAGCGGGGTGTGGCAACGCCAGCAGTGCGGATACGAGTGCTCGTAGTTGAGCACCCGGAACATCAGCCCCCGGCTCTGGAGGTCCTCCACCAGCACCTTGTCCGCGGTCTTGAAGAACAGCCCGCCGACGAGTTCGAGGCTGTCGTCGAACGTGCCGTCGGGACGGATCGGGTTCACCATCGGCAGCCCGTACTGGCGGCAGACGAGCATGTCGTCCTCGCCGAACGCCGGCGCCTGGTGGACCAGCCCGGTGCCGTCCTCGGTGGTGACGTAGTCCGCGAGCACGACGTAGTGGGTACCGCCCACCACGTCCGGGAAGTCGACCAGCTCGAAGGGACGCGAGTAGCGCCACAGCTCGAGCTCGCGACCGGTGAACGTCCGGCCGAGCAACCAGCCCTCGCCGAGGACCTTCTCCGCCAGCGGCTCGGCGATCACCAAGGACTCGCCGTCGGGCTCGTCCCTCGTCGCGACGACGTACGTCACGTCGGGGTGCACGGCGACCGCGGTGTTGCTGACCAGCGTCCACGGGGTCGTCGTCCACACCAGCAGGGACGCCTTGCCGGCGAGCGGGCCGGACAGCAGCGGGAACCGGACATAGACGCTCGGGTCGGTGACGTCCTCGTAGCCCTGCGCGAGCTCGTGGTCGCTCAGGGTGGTGCCGCAGCGCGGGCAGTACGGGGCGACGCGGTAGTCCTCCACCAGGAGCCCCTTGGAGTGGATCTGCTTCAGCGCCCACCAGACCGACTCGACGAAGGACGGATCCATCGTCCAGTACGCCTCGTCGAGGTTGACCCAGTAGCCCATCCGCGTGGTGAGCTCGGTGAACGCGTCCACGTGCCGCGACACCGACTCGCGGCAGCGGGCGTTGAACGCCTCCACCCCGTACGCCTCGATGTCGGGCTTGCCGTTGAAGCCGAGCTCCTTCTCCACCGCGAGCTCGACGGGCAGTCCGTGGCAGTCCCAGCCCGCCTTCCGGTCCACCCGGTAGCCCTGCATGGTCTTGAACCGCGGGAACACGTCCTTGAAGACGCGGGCCTCGATGTGGTGGGTGCCCGGCATGCCGTTGGCGGTGGGCGGGCCCTCGTAGAACGTCCAGGGCTTGCCGTCCGCGGTGCGCTCCAGCGAGGCGGCGAAGGTGTTGTTCGCGGCCCAGAAGTCGAGGATCTCGCGCTCCATCGCCGGCAGGTCGAGCATCGCCGGCACGGGGCGATAGTGCGGCCGGGCTGCGGAATCGGTGGTCATCAGCGTCCTTCGTCGTCTTCTCGGTTCGACGAAGGGACGAGCCGGGGCCCGCGGTACCACCCTCCTTGGACACCCGAGGGCGCCCCACTTCGTTGTTCGCCGCGGCCGGTTCTAGTGAGAGCTGACGCTCCGTTCTTCCGGCGGCTCCGGGGTGATGGCCCCATCACTGCCTTGCGACCCGGGCAGTCTACGCGGCGGCGCAACGCCTCTCCACCCGTGCGCCGCTCTGGGGCGAGGAGTGGGCGCGGAAGGGGTGCCGGGACGCGCGTCCGGGGCCGGCCCGGTCGAGGAGGTGGCGACCAGGCGGCCCCGGAGAGACAGCGGTCAGGGCCGGGGCGGGCGGCCCGGCGCGGCCACGTCAGATGGACGGATCCTCAGCGGGCGGCTGGGGAGCCTCCGGCTTCGGCGGCGTCGACGGCTGTGGCGACCACTCGTTGGCGACCGGGCCGTTGCTGCCGAGCAGCGCTGCCTTGCGGGTCATGTAGTCCTCGACCTCGATCTCGCCGTTGGCGAGCCGTTCGTCGAGGATCTGGAGCGCGGGCGGCATCGGCGGGCGGTGCATCGCGTGGTGGCCCATGGGGCCGGATCCCGCCGGCCCGTACTTCTTCCCCTGGGCCCTCTTGACCAGGTACACGACGAGAAGGGTGAGCAGGGCCAGGACGACCAGTGTGCCGATGAAGCCCATGAAGCCGAACAGCATGCTGCTGGCACCCATGCCGCCGCCCGGACCGGGGTAGTGACGCATCTTTCCAACCTCCTACAGGTGTTCTCGTTCCTTCAGTCTGCCTCCGAATGCTGTGGTCCCACTGTGGAACAGCTCGGAATTCGACCGGGCGGGGCGAGTGGCGGGTCAGGAGGGCGTGCAGGCCTGCGAGAGGACGTGCTCGAGCGCCTCGGCGAGCCCGTCGGCGTGGTTCGGCGCGGTCACCCAGTCGGCCGCCGCGAGCGCCGGCGCGACAGCGTTGCCCATCGCGACGCCGAGCCCCGCCCAGGTGAGCAACTCGACGTCGTTGCTGTTGTCGCCGGCCGCGAAAACCTCTCCGGCCTCGACGCCGAGCAACGCACACAGCCGGGAGACCCCGCTCGCCTTCGTGACACCCGGTCCCTGCACCTCGAGGAACGGTGCCCCCGATGTGGTGGCGGAGAAGCCGTGCAACCCGGACCCCTCCAGGACGATCCGGAGCTCCTCGGCGGTGAGCACCGGATGGCGCACCGTCAGTTTCAGGGTCGGTTCGGCCACCACTTCGGCGAGGTCGTGCGGCACGAGGTGGCTCCACCACAGTTCCTGCTCACGCGGGGTGAGCAGGTCGAGGTAGCCGTGCTCGGCGGCATGACGGGCGCCGTGGTCGCGCACGGCGGAGAATCGGACGCCCTCGAGCCGGCCGGTGAGGTAGGCGACCACATCAGCCGCAGCCCGCGCGGGCAGCAGCTCCTCGAACAGGATCTCGTCGTCGCCGAGGTCGACGCCGATGGCGCCGTTGCTCCCCACGGCGTACCGGACTCCACATTCGCGCAGCGCGGGCGGCAGCTGGGTGACCTGGCGCCCGGTGGCGGCCACCACGAGCAGGCCCTGCCCGGCCGCTTCCGTGATCGCTCGCGCGGTACGCGGACTGACTTCGCAGAGCTCGTCGAGGAGCGTGCCGTCGAGGTCGCTCGCGATGAGCCGGATGCCGGTGGCGTCGGGGAACGGGAGCGCCCGGTCCTCCGGCCCGGGTGCTGTGGTCGGTGCGCTGGTCACGCCGGCCTCATGCGGTGAGCTGGCGGCGGCCCTGGAAGGCGCGGCCGAGGGTGACTTCGTCGGCGTACTCGAGGTCGCCGCCCACCGGGAGGCCACTGGCCAGGCGGGAAACGGTGACGCCCATCGGGATGAGGAGCCGGGAGATGAAGGTCGCCGTCGCCTCCCCCTCGAGGTTCGGGTCGGTGGCCAGGATGACCTCGGTGACGGTCCCGTCCGCAAGCCGCTTGCACAGCTCGGCGATGCGAAGGTCGCCCGGACCGACGTTGTCGATCGGGCTGATCGCGCCGCCGAGCACGTGGTAGAGGCCGCGGAACTCGTGCGTCCGCTCGATCGCCATCACGTCCTTGGACTCCTCGACCACGCAGATCGCCGTCCGGTCACGGCGCGGATCGCGGCAGACCCGGCAGGTCTCCTCCTCGGAGATGTTGAAGCAGACCTCGCAGAAGCGCACCTTCTCGGTGACCTCGCGCAGCGTGGCGGCCAGGCGCTCGACATCGGCCTTGTCGGTTTGCAGGATGTGAAAGGCGATCCGCTGGGCGCCCTTCGGGCCGATCCCGGGCAGCCTGCCCAGTTCGTCGATCAGGTCCTGGATCGGGCCTTCGTACACGGTTCCTCATTCATCGGTCGGGGCACCCTCGCACCTCGCGCACTGCCGACGGCCGCGCCGGGGCGCAGGGCCTACAGGTCGAGTTCGGGCAGGGCGGGCATCGTGGCCTGGGCGAGTGCCATGGCCTGGTTGTTGGCGTCGCGGACGGCGGCGACGATCAGGTCGGCCAACGTCTCGGTGTCGGTGGGGTCACAGGCCTCGGGCTTGATGACCAGGCCGACGAGTTCGCCGGTGCCGGTCAGGGTGGCCTCGACGAGGTCGCCGCCGGCGGTGCCCTTGACGGTCCTGGCCGCGAGGGCCGCCTGGGCCTGCTCCAGCTGGTCCTGCATCGCCTGGGCCTGGGCCATCAGGCCCTGCAGGTCGATGCTGCCGGGATCGAACATCGCGTTTCTCCTCAGGATTGGACGGCTCCCGCCATGGTAGTGGCGGCGGGGCGGACCTCAGCCGTTGTCGTCCTCGGCGATCAGCTCCGCGCCGAGGTGCTTCATCATCAACTCGTCGGTGTTGGCGGTCTCCTCGACCACCTCGTCGTCCCTGGTGGGTTCGGCCTCGGGCCCGGCCTCCGGGGCCGAGGCCTGCGATCGGGTGGGACGCAGGTTCGCCCTGGCCGCCTCCGCAGCCGGAGACCGCGGCGGGCTCGCCGGGGACGCGGGCGGGAGGGGAGCGGCTCTCGTCGGGGCCGTCGGCGCCGGGTCGGCAGACGCGTCGACGATCGGCTCGATGTGCAGTGCCAGCCCGAGCACTTCGAGGATCGCCTCCCGCAGCACGTCGGGGCTGCCCCCGCGCCCGAAGCTGTCCTTCGCCCCGGTGTTGGACAGGCCGAGCGTGAGGGTGCCGTCCCTCACTTCGACGATCTGGGCGTTCTGGCTGAGCAGGATCCAGGTGAACCGACGCCGGTTCTTGACGTTGTCGAGGATCTGCGGCCAGAAGCGCCGCAGGTCGGCGGTGCCGAGGGCGCCGGTCACGGTCGGTTCGGCCTCCGCCGGGCTCGCAGCCTGCGTGGGTTCGACCCCCGTGGCGGGGCCCGCTTCCGGAGACTTCCGGGCCGGCTGGGGAGCCTGGGCGCGCGCAGCGGCCGCTGACGCAGCAACCAGTTCGTCGGGCACCGACCAGGGCGGGTCGTCGGATGCTTCCGAGGGCTGTGGTGCCTGCTCCGGCGGCCTCCCGCCCTTCGCCGGTACTTCGGTGACCGGCGTACGGCTGCCGTGCGCAGGTTCATGCGCGGCCGGGCCGGGCGCGTCGTGCGCCGGCTGCACGGTGGCGGCGGGCTCCCCGACGCCGAGGCGGCGTTCGAGCCGGTCCAGGCGCGCATGCAGGCCCCGCTCGTCCACGTCGGCACCCGGCAGGAGCACCCGCGCACACATCAGCTCCAGGTGCAGCCGGGGTGCGGTCGTGCCCCGCATCTCGGTGAGGCCGACGGCGATCACCTCGGCGGCGCGGGTCAGTTCTCCCGGGCCCATCGCGGTGGCCTGGGTGGTGAGGCGCTCGGCCTGGTCACCGGAGACGTCGACGAGGCCGCTGCTGAGGGCCTCGGGGACGGCGGCGACGATGATCAGGTCACGCAGCCGGCGGAGGAGGTCCTCGGCGAAGCGGCGGGGATCCTGCCCGACCTCGATCACCTTGTCGACGGCGGCGAACACACCCTGGGCGTCGCCGGCGGCGAACGCGTCCATGATCTCGTCGAGCAGCGCGTCGGGGGTGTACCCGAGCAGGGCGGCCGCCTGGGCGTAGCCGACTCCGTGCTCGCCCGCGCCACCGAGCAGCTGGTCGAGCACCGACAGCGAGTCACGCACCGAGCCGGCGCCGGCGCGCACCACCAGCGGCAGCACGGCGGGCTCCACCGGGATGCCCTCCGCCTCGCACAGCCGGGCGAGGTACGCCTGCAGCGT
The DNA here is from genome assembly GCA_023392635.1 of Actinomycetes bacterium. Taxonomy (GTDB): domain Bacteria; phylum Actinomycetota; class Actinomycetes; order Propionibacteriales; family Propionibacteriaceae; genus Propionicimonas. Next base: position 55,017 of record JAEVYS010000032.1, on the reverse strand, counting down.
CTTCGGCGGCACCAGCCGGAAGGGGTAGTGGTGGGTGCGTGAGCGGATGGTGCCGAGCACCTTGTCGGGTTCGGTGGTGGCGAACACGAATCGCACATGGGGCGGCGGCTCCTCGACCACCTTCAGCAGGGCGTTGAAGCCCTGCGGCGTCACCATGTGGGCCTCGTCGATGATGTAGATCTTGTAGCGGCTGTGCACCGGGGCGAAGAAGGCCCGCTCCCGCAGGTCGCGCGCGTCGTCGACGCCGCCGTGGGAGGCGGCGTCGATCTCGATCACGTCGATGCTGCCCGAGCCGCCGCGCGCGAGGTCGCGGCAGGACTGGCACTCCCCGCACGGCACCGGCGTGGGGCCCTTCACGCAGTTGAGCGCCCTCGCGAGGATGCGGGCGGACGTGGTCTTGCCGCAGCCGCGGGGGCCCGAGAACAGGTAGGCGTGGTTGACGCGGTTGTTGGCGAGTGCCCGCTGCAGCGGTTCGGTGACGTGCTCCTGGCCGATCACGTCTGCGAACGTGTCGGGCCGGTACCGGCGGTACAGGGCCAGCGGCGTCTCGGGACGGGTGATGGGTTCGTGCGGCTGCCTGAGCGCGTCCACGACCTCCATCAGCGAAGCGGTGACCTCGTCCTCGGACCGGCGCGAGGAGGGCTGCTCAGGCATCGTCTCGTCGACGTCGGACGGGAGGTCCTCGATGTCGGGCCCGGCGTCGTCGGGATCGTCCAGGAGGTCGGGGCCGTCCTGTCCGAAGAGGTCGGGACCATCCTGCTCGAAGAGCTCGCCGGGCTCGTCGGCGAACAGGTCCTCGTCGCGCTCGTCCACGGGTTGAACCTTACGGGTAGCCGGTGACATTGCCGACTCCGGGGCCGGAAATGCAGCGGCCCCCGCGCACCCGGAAGAGCTCACTTACCCTTGCTGTCTTCCGACCCTGGGGGAGTTGGGCGAGGTACCGCCGCGCGGGGAACCGTGCACCAGCTTACCGGGCGTTGGGCGCGGTTGCGTACAGGGTGTCTGGGCCCTCGGGCAGGGATGGTGTACGGACCCCGGTAGGGAGCAGGTTCTGGCGTTCCGCGCGCAGGCACCGGGCCTGGAGCCGCTCCCGGATCGGGCGCGATGGCGGGCGGTGCCCCGTCCCGGGCCGGCGGAGGTGGAGCGGGTGGGAGGTCAGGCGAACTCCCGACCGTGCCGCAGCACGGGGAGGCGCTCACGCTGGTCGGCGACCACACCGAGGTCGAGGTCGACGACGGTGACCTCGTCGAGCTCGCCGAGCTCGAGCAGGACCTGGCCGGACGGGTCGACAACCAGGGAGTGGCCGATGCCGGTCGGGGCACGGCCGTGGTCCACCGCGGGGGCCACGGACTGGTCGACGGCGACCACGAAGCTCGTGGAGTCCATGGCCCGCGCAGTGACCAGGGTGCGCCACTGGTGGAGCTTGCCCGGACCCGGCGCCCAGGACGAGGGCAGCAGGACCAGCTGGGCACCCCGCTGGGCGAGCGCGGTGAACAGGGCCGGGAACCGGACGTCGTAACAGGTGGCGAGGCCGACCGTGGCATCGCCGAGGGTGAAGGTGACCGCCCGGTCACCCGGTTCGACCTGCGCCGACTCCGTGTAGCCGAGCGCGTCGAAGAGGTGGATCTTGTCGTACCGTTCCTCGACCCCGCCGGTGACCAGCAGCGTGTTGCGCACCAGCGGCGTCCCGGTGGTGGTGAACATGCCCGCCACGATGGTGACGCCCAGCCGGTGGGCGAGGGCCCGGACGGCGTTGGCCCACGACCCGTCGAACGGCTCGGCCGCGTCCGCCCGGGGACGGGAGAACGAGCACATCGCCGCCTCCGGGAAGACGATGAGCTCAGCGCCCTGGTCGGCGGCATCGGCAGCGAAGGCCTCCACGTGGACGAGGTTGTCCGCCGGCTCGGCGGAGGCGGCGAACTGGGCGAGGGCTACGCGCATGTCCTCAGCCTGACACGCTCCCGCAACACTTCCCCCGATCCCCGCCGCCAATAGCGCGCTGACAAGGGTGGACGCCCGGTTGGAGTTGGAGTGCCCGGTGCCGGTATCCTTCTCGGCGGAGGATTCGCCTAGAGGCCTATGGCGCTCGCTTGGAAAGCGGGTTGGGTTCACGCCCTCACGAGTTCGAATCTCGTATCCTCCGCCAGGAGACGGTGTGCCGCGCTGCGTCGACGAAGAGATGCCGGTCCCATTCAGGAGGTCCCCCGCCCGTGGCAGCCCAGCACCCGCCCAGCGAGCGTTCGTCCCTGCGGCCCGGCCGGGTTCTGGCCACGACACTGACGGTCCTCGGCCTCGCAGCCCTCGTGGTCTGGCTGGCGCCGGCGGACCGGCTCGGCGTGAGCTCCCTCGATCTGCGCGTGTACCGCGGGGCGGCTGAGGCGATGCTGGCTGGACGGGACCTGTACGGGTTCGGCATCGCCGACGTCAACGGCGCAGCCACCTTCCTCTATCCGCCCTTCGCCGCGCTGCTCGCCGTGCCCACCACGTGGCTTCCCCTCGGCTCGGTCATCACGGCGTGGCTGATCGTCCAGTTCGCACTCGCCGCGATCGTCGTGGGCACGCTGCTGTGGTACTCGGGGCGGGCCCGTTGCCGGGGACTGGCGGACGTCACGAGCGTCGTGGGCGTCGGCGCGCTGTTCGTCTTCAGCCGCCCGGTGATGATGGGCCTCCACCTCGGCCAGGTCAGCCTCCTCGTCACCACGCTGGTGGTGATCGACCTGCTGCTGCTGCCGCGCAGGTGGCAGGGCATCCTCATCGGGATCGCCGGGGCCATCAAGCTGACGCCCCTGTTCTTCGTGGTCTTCCTCCTCGGCTGCCGCCGTTGGAGAGCCGCGGCAGCGGCCATCGCCACCTTCCTCGCCGCGTCCGTCGTGGGATTCCTGCTCCTCCCGGCGGAGTCGGCCACGTACTGGACAACGGTCGTCTTCGACTCGGGCCGCGTGCCCGGCTTCAACTCCGAACGCAACCTCGGCCTGCTGGGCGTCCTCACGTTCTGGAGTGAGCAGGCAGCCTGGGTGAAGCCGCTGTGGATCCTCGCGGGCGCCGCGCTCGCCGCAGCTGCGCTCGGGCGTGCCGTCCGGCACCATCGACGCGGCGAGCGGGTGGAAGCCGTCGTCGTCGTCGGTCTCGGCGCCACGGTGCTCAGCCCGGTTGCCTGGGACCACTTCTACGTCTGGCTCGTGGTCGCCGCGCTCCACCTCGCCCTGGGCAACAGCCGGTTCCGCCCGATGGGCTGGGGACTGGTTGCCGCCGTGTCCCTGGCCTCACCGATCTGGCCTGCTGCCCTCTTCCCGCCCGGCTTCGTCCACCTGGCCGTCATCCCGTGCCTGGCAGCGACCACCCTGATGGTGGTGGGGCTTCCGGCGGGGCACGAGCGCTCCGGTGCGTCCCTTCCCACCCGAGCCGAGCCGGAGCTCGCTGCCACCTAGGGACGCAGCCGTCGCGCAACCGGAGCGCGGGACTGGTCCTCCACGAACCCTCGCGGCGCGGCTCCTGAGGACGGCGGAAGAGTTCGCTGTGACCCGATCAGATCGTGCACGCGGTCGCCCCGCCGGGGGGACGACGGCGGTGGGAAGGCTGCGCGATGCAGGTCGGGAGGGTGCTGAAGGTCGCTGCGCTGGCCCTCATGCTGGTCTGCGCGGCGGCGCTGGGCATGTTCGCCGCCGGTTACGCCCTGGACGACCCCGGCGGCTGGCGCGGCGTCGCGATGGTTGTCGGCTGCGCGGCCGTGACCGCGATGCTCGCCGCGATCGCGGCTCGCCGCGCCGACCGTGCCGGACCGGTGCTGGCCGTGTTCACCCTGGCCGCGATCGGCACGGCTGTCGCCGACGCCTTCTCCCTCGGTCCGGACCGGAACGCGATCGGTCCGGTCGGTGCCGTCACCGGCTGCGTCGTGGCGGTGGGGCTGAGCGTGTTGGGCCTGCGGCGACCCACCCTGGCGGGCGCGCTCCTGGTGACGCTGAGCCTGGCGTCGTTCGGCGTGCTGCTGGTTGCCCGCGGCACACGGCCGGACGGTCCGCCGGTGTCCGCGATCCTCACCTCTTCGGCGGGGATCGGGCTGGTACCGGTCCTTGTGGTCGGCATCCTCTTCCTGGTGGCCGGAACGCTGCCCGACGCGGCCGCGCCCGCCGGACCGGCCCACGAGCGGCAGCCGACCAGTCCCGGCGCGCGCCGGGGCCCCGAAGGACTCCACAGGGAGGGGTGATCGCGATGTACGTCCTGCCGCACACCCGCAGCGGCTGGTGGGCCCTGTGGCTCCTGCTGCCCGTGCTGCTCTATCCGCTGTACTGGTCGGTGTTCCTGCTCCTGCCTGCACAGGTACGGGCGGGCGGGACCGTCGTGGTCGCCCTGGGGGTGCTCATCCTGGTCTCGACCGCTCTGGCGGCCGTCGCGATCATCCGGGGCAAGGACCGCTCGGTCCTGCTGATCACCGTCGCGCTCGGCACCCTCCTCCTGGTCCTCTTCTTCGCCGTCGGCGAGCTGATCGGGCACTAGGGCGACGACAGCGCCGATGGCGTCCGAGCGGCCGGGCCGCGCCCCGCTCAGGTGTGGTGCGGCCGATGGACGGCCCCGGCGAGGAGGCTCAGGGCCTGGTGCAGAAGCTCGGGCTCGTGCCAGATGGGCAGCCGCAGCATGGAGCGGTGGCCGTCGTACGGCGAGAAGCTGGGCCCGGGGACGAGCTTGACCTTCAACCGCTTGGCCGTCTCGGCGAGGGCGAGCGCGTCGACACCGGTGTCCACCCAGAGGCCCGAACCGCCCCTCACCGGCCGCCACGACCAGTCCGGGAAGTGCTGGCGCACGGCGTCCTCGGTCGTCCGCAGGTGGTTGGCGAGCATCTCCCGACGCTGTTCCCGGGCCTCCCGAGCCCTGCGGAGCAGCATCACGGCGTGGAGCTGGTCCACGACGGACGTGGCGAGGTCCTCGACCTTCCGGATCTCCAGCAGGTGCCGGATCCGGTCCTGCGATGCGCGGATCCAGCCGACGCGCAGGCCTCCCCAGAACAACTTGGACAGGGTGCCGAGGCTGATGAGCAGGTCCGGGTCGACCAGCGTCGCGAGCGTCCTCGCGGGCGGTCCGGCCAAGGTGAGGTCGTAGGAGCAGCAGTCCTCGATCGTGGTCGTCCGGTGCCGTGACACCAGCTCGGCCAACGTGTGACGGGCGGACGCCGGCATGGTCTGGCCGGTCGGGTTGTGGATGCTCGTCTGGCAGTACAGTGCGGCCGGACCGCGCGTGAGCGCACGCTGGAGCAGGTCGAGATCGGGCCCGCCGGAGCTGGTGGGGATGCCCTCGATACGGGCGCCGATCGTCCTCAGGGCCTCGATGCCGCCGCGGTAGCTGGGATCCTCGATCAGGGCGAGATCACCGGCCTGGAGGATGCTGCGCAGAGCCAGGTAGGTGGCCTGCTGGGCGCCGGACGTGACAAGCACCTCCTGCGGCTGGGTGGGGATCCCGTCGCGCGTGAGGTGCTCGGCGATCGCCTGGCGCAGGACGGGCAGACCGGCAGGGAAGTAGCCGTCCGTGTCGAGATAGGGCCCGAGCTCCTCGTCGAGGGCTGTGCTGAGCACCTCCCGAGTGACCGGGGACGCGGGCAGGGCGCCGGTCGACAGGTCGATCACGTCGGCCCCGGAGCGCGTGAAGGAGAACAGCCGTCCCTCGACGAGGGCAGCCGACCTGCTCGAGCCCGAACGGACCCGCGAGCCCGATCCCTGGGTGGAAACCAGGTACCCCCGTGCCTCGAGCGCGGAGTAGGCAGCGACGACCGTGGCGCGGGAGACCCCCAGGGTGGCTGCGCAGTCCCGCTGGGCCGGGAGCGCGCTGCCGGCGGGAACGAAACCGGCATCGATGAGGTCGATCAGCGCGGCGGCGAGGGCATCGGGCAGCAGCCTTCCCGCGTCGGACCAGTCGCCCAGCATGCGGCTCAGTTCAGCCGGGTCGATTCTCGTGGCGAGCACAGCTCGAGTATGGATCCGACGACGCCACGCCGGCCGGACCAATTGGGGCGGATTGGCCCGGACAGGACCCCGGATGGCTCCTAGCGTGTGGGCCACACCAACACGAAGGAGTGTTCATGGCCACAGTCGCACTGCTTGGCACCCTCGACACCAAGGCCGAGGAGTACACCTGGCTGAAGGACCGGCTCTCGGAGCAGGGCGTCGACGTCCTCGCCGTCGATGTCGGCTCGTTCTCCGCCAGCCCGATGGCTGATGTCGCTTCCGATCAGGTGATCATCGCGGCCGGAGCCGATCCCGCGTCGCTGCGGGAGCGGCGCAACCGTGGCGAGATGATGACGGTGATGGGGCGCGGAGCGGCAGAGGTCGTGCGTGGCCTCGCCGCGCAGGGCCGGATCCACGGTCTGCTCGCCGTGGGCGGCTCGGGCGGATCGTCGGTCGCCGCACCGGCGATGCAGGCCCTGCCCGTCGGCTTCCCGAAGCTGCTCGTCTCCACCATGGCCTCCGGGGATGTGAAGCCCTACATCGGCGAGGTGGACGCCACCATGACGTACTCGGTCGTGGACGTCGCCGGCATCAACTCGATCTCGAGCATGGTGCTGGGCAACGCCGCCGCCGCGATCGCCGGGATGGCGAAGGCCTACGAGGCGCGCCTTGCGGCGCCGGAGCCGGACCACAAGCCGTTGATCGGCGTCACCATGTTCGGCGTCACGACCCCGGCCGCCGATGAGGCCCGCAAGACCCTCACCGACCTCGGTTACGAGGTGCTGGTGTTCCATGCCACCGGCACCGGGGGAAGGGCTATGGAGAAGCTGGTCGAGTCGGGACTCCTCGCCGGGGTGTGCGACCTCACCACCACGGAGCTCGCGGACGACCTCGTCGGCGGGGTGCTGTCCGCCGGTCCCCACCGCCTGGAGATCGCCGGGGCACGCGGCGTCCCGCAGGTGGTCAGTCTCGGCGCGCTCGACATGGTCAACTTCGGCCCGTTCGATACTGTCCCGGCCCCGTTCGCCGGCCGCAACCTGTTCGTGCACAACCCGACCGTGACGCTGATGCGGACGACGGCGGAGGAGATGGGCGAGCTCGGGCGCCGCATCGCGGCGAAGCTCGCAGCGGCGACCGGCCCGACCGACCTGTTCATCCCCCTGCGCGGAGTCAGCGCCATTGACGTGGACGGGGCGCCGTTCCGCGACGCCGCTGCCGATGACGCACTGTTCGCCGCCCTCCGCGAGGGCCTCACCGGCAGCGCGGTCACCGTCCACGAGGTCGACCAGGCGATCAACGACCCCGGCTTCGGCCGGTCGATGGCCGAGACCCTGCACCACCACATCACCACCAGATAACCGAGGAGAGACCACCCAATGAACCGTCAAGAGATCCTGGCCAGGTTCCGCGCCCAGGTTGCTGCCGGCGTCCCGATCATCGGGGGCGGCGCCGGCACCGGCATCACTGCCAAGTCCGCCGAGGCCGGCGGGATCGACCTGCTTGTCATCTACAACTCCGGACGCTTCCGCATGGCCGGCCGGGGCTCACTGTCCGGCCTGCTGGCCTACGGTGACGCCAATGCCATCGTGATGGAGATGGCGAACGAGGTCCTGCCCGTCGTGAAGCACACCCCCGTCCTGGCCGGCGTCAACGGCACCGACCCCTTCCGGGTCATGCCGTACTTCCTCAAGCAGGTCAAGGAGATCGGTTTCGCCGGCGTCCAGAACTTCCCGACCGTCGGCCTCATCGACGGCGTCTTCCGGGCGAACCTGGAGGAGACCGGCATGGGCTACGGACCCGAGGTCGACATGATCCGGCTCGCGCACGAGCTCGACCTGCTCACCTCTCCCTACGTCTTCGACACCGATCAGGCCAAGGCCATGGCCGCAGCCGGCGCCGACATCCTCGTCCCGCACATGGGGCTCACCACGTCGGGCACCATCGGTGCGCAGACCGCCCTCACCCTCGAGCAGGCGGCCGTCAAGGTGCAGGAGCTCGCGGACGCCGCCAAGACGGTCAACCCCGACATCCTGTGCCTGTGCCACGGCGGCCCGATCGCCAATCCCGAGGACGCCCAGTACATCCTCGACCACACCGAGGGCATCGTGGGCTTCTACGGCGCCTCCTCGATCGAGCGCTTCCCGACCGAGGTCGGGATCCGCAAGCAGACCGAGGACTTCAAGGCCGTCACCTTCAAGAAGTAACCCCCTCAGCCGGGCAGGTGGGCCGCGCAGCCTGGAAACCCTCGCGACCCACCCCCCGACAGAGCCGAACCGAACACCAGAAAGGACCTTCGCATGTCCGACGCTCCCACCACTGTGCCCGAGGCTCCGGCGACACAGTACAAAGAAACGATCCCGCTCTGGCTCGCCGTGGGCATCACGGTCGTCGTCTCCATCCCGTTCACCCTGTGGCTCGGTGCCTACAACATGGCCGTCTGGGTGTCGTTCATCGTCTGGGCCGAGTACTTCGCCCTCGGGGCCAAGCCGGCCGCCATCAAGACGATCCTGCCCAGCTTCGCCTACAGCGCCGTCCTGACCGGCCTGTCGCTGGCAGCCATCCCGTTGCTCGGCTTCCTGCCCTCCCTCGTCGTGCCCGGTGACCTCGCGGTGGCCCTCGCCCTCTTCGTCGGCGTCTGCTTCATGGTCTTCTCGATGCGCTGGGCAGCGGTTTTCCAGGCGGGCAGCCTGCCGTTCTTCAACGGCATCTCGATGGTGCTGGCCGTGTACTTCACCAGCAGCTACCCGCAGCTGGGCGTCCCCGCCGGCATCGCGCCGTTGTTCGCAGCGGTGTGGACGATCCTGCTCGGAGCCCTGGGTGCCGCGCTCGGCGTGTTCAACGTCTGGCTCACGTTCCCCAAGCCCGTCAGGTAGCCGCCGGCTCCTGCGCGATGATCCGGCGGATGGTCGCCACCGGCAGCTTCGGGCGACGCCGGTCGTCACACAGGCCGTTCGCCTCCTGCCGGGTGTCGGTGAGCTGGGTGTAGCAGAAACCGGCCAGCGGGGCACTCTGCCGGACGGCCGTGACGAGCGCGCAGAGCTTGTCCTCGAACGCGGTGGCGTCGGAGGCGCTGGAGTCGCCCCACGCCTCCCCGTCCTGGGTGGTCACGTAGGCGATCCCCCCGAACTCGCTGAGCACCACCGGTGCGTCCCGGCTTCACCCGCCAGGAGTTCGACCCGGTGTCCGGGCGCACCCGCCCGGTGGAGGCCGGCCGCGACGGCCTGCTGGAGCAGGTGCGCGCGTACCACGCGCGCCACGGGCTGCCGCTCGCGATCACGGAGACGTCGCGCCCGACCCCGGACGTCGCGGAGAAGATCGCCTGGCTGGACGACCTGGCCTCAGGAGTGGGCGAGTTGCGGGCCGAGGGCGTCGACCTCGTCGCGGCGTTCTGGTTCCCGATGCTCGACATGTTCGAGTGGGAGTACCGCTTCGACACCCGTCCCCTGGACGACTTCCACATCGGCTTCGGGCTGGTCGATCTCGTCCGCGGGCCGGACAACCGCTTGGAGCGGCGCCCCAATGCGGCCTACGCCCACTTCCAGGAGCTCTCCCGTCCCGCCTCATCCTGAGCGGCGGTTGAGCCCGTCCAGGAGGATCGAGAGCAGGTCGTCCAGCAGCTGGGGCGTGGTGGCTGCGCTCGGCGGGCTGGACAGGAACGGGTACAGCATCCCGAGCAACACCCAGACCACCGTCATCGGGTCGTGGGCCTCGAAATCGCCCGAGGCGACGCCCGCTTCGACGATGTCGGCGATCGGTTGCAGGAACCGCTGGTGGTACGCGGCACCGAACGTGGCGCGGTCCGGCTCGGTGAGGTGGCGCAGGTCGTGCATCGCGAGCCGGATCACGGCGCGGCCCTCGGGAGGAAGCGTGAAGAGCCCGGCGACGATGGCGCGCAGTTGTGCGGGGGGGTCTGCACTGCCCGTGCGTGCCTGTTCCACCGTGGAGGACACCGCGTCCAGGTAGGTGCGGATGATGTCGGCCAGCAGGTCGGCCTTGCTCGGGTAGTAGTAGTAGAGCGACGCCTTGGTGACGCCGCAGGCGTCGGCGATCTCGCGCATCGACGTGCCGTCGAACCCGCGCTCGACGAAGAGGTGGGTCGTCTCGCGGAGGAGGCGTTGTCGTAGCGGGTCCACGGTGGCGGCGTCCCTTCAGCTGGTGCGCGTGGCGCGTTCCACTGCCCGCGACTTCAGCAGAAGACTAGCCACTGCCAGCACCACACCGACCAGCCCGATGCCCACGAAGGCGAAGTCGTAGCCCTGGGTCGACGTCCCGAAGGAGGCAGCGACCGAGCCGATCAGGGCCGCCGCAAGGATCTGCCCGATGGCGGTGAAGGTCGTGACCATGCCCTGCGCGGCGGACCGGTCGGCCTCACGGGTCTCGTTGAGGGTGATGTAGCGGATGGGGGCACCGAGCAGTGCGGACAGGCCGAGGCCGATCAGGGCGCTGAACACGATGAACAGCGCCAGCGAGGCGCCGGCCCGGCTGATGCCGAGCATTCCTGCGCTCATGACGACGAGGCCAGCCAGGACCACCACCCGTGAGCCGAACCGGTCCAGCAGCCGCCCGGCGACCGGAGAACCCACGGCCATGGCCGCCACCAGCGGCAGGAGCAGGTAGCTGCCCACTGATGAGCTGACCCCCAGCGACAGGACCGCGAGCAGGGGCAGGAACACCGTGCTGGCTTCGCCGAGGCCGGCGCCGGCGGTGATCGCGAACGCCACGACCAGTTGACGGCTGGACAGGAGCCGGACCGGGAAGACCGGGTTCTGGGCGCGGAGTTCGATCAGGACGACCGCGACCCAGGCCAGGACGGACGCGGTCAGCGGAACCCACACCGAGGGCCGCACCAGGCTCGACAGGGTGTTGTCGGGATCGAACTCGTTGAGACCGTAGGTGAGCGTGGCCAACGCGACGCCGAGCGCGACCATTCCGGCCAGGTCGAAACGGCCGGAGGAGAGCAGACGGGTGCTGGGCAGCAGCTTCCACCCGGCGACGACGACCCCAAGGGCCAGCGGCAGGTTCAGCAGGAACAGCCACTGCCAGCCGAAACCGAGCAGCATCCCGCCGAGCACCGGCCCGACGATGAACGCCAGCCCGAAGACCGCGCCGATCAGCCCGAGGGCACGGCCTCGCTCCTCGGCAGGGAAGGTGTCGCCGATGACCGCGCTGGCCACCGGGAAGATGCCGCCGGCCCCGATGCCCTGGATGGCCCGTCCCGCGAGGAGTGCCACCCACAGGCCGGTGCCGTGGGACAGTGCCACCACGACCGAGCCGGCTGCGAACAACCCGATGTCGAGCACGTAGATGGCACGTCGCCCGAAGAAGTCGGACAGCTTGGCCATCAACGGCGTGCTGATCATCTGCATCAGCACGTAGATCGTGAAGATCCACGGGAGTTGCCGTGGACCGAGGCCGAACTCGGCCTGGATGGCCGGGAGCGCCGGGCCGATGATCGCGATGTCGAGAGCACCCATCAGCACTCCGACGAACAGGACTGCGAGGACCCGGTTCCGGGTGCCCTTCTCCACAACGCCTCCATTTTACCGAACGGTCGGTAAGAGACTATCATCAACGGTCAGGGGCACAAGCGCCGGCCCGGCAGAGACGGGCGCGGGCCCTCGCAACGACGGAGAGGAACACAATGGAAACGCTGCGACTGGTCGTGCTCTGTGCACACTTCCTGGGACTGACGGCGCTCGTCGGGGTCTTCCTCGTCCAGATGAGGCAGCGGTCGGGCTTCAACACCACGCTCCTCATGGCCGGTGCGATCACCCAGGTGGTGACGGGTATCGCCCTGGTCGGGCTGCGCGAGGCGGAGGGCCTCCCGGTCAACAACATCAAGGTGGGGGTGAAGCTCCTCATCGCCCTGGTCGCCGCGATCTCCGCGATCATCTGCCACCTGCGGCAGCGCAAGGGCCGTCCGGCGATGCCGCTGTTCCACTCCGCCGGGGGGCTGGGACTGGTCAACATGCTCATCGCCGTCCTCTGGTGAGGCGGGCCAACGCGGGCTGAGCGCCCGCAGGTCGGTTCCGGAACCGTCGATTGTCCGGCGGCCGGACTCGTGGCAGCGTGGGGCGCATGCCGATCCTCCCCACGGTGCGCGACCCCCGGCTGATCACGATCCGACGAGGCGGCAGCCTCACCGACGAGCACCATCGCCTGCTGGCTGCGTGGGCGCTGGAGTGCGCCGAGCACGTGTTGCCCCTGTTCGAGGCGGAGCGCCCCGGCGACCACCGGCCGCATGACGCGCTCGCCGTCGGCCACGCCTGGATCCGCGGCGAGGCCCGCATGACGCAGGCGCACGACATCGCGTTCGTGGCGAACGCGGCGGGACGGGGGCTGCCGGACCCCGCGCGGTTCGCCGCCCTGTCGGTCGGCCAGGCGGTCGCGGTCGCGCACGTGGCGGCCCACGACCTTGGTGCGGCGGCGTACGCGATCCGCGCCGCCCGGGCCGCAGCGGGTGGGACCGGGGCCGGGGCCGAGGCTGCGCGGCTGCGCGAGCGGGACTGGCAGCGGGAGCGGATCCCTCCGGCGTTGCGCGCCCTGGTCCTCGAGGACCAGCACAACCGCGACGAGTTGTGCTGGGGCGGGTTCGGCGACTGAGTCCGACCGGACGAACGGCGGCACGTCCTGGCCTAGGCTGGGATTCGTGCGCAGCCTCCGCAGTGTAGGTGTCCAGGCAGCGTTGGCTTCCGCGGTCCTCTTCGGGGCCGGAACCCCGGTGGCCAAGCTCCTCCTCGGCTCGGTGAGCCCGTGGATGCTCGCCGGGTTGCTCTACACCGGCTCGGGTGTGGGACTGGGCCTGTACCGGCTGCTCACACGGGCTCCGCGAGTCCAGCTCGAGCCCGGCGCCCTCCGTCCGCTGGTGGGGGCGGTGTTCTTCGGCGGCCTCCTCGCCCCCGTCCTGCTGCTCGCCGGACTGGCGAACCTGCCGGCCTCCGGTGCATCGCTGCTGTTGAACGCCGAGGGCGTCCTCACCGCCGTGCTCGCCTGGCTGGTGTTCTCCGAGAACGTCGATCGGCGCGTGCTGCTGGGAATGGTCGCCATCGTCGCGGGCGCCGTCCTCCTGAGTGTCCCGACCGGTGCGAGCCTGGGCGGTGTCCTGCCCTCACTCGCCGTCGTGGGGGCGTGCCTGTGCTGGGCGCTCGACAACAACCTGACCAGGATGGTTGCGCTGAACGATGCGGCCTGGCTGGCCGCGGTCAAGGGCGGTGTGGCCGGCCCGGTGAACCTCGCGCTCGCTTTCGCCCTCGGCTCGCGGCTGCCGGTGGGAGCGAGCCTCGCCGCAGCGCTCGTGGTCGGGTTCTTCGCCTACGGGGTGAGCCTGGTGCTGTTCATCGTCGCGCTGCGCCATCTGGGTACCGCGCGCGCCGGAGCCTACTTCTCCATCGCGCCGTTCTTCGGTGCCGGCCTCGCGGTGGCACTCGGGGACGCGATCACACTGCCGCTGGTGGGTGCCGGCCTCCTCATGGCGCTCGGGGTCTGGCTGCACCTCACCGAGCGGCACGTGCACGAGCACACCCATGCCGAGGTGACCCATGACCACTGGCACTCCCACGACGACGGTCATCACGGCCACGCACACGACGGGGGTGCCGCCGCGAACGCGCGCCACCGCCATGTGCACACGCATCCTGCGGTGACGCATGCGCACGAGCACTACCCGGACGCGCACCACCGCCACGGACACTGACGCAGCGCCGGGACGTCAACCCTGCGCAAACACCCTTTGGGGACCGGCACCGCCCCGGAGGCAGGTCGGCCGCAGTCCGGGGACGTCAGGCCTTGTGGTAAGCGGCCAGGACCTCTGCGCTGATACGTCCGCGCGCGGCGATGTTGTAGCCGTTCTCCTGCGCCCAGTTCCGGATGGCGGCGAGTTGCTCCTTCTCCGCGCGCACGCTGCCGGGCTTGCGGGCCTTCACTGGTGCGCCCACCCGGGTGGCCACGGCGACGTACTTGTCGAGGCTGGAGTGGAATTCGGCCGCGTTCTCCTTGCTCAGGTCGATCGTGTAGCTCTTGCCGTTGACCGAGAATTCGATGGTTTCCGACGAGCCGTCCTCGATGATCTCGCCGGTCAGGTCGTCCTTGACCACCTGCACATAGGTACGCGCCACTGCAGCCCCTTTGGTGTACGAAAGTGTATGAACCCGTCAGAATGCTATGGGCTCACCGGTTCGTCGGGCAAACGCGGAATTCGCGCCGAATGGGCGCAAATGCACGAAGGCCCCGGTTTTCGCCGGGGCCTTCGTGTGGTTTGTCGATGTGCTACTTGACGCCACCGGCGGTCAGGCCGGCGACGATGCGGCGCTGGAAGAACAGCACCATGATCAGCAACGGCACCGTGAGCAGCACGCCGGCGGCCATGATCGAGCCGTACGGTGTGTTGAAGCCGAGGCTTCCGGTGAACTGCGCCATCGCCACCGTTGCGGTCTTCATGTCCTTGTCCTGGTTGAACGTGTAGGCGATCAGGAACTCGTTCCACACCGCGATGAAGGTGAGGATCGCCGTGGTGAACACGCCCGGGGCGGCCAGCGGGAGGATGATGATCCGGAAGGCCTGGCCGGGCGTGCAGCCGTCGACCATGGCTGCCTGCTCGAGCTCGACCGGCAGCTGGCGGAAGAACGCGGTCAGGTTCCACACGCACAGCGGCAGGCCGAAGGACAGCGACGGCACGATCAGCGCCTGGTAGCTGTTCATCCAGTTCGGGAACCACGTGTAGTAGCCGCTGAACATCTTCAGCAGCGGCACCAGCAACGTGATGCCGGGGAACATCGAGCAGCCGATGATGATGCTCAGCACGAGCCCCTTCGCCCAGAACCGCAGGCGGGCCAGGGCGTAGGCGGCGATGATGCCGAACAGCAGCGTCAGCAGCGTCGTGCTCACCGACACGATCGCCGAGTTGAGCAGCGAGCGTCCGAAGTTGTTGACCGGGCTGAACACCGCCTGGAAGTTCTCCAGCGAGGCCGGGTTGGGCCAGAAGTCGGTGCTCTGGCCCATCGTCGGCAGCCGGAAGGCCGAGATGATCATCCAGTAGAACGGCAGGATGCAGTACAGGATGATGAACGCCATCCCGAGGACGATGCCGGTCTTGCCGAGCCACCACTTCCCGTCGCGGCTCGGCTTGTTGAGGACGGCCAGCTCGGCCGCCGAGACCCGCGCCTGACCGGCGGTCGCGTTTGCGGTTGCGGTTGCGGTCGTCATGTCGCTGACTCCCCACTCGTGATCGTGGTTCTGGTGGGCGTCGTGGGCCGGCCGGCCGCCTTGGCCGCGACCTTCTGACGCTTGCGCTGGGCGGAGACCGCCTTCAGTTCCTCGTCACCGACGACATCGGCGCCGAGCAGTGACACGAAGAGGAAGGCGATCAGGACGAGGTAGAGGAAGAGGATGATGGCGTACGCCGCCGCCGGGCCGTAGCGCAGGTTGCGCGCCTCCTGGTAGGAGAACATCGACATGGTCTCGACCGAGTACTTGGACGGGCCGATCATGCCGAAGGGCAGGTCGAACATGCGGAGCGTGTCGAGGGTGCGGAAGAGCACAGCCACCACCAGCGCCGGCTTGACCATCGGCAGCGTGATCCTGGTGAACTGCTGCCAGGCGTTCGCGCCGTCCACCCTGGCCGCCTCGTAGACGTCCGACGGGATGGTCTGCAGGCCCGCGAGGGTCAGCAGGCCGATGAACGGGGCGGTCTTCCACACGTCGGCGATGATCACGGCCCACTGGGACTGCGGACCGTCGCCGAGCCACAGGACCGTCTGGCCCAGAATCTTGTTCATCACGCCGGCGGAGTCGAAGATCAGCTTCCACATCATGGCCGACACGATGGTCGGGATGGCCCACGGCACCAGGATGCTGGCGCGCACGAGGCCGCGTCCCTTGAAGGCGCGGGCCATGATCAGCGCCATCGCGACGCCGAGGATGGTCTCGATGATGACGCAGACGACGGTGAAGAACGTCGTGTTGAGGAACGAGTTGACGAGCCGGTTCATCGGGCCCCAGACGGCGTTCACCATGTCGCCGTTGGCGAAGATCGCGGTGAAGTTGTCGAAGCCGACGAATTGCTCCTCTGTGAACACTCGCCCGTTCGCGTCCACGCCGGACGGGATGGCGAAGAACGCCTCACGCACCGACATGATGATGGGGATTCCTACCACCACGAGGATGACCAGCATGGTGGGCGACAACAGGATGGCCGCCAGAGTCCCTTGTCCGTCACTGAGCATGTTCTTGCGACGCTTCGGGACGGCGACCGCGGCAATCGGAGCCACGATTTCCTCCTCTGTGAGACGTATGACTCCGGCGGCGAGGTTCGCACCTCGCCGCCGGAGACGGAATACGGGGCTCAGCCGATCAGGCTGCTGAGCTTGGTCTGCAGAGCGTCGAAGGCTGCCTTCGGATCGGTGCCACTGCCGGTTGCGCCATAGGTGATGGCGGAGTAGGCAGCGTCCTGGATGGCCAGCGTGGCGTCACCGTACTTGACGACCTTGGGCCGCGCCTGGGCCTTCTGGATCGAGGCGTACAGGACCGGCAGGTAGGGGAACTTCTTGGTCAACTCGGCATCGGAGTACAGCGACACGACGGTCGGTGCGTTCGAGGTCTGGATGAGGTTGGCCTTCTGGTTCTCCTCGCTGTTCCACCACTGGATGAAGGCGAGAGCCGTGCCCTTGTTCTTGGAGAACTCCGAGATGCCCATGTTGTGGCCGCCGAGGGTGGACACGCCGGGGCCGTTCAGGCCGGGGATCGGGGCGATGCCGAACTTGCCGGCGACCTTGGAGGAACCGTCGGTCTTGCTGGCCAGCGAGTACACGTACGGCCAGTTGCGCAGGAACACGATCTTGCCGTCCTGGAAGGCCTGGCGGCTCTGCTCCTCCTGCCAGGTGAGTTCTTCCTTGGCGATGGTCCCGTCCTTGAAGTAGCCGACCAGGGCGTTGACGCCGGCCATGGCCGCGTCATTGTTCACCTGGGGCTTGCCGTTGGCGTCGAGGAACTGTCCACCGGCGGAGTTGATCCACTCGGCGATGTTGCAGGTCAGGCCCTCGTACTTCTGGAACTGGCCGCCGTAGCAGCCGATGCCGGCGTTCTTGTCCTGGACGGCCTTGCAGTCCTTCACCATTTCCGCCCACGTGGTCGGCGGTTGGGTGATGCCGGCCGCGTCGAGCAGGTCCTTGCGGTAGTAGAGCATGGCGCCGTCAGAGGTGGAGGGCATCGCGTAGAGCTTGTTGAAGTAGGTGGACGCGTCGACAGCCGCCGGCAGGTAGCCGTCGAGCTTCAGCTGGTCCTTGGGGAGTTCGGCCAGCATGCCGTTCGCGGCGAACTCCGCCGTCCACACCACGTCGACGCTCAGGACGTCGTAGTTCGAGCCGCCCTTGGTCTGGGCGTTGTTGATCATGGACTGACGCTGCTGGTCGGCGTTGTCGCTCAGCTCGATCAGCGTCACCTTCTGGTCGGCGTTGGCTGCGTTCCACTTGTCGATGATCTTCTGCACATAGCCCGACGTGTCCTTGCCCTGGACGTAGTTGATCGGGCCCTTTGCGGACCAATCCGTCGCCGAGGAGGCGCCGGCCGTGCTGCTTGCTGACGGGGTCGCGCCTGAGCTGCAAGCGGCCAGAGCGACCAGGGCACTCACCGAAAGTGCCGCCGCCAGCACGCGCCGCGCTGTGCGTGCATGAGACATAGAGTCCTCACTTCTGTAACGGGCCCCCCAATGGGGCATTCTGTTGTGAACCTAGGACGGTCAAGCGCTGAGCGCTACCCCCTTAACCCGTCGTTATCGAAACGTCACCAACCTCTTCGACACGGCGGGAGAATGCGGTTTGGGTCAGGCGGATCTCGCCGTCGGGACCCCGCCGGGGCGCCGGGCGTCGCCGCGCTGGTGCACCCGGATCACCCTCGGACCGGCCTCCCCGATGCGCCAGGGAGCGGCGGTGGAGAGAGCCTCGATCGCCGCGTCCGCAAGGACCGCGGCGGACGTCGTGATGCCCGCGGCCGACGGGAGAGCGGGCTCCTCGCCCAGGACCGGGGACCGTGTCAGCAGCAGGAGGTCGTCGGGCACCGAGAGCCCGAGCCTCGACGCGACGTCGAGAATCACGCTCGCTGTGCCCGGTCCCAGCGCGATTGCGGCTGTGGGACGCAGGTCCGCGGGCTTGGTGAGCGCGCGGGCCACCTGGGCGGGAACGTCCTCGGCAGCGCCCGCGACGACGTCGACGAAGACGCCGGGCGCCCATGCAGCGGCCTCGGTCCGCACCCCGCTCACCCAGTCCCCGGCGACCGGGTCACCGGGATCGGCTCCTCCCAGCAGCAGCCGCACATGTCCCTGGCGGATCAGCCGCTCGGCCACGCCCTCGGCGACCTGCCGGTGGTCGGGCAGCACGACCGTCCACGACCCGGGCGCGTGGACATCGGGCCCGGGTACGCAATTGATGAATGCCGAACGCCAGGGCACTCCCTGTAGGCCGGCGAGAGTTTGGAAACGCTTGCTAACAAAGACGAGTGATTCCGCCCCGCGCCTGAGCAAGGATTTGGCGCCGAATTGCGTAGCCCCGCGTCGGTGCACCGGGGTGAAAAGCACGGGTGCGGCAATCGGTCGAGCGGCATTGTGAATCGCTTCAATAACCGCTTTCGCCGCGGCGTCGTCCCCATCGACGTCCAGCAGGACGCCGATGGTGCCCATCGTGCGGGGCACCGGCGGGGCGGTGTAGCCGAGGGTGGCTGCAGCGGCGCGGACGCGACTGCAGGTGGACGGGGAGATGCGCCGCTCACGGTTGCCCGACAGGACGATGGAGGCGGTGGCGATCGACACGCCCGAGGCCTCGGCCACATCCTGGAGTCGAACCCGTCCCATGCAACCCCCTGCAGTGGAGCGCGCCGCCTTCTTCGGAAGCGCTTCCAAAAGGATGCCCCCGGGCCACACCGCCCGTCAAGGACCTGGGTGGGTTCTCGCGAGATGTTCCTGCCTCGGGCCCGGGGTTCCTGCCTTCAGCCTCGGGCGTGGGGCACGTGCTGCCTGGTGCTGGCGCGCACCACGACCCGGGTGGGCAGGATCACGGAGTGGCTGGAGGTGGAGGGGCGGCTCAGGCCGTCGAGGACCATCCGGGCCGCGAGCATGCCCTGCTCCCGTACCGGCTGGTGCACGGAGGTGAGGTCGAGGGCCTCGGCGAGCGGGCTGTTGTCGATCGCGACGACCGAGACGTCATCGGGCACGCGGACCCCGGCCACGGCGAGAGCGTGGAGTGCCCCGAGGGCGAGCTCGTCGCTGTGCGCGTAGATCGCGGTGGGGGGCGGCTCGGCCCGGAGTAGCTCGGTCGTGGCGACGGCGGCGTTGCGGGCACCCCACTCCATGTCCTTCACCAGGGCGTGGTCGATGGCGATGCCCCGCTCGGCCAACGCCGTGAAGTACGCGCGCGAGCGCAGGTTCTCCCTCGGTGCGGGGAGGGTGCGTTCGTAGCTGGCGAGCATTGCGACGCGGGTGTGGCCGAGGTCGAGGAGGTGGTCGACGGCCTGCCGCCCGGCCGCGTAGTCGTCGATCGACACGTACGGGTAGTCGGCCGTCTGGCCCCCGGCTGCGGTGATCGCCACCCCCATGAGCTCGAGGCGTCGCCGCTCCTCGACATCGACCGGGAAGGCGATCGCGATCACGGCGTCCACCTTGCGCCGCGCCGGCAGCCGGCTGAAGAACTCCCGCCGGTCGTCCAGGTTGTGCACGTTGTAGAGCAGGACGTCGACGCCCGCCGCGGACAGCTCCCGCTCGATGCCGGCGACCATCTCGCCGAAGAACCAGCGCTCGAGGCGCGGGACGACGACCGCGACCCGCCTCGTGGTACCCCGGGCGAGGCGCTCAGCGTCCGGCGAGGCGACGAAGTCGAGCTCCTCCACGACGGCGAGCACCTTCCGGCGGGTCGCCGGCGACACCCCGTACGCATTGTTGATGGCGCGGGACGCCGTCGAGAGCGAGACCCCCGCGATCCGCGCCACATCGGCGAGGCTCGGCGTGCTGGTGTCGCTCTGCATAGGCGGACCCTAGCAGTCCGGCTTGGAAGCGCTTCCGGGCAGGGCCCTGCACGAATTCCCAGCCCCCGGCCCCTCGCCCGATGCCCCGGCGTCCCGGGAGGATCCCGGCGCGCGCCGGGAGGACGGGTGTGTCCCCCGGGTCATCCCGCCGCTCTGGTCATGCCGGGGTCGACCCGGGATCCGGGTAGAGGACGCAGGCCACCTCCGTGGGTCCGGAGGGGCGCAGGGGCACGGCCGAGGCGTGGGCGAACTCGAAGACCAGGCCGTCCTCGGTCGCCTTCGTGGACGTCACGCCCTGCCACAACGGCTCGCCGGCGTTCTCGGAACGGATCCGGGTGAACATCGCCTCCACGTCCGTCACCGTTCCGCCGCGCGGCTTGACCACCGCCCGGACCTCGCTGTGGTCGAGATCGGCAAGGCCGCCCACCAGGGCGTGCTCGCGCTCGTAGTCGGCGACGGGGACGCGCGTCCAGTGCTCCTCGACCAGCGCCTTGAGGTCGCGTGGCTCCCAGCCGCAGTCGGCTCGGGCGAGCGGGCAGCGGGGATGGAACGAGCACCCGCGGGGCGGACGGGCGGCGTCCGGGATCTCGCCGCGGGGGAGGTCACGCGGCATCGCCTTGTTCGGGTCCACGTCCGGGATGGCCTTGAGCAGTGCCTGCGTGTAGGGATGCCGCGGGTTGGCGAAGATCTCGGCCGTCGGCCCGATCTCGACCACCTTGCCCAGGTACATGATCGCCACGCGGTCGCAGAAGAACTTGGCCGTGGCCAGGTCATGGGTGATGTAGACGTAGGTGAGGCCGAGGGCGTCCTTGAGGTCGAGCATGAGCTGCAGGATCTTGGCCCGCACGCTCATGTCGAGCATCGACACCGGCTCATCGGCGATGAGCACCTCCGGGTCGAGGATGATCGCCCGGGCGATCACTGCCCGCTGCTTCTGGCCGCCCGACAGGTCGGAGGGGTACTTGTTGAGGAACTGCTCGGCCGGCGAGAGGCCGACCCGCTCGAGGGCGGCGACCACCCTGGCCCGCAGCTCGGCGCCGGAAGCCCGTCCGTGGATGACCAGCGGATGACCGACCGCGGTCTCGATGTCCATGGACGGGTTGAGCGCGGCGTGCGGGTCCTGGAACACCATCTGCAGTCGGGTGCGCCGGCTGCGCAGCGCCTTGCCGCGCAGCGCGGCGATGTCGGTGTCCGGCGAACCGTCGCCGGGAAGGTGGCGAATGCTTCCTCCCGTGGCGGCCACCAGGCCGAGCATGGCCCGCCCGAGCGTGGTCTTGCCGCTGCCGGATTCGCCGACCAGCCCGAGCACCTCACCGCGCTCCAGCTCGATGTTCACCCCGTCGACCGCGCGGACGGTGCCGGTGTCGCGTCCGAGCAGCCGGGCGAACCCGCTGCCCCGCAGCGCGAAGTGGATCGTGAGGTCCTCGACCTTGAGCACGGGGTCCGGTGCGAGGTCAGGCTTCGTCGGCAACGGACAACTCCTCTCGCACGAGCGGGGCGAGGTCTGCCTCACGAAGCCCCTGTGGATTCGCCGCCCAGCACGCCACGTCGTTGCTGCCGACGTGTGCCGGTCCTCCCCCGCGGGCGAGCATGGCGGGCTCCTTCAGCGGGCAGATCGTCATCGCGTCCGGGCACCTGGGGTGGAAGTGGCAGCCCGTGGGCGGCGACACCAGGTCGGGCGGTGCGCCGGGGATCGAGTGCAGTCCGTCGGTGGTCAGGGTGATCGTCGAGCGCAGCAGCTCGCGGGTGTAGGGATGTTGCGGGTCGGCGAACACCGTCCGGGCGTCACCGATCTCGACGATCTTGCCCGCGTACATGACCGCCACCCGGTCGCACGCCTCGGCGATGATGCCGAGGTTGTGGGTGATCAGCAGCAGCGAGGTGTCGAAGTTCTCGCGCAGGTCGTGCAGCAGCTTGATGATCTGTGCCTCCACCAGCACGTCGAGCGCCGTGGTCGGCTCGTCGGCCACCACGAACGCGGGACGCAGGACGAGCGCCAGCGCGATCATCAGCCGCTGCCGCATGCCGCCGGAGAACTCGTGCGGGTACGCGCGCCAGCGGGACGGCGGGATGCCGATCAGCCGGAGCACGTCGAGGGAACGGGTCTCGATGTCGCCCGGCGACATCTTCGGGTGGTGCACGCGAAGGGTCTCGGTGAAGTGCTCGCTGATCCGCATCAGCGGGTTCAGGCGGGTGAGCGGCTCCTGGAAGATCATCGCCAGGTCGCGGCCGCGGCGCGAGAAACGCTCCCGGGGCGTCATCGCGAGCAGGTCCTCGCCCTGGAACCTCAGGTGGCCATCCATCTTCGCCCCCTCGGGAAGGAGCCCGAGGAGTCCGCGGCCGAGCGTGGACTTGCCGCACCCGGACTCCCCGACCAGGCCGAGGATCTCGGCGCGTCCGACCGAGAAGGACACCCCGTCGACCGCCCGTACCGGACCCCGTGGGGTGCCGTACCAGATGCGCAGGTCGGTGGCCTCGATGACGGTGTCGCTCATGCGACCTCCTCTCCGGCGAGCACGACGGGCTCACGCGGCGGCAGCGTGACCGTGGCGAAGCGGCGCTTGCGCAGGGTCGGGTTCACGGTCTCGTTGAGGCCCTCGCCGACCAGGGTCAGCCCGGTCACCAGCAGCACGATCGCCAGGCCCGGGTACAGGCCCGTCCACCAGATGCCGGACGCGGCGTCGTCGAGCGCCCGGCTCAGGTCGAAGCCCCATTCGGCGGCGTCCTGGGGCTGGATGCCGAGGCCAAGGAAGCCGAGCGCGGCGAGCGTCGAGATCGCGTCGGCGGCGTTGAGCGTCCCGATGACGGGCACCGACTGGATCACGTTGCTGAACAGGTAGCGGCCCATGATCGTCGAGTTCGGGGCGCCGAGGGCGCGGGCGGCCTCGACGTACGTCGCCTCCCTGGCACTGACCGCGGTGTTGCGGACCACCCGGAAGTACTGCGGGATGTAGATCACGGTCAGCGACAGCGCCGCCGCCACCACCCCGCTGGGCAGGACGTTCTTCAGCAGGAACGAGAACACGATGGCCAGGAGCAGGGACGGGAAGGCGTACAGCGCGTCCATGATCAGCACCAGGGTGCGGTCGGTCCAGCCGCCGACGTAGCCGGAGAGCAGGCCGAGCGGCACCCCGATCAGTGCGGACAGCAGCACGCTGAGCAGCACCACCAGCAGGGCGGTCTGCGCACCCCAGATCACCCGGCTGAGCACGTCGTAGAACAGGTCGTTGGTGCCGAAAGGATGCTCCGGGCCGGGCGGGGCCAGCTTCACGAACTTCGCGCCGCCCACCGAGTTCTGGGCGAAGCCGTACGGGGCGAGGAAGGGCGCGAAGACGGCCAGGATGACGAACAGCGCGACCAGAAGGAGGCCGGAAACCAGCAGCCAGCGGGCCAGCCCGGTGGTGTTGCGGAACGGTGCCAACAGGGTGTTCACGAGTACCTCACCCTCGGGTCGATCAAGGCGTTGATGATGTCCACGGCCAGGCTGATCAGCACCACGACGACGGCGAAGAACGTCACCAGGCCCTGGACGCCGATGTAGTCGCGGGCCTCGATGTAGTGGACGAGCTGGGTGCCCAACCCGGGCCAGTTGAACGTGTTCTCGGTGAGCACCGCGCCGCCGAGCAGCATCGCGGCCTGGAGTCCCACGACGGTGACCACCGGCACCAGCGCATTGCGGAAGGCGTGCTCGCGCACCACCTGGCGCTCCGGGATCCCACGGGCGCGAGCGGCCTCGACGTAGTCGGCCTGCAGCGTCTGCAGGACGTTGACCCGCACGAGCCGGATGAACACGCCGCAGATCAGCAGCCCGAGCGTGAGGCAGGGCAGCAGGTGGTGCACCAGGATGTCGCCGAGCGCTGCGAGGTTGCCCTGGACCGCGGCGTCGATGAGCAGGATGTGCGTGAGCGGCTTCGTCGCGACCGTGAATTGCGTTCGTGGGCTCGCGATCCCCGACGTCGGCAGGCCCAGCGGACGGGCGATGAACATCTGCATCAGCAGGCCGATGAAGAAGATGGGGGCGGCGTACGTGACCACGCCGAAGATCCGGATCACGACGTCGCGGATCGAGTCACGGGCCCGACCGGCGGCCAGGCCCAGCGGGATGCCGATGCCGAGCGCGATCAGGAAGGCGCCGATGGTGAGGGTGAGGGTCGCGCCGCCGTTGTCACGGATGATCAGCAGGATCGGGCGGTTGTCGGAGATGGTCTGGCCGAAGTCGAACCGTGCCACCTGCCACAGGTACTCGAAGTACTGCACGATCATCGGACGGTTGAGGCCCAGCGCCGTCTTGCGCGCCTCGATGACGGCCGGGTCGAGCTTGCCGCCCACGGCCGCGCTCACCGGATCACCGGGAGCGACACGCAGCAGCAGGAACACGAGGGTGAGCAGCACCCACATCATCGGGATGATGAGGCCGATGCGGGCCAGGATGTAGCGAGGCAGAGATCCGCGGGACACCCGCGACCTCCTTCATTGTCTAGGGCATACCCGTCCCGGGCGCCCCCTCCTGGGCGGAGGGAGCGACCGGGGCGGAGTACGACGGAGCGATCAGCCCTTCTTGGAGATGGACCAGAGCCGGAAGATGTACGTCGCGTCGAGGGTGTCCTTGACGCCGCTCATCGACTTGCTCGCCACCGCCACGTTCTTGCCGTTCCACGACGGGATCAGCGGCACGTCGGTGGCGGTGATGTCCTGCAGCTGGCCGATGATCGCCTCGCGCTTGGCGGTGTCGGTCTCGGCCTGCTGCTGGGCGACCAGCTTGTTGACCTCCGGGTTGGAGTAGCCGTTCTTGAAGAACCCGCCGTCCACGATGAACGGGGACAGGTAGTTGTCGGCGTCCAGGAAGTCGGGGTACCAGCCGAGGATGAACAGGTCGTAGGCGTTCTGCTTGTACAGGGTCTGGTACTGGGTCCACTCGGCGTGCTCGACCTTCGGCTCGAACAGGCCGGAGGCCTTGAGCTGGTCGGACAGCTGGGTCGCCTCGTCCACGGCGTTCGGGCCGTAGTGGGTGTCGGTGTAACCCAGGGTGATCTTCACCGGGGTGGAGATGCCGGCGTCGGAGAGGACCTTCTTGGCCTTGGCGGCGTCCGGCGCGGCGCCGTACACCTCCTTGAAGGAGTCCTTGTGGCCGGCGAAGCCGGCGGGGACGATCGAGTAGGACGGGGTGACCGTGCCGTCGTAGGAGTCCTTCGCGATGGCCTCACGGTCGATCAGGTAGGCCGCGGCCTGCCGGATCGCCTTCTGCTTGCCGACCTCGGTGCCGAACTGCCACACCCAGTAGCGGAACGAGGAGCCGTCGCCCTGGATCACGTCCAGCGCTCCCTTGCTGGTCAGGTCGGAGTAGTCGGTCGGGGTGAGCTCGCGCCACGCGACGTCCACCTCGCCGTTCTCGGCGGCCTGCCGCAGCGGGCTGGAGTCCTTGTAGTACTTCACGAATACCTGCGCGGACTGCGCCTTGCGGTCTCCGGTGTAGCCGGGATTGGCCTTGAACACGGCCTGGTCGCCCTTGGCGTACGACTCCAGCATGAGCGGCCCGGAGCCGACGACCTGGTCGTCGGCCAGCAGCTTGTCGGCCGGGAAGACCTCCTCGTCCACGATGGACGCGGCCGCGGTGGTGAGCACCTTGATGAAGGTCAGGTCCGCCTTGTTGAGGTGGAAGGTCACGGTCGTGGCGTCCGGGGTCTCGATCGCCCCGTCCGCCAGCGCCGGGGCCTTCTGGTCACCGTTGGAGATGCTGCCGAGCAGGACGGACGCCCCGTTGGGGTCGGCGATCTTCAGGTTGCGCTCGAAGGAGAACTTCACGTCCGACGAGGTGAGGTCGTGGCCGTTGGAGAACTTCAGGCCCGGCGCCAGCTTGCAGGTGATGGTCTTGGCGTCGCCGTAGTCGCAGCTCTGGGCGGCGTCGGGGACCTCCTTGGTGCCGTTGGCCGGGATGACCATCAACTGCTGGAACAGCGCGTACTGCAGGTTCCAGGAGGCGATGTCGTAGGCGCCCGCGGGATCGAGCGCGGTGACGGTTTCGGTGGTGCCGAGGATCCAGTCCCCACCGGCGGTCGCCCCCGCGGATGCCGAGGCCGACGTGGATGCTCCCGGGGCGTTGCCCGCGCAGCCGGCGAGCGCGACGGCCAGGGCGACCCCGACGGCCGCGCGCGCGGCGTGTGACGTGATTTTCATTCGGTCCCTCTTCGATTGAGCCAGCCCCGGATCGTCCCCCCGAGGCACAGGATTGAGACAATCTAGACCGGATGCGGGGGTTTCGCTTCCAGCATTCGGTCACAATCTCTCAACATTTGACCACGCGCTGAGTTCGCGCGGGCACGAGGGGCGAAGGATGGACGCCGGCGGCGTCGCGGGAGGCTCAGGCCCGGCTGTCCTCGCCCCCCGGTTCGGGCGGTTCGCCGGCCTCAGCCGCGTCGCTGCCGCTTGCTGCGCCGGCCGCGGAAGCCGGGCCACGCCCACCCCGCTGACGCAGGTAGTCGCGGTCGAAGAACCGGGGCAGGTCCTCCTCCGCCTCCTCGCCGTCGCCGGCCGGAGGATCGTCCCAGCGGGACGGGTCGAAGGCACGCGGGGGCTTCAGCAGGGCGTCCCGGTCGAGGCGGGGCGGCGGTTCCGGCGCCGCCGGCGGGGCCGGCCGGGTCTTGGTGCCGTCGGCGGGGGGCAGCGTCCACTCGTCGTCCTCGGGCACCGGCCGACGCCGGCGGATCACCATCCAGGCGACGAAGGCGCCGGCGGCGAGGACCGCCAACAGCAGCAGGATCACTTCCACGGCGTTCCTCCCGACGGTGACGAGCGCCAACTTACGCCCGTCGGGCAACGCCGGCAGGAGCGGGGCAGCGGGCTGTTCAGATCGCGGCGGCCGTGGCAGCATCGCGGGAATGACCAGCGTTCCGGCCGACGGCCATGACCTGATCCGCGTGCGCGGCGCCCGGGAGAACAACCTCAAGAACGTCAGCGTGGACCTGCCCAAGCGGCGTCTCACGGTGTTCACCGGCGTCTCGGGCTCGGGCAAGAGCTCGCTGGTGTTCAGCACCATCGCTGCCGAGTCCCAGCGCATGATCAACGAGACCTACAGTGCGTTCGTCCAGGGCTTCATGCCGACCCTGGCGCGGCCGGACGTCGACGTGCTCGAAGGGCTGACGACCGCGATCATCGTCGACCAGGAGCGCATGGGGGCCAACCCCCGCTCGACCGTCGGCACCGCGACCGACGCGAACGCGATGCTGCGGATCATCTTCAGCCGGCTGGGGGTGCCGCACATCGGGTCGTCCCAGGCCTTCTCGTTCAACATCGCCAGTGCCAGCGGCGGCGGTGCGATCAAGGTCGAGCGCGGCACGAGCCAGACGGTGGAGCGCCGCAGCTTCACCGTGCAGGGTGGCATGTGCCCCCGGTGCGAGGGCATGGGTGCGGTCAGCGACTTCGACCTGACGGCGCTGTTCGACGCGTCCCGGTCGCTCCGGGAGGGCGCACTGACCATTCCCGGGTACAGCATGGACGGCTGGTACGGCCGGGTGTTCATGGGCAGCGGGTTCTTCGACCCCGACAAGAAGCTCGGCGACTACACCCGGCGCGAGCTGGACGACCTGCTCCACAAGGGGCCCACCAAGATCAAGGTGGACGGGATCAACATCACGTACGAGGGTCTGATCCCGCGCATCCAGAAGTCCATGCTGAGCAAGGACGTGGACGCGATGCAGCCGCACATCCGGGCGTTCGTGGAGCGTGCGATCACCTTCGACACGTGTCCCGACTGCGGCGGCACCCGGCTCAACGAGACCGCACGGTCCTCGAGGATCGACGGGGTGAACATCGCCGAAGCGTGTGCCATGCAGATCAGCGATCTCGCCGAGTGGGTGCGCGGGCTGGACGCCCCGTCCGTCGCGCCCGTGATCACCGCGCTCGGCGACTCGCTGGACTCGTTCGTCCGGATCGGCCTGGGCTACCTCTCGCTCGACCGGCCCGCGGGCACGCTGTCGGGCGGGGAGGCGCAGCGCACCAAGATGATCCGGCACCTCGGCTCGTCGCTCACCGACGTCACCTATGTCTTCGACGAGCCCACCATCGGCATGCACCCGCACGACATCGTCCGGATGAACCACCTGCTCCAGCAGTTGCGGGACAAGGGCAACACCGTGCTGGTGGTCGAGCACAAGCCGGAGGCGATCGAGATCGCCGACCACGTCGTCGACCTCGGGCCGGGGGCGGGCAGCGCGGGCGGCGAGGTCGTGTTCGAGGGGACGGTGGAGGCACTGCGCACCAGCGGCACGCTCACCGGCCGCCACCTCGACGACAAGGCGCGGCTCAAGCCGTCCGTCCGTACGCCGACCGGCACGCTCCCGGTCCGCGGCGCGTCGCTGCACAACCTGCAGGGGGTGGACGTCGACATCCCGCTGGGCGTGCTGGTGGTGGTGACCGGCGTCGCCGGGTCGGGCAAGAGCTCGCTGATCCACGGCTCGGTCTCTAATCGGGAGGGCGTGGTCGCGGTGGACCAGACGGCGATCCGCGGCTCCCGGCGGAGCAACCCCGCGACCTATACCGGGCTGCTCGACCCGATCCGCAAGGCTTTCGCGAAGGCGAACGGGGTGAAGCCGGCCCTGTTCAGCGCGAACTCCGAGGGCGCGTGCCCTGCGTGCAACGGCGCCGGCGTGATCTACACCGACCTGGCGATGATGGCCGGCGTTGCCACCACCTGCGAGTTGTGCGAGGGCAGGCGGTTCGACGCGTCCGTCCTGGAGTACCGCTTCGGGGGCCTGGACATCAGCGAGGTGCTGGCGATGCCGGTGCGGGAGGCGCTGGAGTTCTTCGGGTCGGGCGAGGCGCGGACGCCGGCGGCGCACTCGGTGCTCGCCCGCCTCGCCGACGTCGGCCTCGGCTACGTGACGCTGGGGCAGCCCCTGACCACGCTGTCGGGGGGTGAGCGGCAGCGGCTGAAGCTGGCCGTCCAGATGGGCAACGCGGGCGGCACCTATGTGCTCGACGAGCCGACCGCCGGCCTCCACCTGGCCGACGTCGAGCAGTTGCTCGGCCTCCTCGACCGGCTGGTCGACTCGGGAAAGTCGGTGATCGTCATCGAGCACCACCAGGCGGTGATGGCGCACGCGGACTGGATCATCGACCTGGGTCCCGGCGCCGGCCACGACGGTGGGCGCCTGGTCTTCGAGGGCACCCCGTCCCAGCTCGTCGCGGACGCGTCCACCCTCACCGGCCAGCACCTCGCCGCCTACGTCCAGCCCTGACCGATCGACGGACCGGATTGGGGACGGTTCCCAACTCGGTCCAGCTTGACGTTGCGGCAAGGTGGACCGGATTAGGAACCGTCCCCAATCCGGTCCAGCTTGACGTTGCGGGAAGGTGGACCGGGTTAGGAACCGTCCCCAATGTGGGTCGCCGGCAGGAGATGGACGGTGGCGGGCGGGCGGGTGACGAACGCGAACGCACGCTCCTCGATCGCCTGGTCCTCCGCGGTCAGGCGCAGCTGGTGCTGGTGCAGGTGCTCGGTCCACGACGGCACGGTGAACACCTCCAGGTAGGTGTCGACGCGCTCACCGACGCGGAACAGGTCCCAGCGGCTCGCCCCGCTGCGCAGCCGTGAGCGGCGCATCGCGTCCATCGCCTCTCGCCAGGCCGCGTAGCTGTCGGGCGGCACGTGGTACTCGACCTGCACCTGCACGGGCCCGGCGTCCGGATCGGGGTCGTAGACCAGCTGGGCGTCGTTCCAGAACGCGAGCGGCGCCCGGTCGAGGTGCGCGCTCTCCGGGAAGTGCCACAGGAACCCGGCCGCGCCACCGACGGCGACGAGCCCTGCCGCCACCCAGACGGCGAGAGAGAGGCCGCCGTGCTGGGCGAGGAGGCCCCACACCGGGGAGGCCAGCGCCTGGGCGCCGGTGAAGGTCATCATGTAGATCGCGACCGCGCGGGCCCGAACCCAGCCGGGCAGGAACAGCTGCAGTTCGGCGTTCAACACCGCCACCGTTGCCGTCCACGCGTAGCCGAGGAGCAGCAGGAGGGGCAGGGCGGCGAGCAGGCCGGGCGCGAGCATCGTGCCGGCGAAGGCGGCGGCGAAGACGAGACCCATCACGCTCAGGACGAGGTTCGCGGACATGCGCCTGCCGAGCCTGCCCACCGTGAACGCCGCGGTGACGGCCCCCACCCCCAGTGCGCCGAACAGGACGCCGTACCCGTCCGCACCGAGCCCGAGCTGGCGGTTGGCGATCAACGGCAGCAGGGCCCACATCGCCGTGGCCGGGGCGACGAAGATCCCCAGCCGCAGCAGGATCAGCCGCACCACCGGCTCGTGGCGGACGTAGCGACCACCGGTGCGCAGTGCCGGAAGGAACCGCTCCCTGACCGCCGGTGCGGTCACCGGGGGACGCCGCCAGGCGAGAACCGCCCCGATCAGGCAGAGGGTGCACGCCGCACTGAACGCGAACACCGGAGCGACGCCCCAGGTGGCGATGATCACTCCCGCGATCGCCGGGCCCGCTGCGCGCGAGACGTTTACGCTGACCATGTCGAGCCGGATCGCCGGGGCGAGGTGGGAGCGAGGCACCAGTTCGGTGATGAGCGGTTGCCAGGTCGCGACCATGACGGCGTTGCCGACACCGATCGCGAAGGTGAAGCCCAGGAGCAGCAGCGGGGGAACCCGGCCGGTCCAGGTGAGCGCGGACAGCAGGCCGAGCACCACGACGAAGTACACCTGGACCCACAGCAGGAGGCGCCGCCGGTCGAAGGCGTCGGACAGCACACCGGCGGCCAGCGAGAAGAGCACCATGGGCAGCGTCGCCGCGGTCTGCACCAGCGAGACGATCGTGGCGGCGTTGGGGTCGTCGATGAACAGCCACTGGGCGCCGACCGTCTGCGCCCAGCCGCCGACGCTGCTCATGACGACGCCCAGCCACAGCCAGCCGAAGGCCGGGTTGCGGAACGGCGCGAGCGCGCCGACCCGCTCGACGTCCGCCGGTGCGCTCACGATCGCCGGCAGGCGGCGTCGTAGTCGGCGCCGTCCACGTGCTCCTGCCAGGTGACGGCCTCCTGGCCCTCGCTCAGGGCCGCGGCCCCACTCATGGCCAGGTGGGTCAGAAAGCTGTCCGGCAGCGCCCCGTGCCAGTGCCGCTCCCCCGGCGGCGTCCACACGGTCATCCCGGGATGCAGCAGGATCACCTCCTCAGCGGTGACAACGAGGCCGGCACCCTCCGTGCAGTGCAGCATCTGGCCGGCCGCGTGCGAATGCCAGGCGGTGTGCGCTCCCGGGGTGAAGTGGACGGAGCCGACGCTGAACCCCGCGTCCGGGTGGCTGACCACCATGTCGACGTAGACATCGCCGGTGAACCGCTCGGCCGGCCCCTTGGTGGTGGGTGCCTTCGGTTGGTGCTGCATGGTCACTCCTCGGGGTCGACGGGGGCGGGCTCGCCGTCCCCGGTGGCGAGCAGCGCGAAGCCCCCGGTGCATGTGTACCCGGCTCGGCCAGGTGGGCATTCAGCCGGAACCTGCGTGACGTCCACGGACGTGGCTAGGGCCGCACGAGGGACTTGATCGCCCTGCGCTCGTCCATCGCCGCGTAGGCCTCGGCGATCTGGGACAGCGGCAGTTCGAGGTCGAACACCAGCCCCGGGTTGATGGTGCGCGCCAGCACCAGCTCGAGCAGGTGCGGCAGGTAGGCGCGAACGTGCGCCGGGCCGCCCTTGATGCCGACGTTGCGCCAGAACAGCTCGTTGACGGGCAGCTCCCCGTGCGGCACTCCGACCAGCCCGATGTTGCCGCCGGAACGGACGCAGCCGACGGCCTGCAGCCGGGCGTCCTCCGTGCCCACGCATTCCAGTACGCAGTCCGCGCCGATGCCCTCGGTGAGTTCCTTGACCCGGGCGATGCCATCCTCGCCCCGCTCCTCCACGATGGAGGTCGCGCCGAAGGTGCGGGCGACCTCCTGGCGGGCAGCGTGGCGACTCATCGCGATCACGGTCGGTGCGCCGAGCTGGACGGCAGCCAGCACGGCGGAGAGGCCGACGGCGCCGTCGCCCACGACCGCGACGGTGGTGTCCGGACCGACGCCGGCGGACACCGCTGCGTGCCACCCGGTGCTCATCACGTCCGAGAGGGCCAGGATGCTGGGGACCAGGTCGTCGTCCGGCATGCCCGGGGTGGCGAGCAGGGTGCCGTCGGCGTGGGGGACGCGGATCTTCTCGGCCTGGCAGCCCTTGTAGCCGCCGCCGTGCTCACAGTTGGCGTGCGCACCCTTGCGACAGGTCGGGCAGGTGTTGTCGGAGTGAAGGAAGCCTCCGACCACGAAGTCGCCGGGCGTGATTGTGGTCACCGCGTCTCCGACGGTCTCGACGATGCCGCAGTACTCGTGGCCGATCGGCGTCGGCTGCGGCACCGGCTGGATGCCGCGGTAGCGCCACAGGTCCGATCCGCAGACGCAGGCGGCGACGGTGCGGATGATCGCGTCCGTCGGCTCGAGGATGGCGGGATCGTCGCGCTCCTCGTAGCGGACGTCCCCTGGTGCATGGATCACGGCTCCGAACATGCCCCCACTCCACCACATCGCCCCCACCGTGGGGAGGCCCTGGCGGTAACCCCCTCTCCCTCCGCGAGCCGTGAGGTAGCCGTCGGTGTCAGCGGCCACCCCCCAGTATGCACAGGGACGAGGATGGGTTCACGGCAGCGGGACGGTGCGTACCCAGTTGGCGCCGCGGCCGGTCGGGACGCGGGTGAGCAGGGCCAGCGAACCATCGTCCTGCAGCCGGGACAGTGACAGGTTCGTCGACTTCTCGCCACCAGCGAGGACGAGGCCGTCCGGTGACACGGCGAACCCGCGCGGCTGCTGCTCGGTCGGGCTGACCGCCACCTGGCCGAGCAGCCGCCCGTCCGCTGCGAGGTCGATCGTCGCGATGGTCGACGCGGTGCGTTCGGAGCACAGCAGGCGGCGGCCGTCCGGGGTGAGGTGGAGGTCGGCACCCCAGATGAAGTGGTGCTCGAGCGGGTCGACGCCGTAGCGGCTGTGGCCGAGCCCGAGACCGGTGTCGTGTCCGGGCACCGACTCCGCGGGGGTGAGGACGCCGGACGCGGGGTCTCGAGCGAAGCGGACCACCTCGCCGGAGAACTCCGTCATCAGGTAGGCGTTCGTCCCGTCGGCGGAGAGCACGAGGTGGCGCGGGCCCGACCCCGCGGGCGCGGCGGCGG
The DNA here is from genome assembly GCA_023392635.1 of Actinomycetes bacterium. GTDB lineage: Bacteria > Actinomycetota > Actinomycetes > Propionibacteriales > Propionibacteriaceae > Propionicimonas. The sequence continues at coordinate 21,904 of JAEVYS010000032.1, read as the reverse complement.
TCGGTGGGTCGAGCGGCGCCAGAGAGCCGTCCGCGCCGAGCGTGTACTGGGCGACCAGGTCGGCGCCGAGGGAGACGAAGTAGGCGTACCCGTCGCGGGCCGCCACCGAGTGCAGGTTGGGGTACTCGATGCGGGCGACAGGCTCGCCGAGGCGTCCGTCATCGCCGACGGGCCACGTGCAGCCGTACCCGCCGCCGTAGGAGGCCCCGAGAAGCAGGCGTCCGTCCGCGGTGAGCGCGAGGTACGTCATCGAGTCCTCGACCTCCACCCGGCTCAGCGGGCTGAGCGTGCCGGTCGTCCGGTCGAGGGCGAGCGTGACAACGCCGGCCGGATCACCCTTGACGCCGGCGAACACGAGGTCGCGTCGTCCGTCGATCGCGAACGTGCCGGTGCCCGGCAGCCCGGTGGTCACCGCGAGCGGCTCGAGCGACTCCCCGTCCAGCCGGTAGGAGGCGATGGCGGCATCGCGGGGATTCGTGACGAGAACGAGGCAGGAGCTCATGCTGCGAGCCTAGGTCGCTCCTGATCCGGCCCCCCCAATCCCCACAAGCTGTGAGTTGAGCCGCGACATCGTGGCTCAACTCACAGCTTGCGGGGGGTCAGAGGCCGTGGCGGGCGCGGCTGGCCTGTTCCTGGGCGCGGAACAGGCCGAAGCGGGGGAGGAACTTGTCCCAGTCGATGCTGTGGGCGTCGATCTCCGGGCCGTCGATGCAGGCGTGCTTGCGGACGAGCTTGCCGTCCTCGGTGACCGGCACCATGCACGCGCCGCACATGCCGGTCGCGTCCACCATGATCGAGTTCAGGCTCGCCACGCACGGCACCCCGTACGGCCTGGTCAGGTCGGAGACCGAGCGCATCATGAGCGGTGGGCCGATCGTGACCACTTCGGCGATGGGACGCCCTTCGCCCTCCCTGGCCGCGTTGAGCAGCGCCTCCAGCGGCGTGGTGACGAAGCCCTGCACCCCGACCGAGCCGTCGTTGGTGGCATAGATCACGTCCAGCAGGTCGGGGTACGTCGCCGCGATCCGCCCGATGCGCTCCTCGGGCCCGTCCCAGAACATCAGGTCGGCGCTGCGGAAGCCGGAGATCAACGTGACGTGGTTCCCCATCCGCAGGTGCTCGCGCAGGATGGGGTACACCGGTGGCAGGCCGAGACCGCCGGCGGTGAAGACGACCGTGGCCCCGTCGGGGTGGCGGTGCAGGTCGCTGGGCCGTCCGAGCGGCCCCGCCACGCCGGCGAAGGCGTCGCCCACCCGCATCGCGTTGATGCCGATGGTGGTCGAGCCCATGTTCTGCACGACCAGCGTGATCGTGCCGGCGTGGGCGTCCCAGTCGGCCAGGGTGAGCGGGATCAGTTCGCCGTCAGGAGTCGGCAACACCCGGACGAACTGGCCGGCGCGGGCGGTGCGTGCGATCACGGGGGCGCGGACCGTGAACTCCTCGATGCCGACGCTCAGGTGCTGCTTGGCCACGATCACGGGCTGCTCGCCGGCGAGCTCGGTGTAGGCGAGTGCACGGGCGACCCGCGAGGTCACCTCGGCCGGCTCGAAGTGCTCCAGGGTGCCGACGATCTCGCGTGCGGCGGACTGCCCGTCGCCGGCCGCCCGGATGGCGGTCGACCCGCCACGGGCGGCGTCGCCACCGGTGTACACCCCGTGCAGCGTGGTCTCCTTCGAGCCGTCCTCCGGCTGCTGGATCGTCCCGGCGGGAGAGACGGACAGGCGCGGCTCCGAATCCTTGATGATCGGGTTCGCGGTGTTGCCCAGCGCCATGATCACCAGGTCGGCGGGCATCTCCGCGGTGCGTCCGGTGGCGACCGGACGGCGGCGGCCGGAGGCATCCGGTTCGCCGAGTCCCATGACCTCCACGACCGCCGTGGTGACGAACCCGGTCTCGTCCCCCGTGAACTCGACCGGGGAGCGGAGGACGGCCAGCTCGATGCCCTCCTCCAGGGCGTGCTCGAGCTCCTCCACCCGGGCGGGCATCTCGGCGCGGGTGCGGCGGTAGACGATCGTGACCTGGCCGCCCAGACGACGGGCGGTGCGGGCGGCGTCCATGGCGGTGTTGCCGCCACCGATGATCAGCACCTGCTTTCCCTCGGTCGCCGGCAGCGGGGTCTCGTGGTCGGACTTGTGGGCCTGCATCAGGTTGACCCTGGTGAGGAACTCGTTGGCGCTCATCACGTTCAGCAGGTGCTCGCCGGGCACGTTCAGGAAGCGCGGCAGCCCGGCGCCGCTCCCGACGAACACCCGCGCGAACCCGGCGTCGGTGAGCTGCTCGAGCGTTGCGGTCTTGCCGACCACGAAGTTGGTCACGAACCGGCCGCCCAGCAGCCGGATCTTGGCCACGACGTCGTCGATGAGGTCGTTGGGCAGGCGGAACTCGGGAATGCCGTACCGCAGGACGCCGCCGAGCTCGTGGAACGCCTCGAACACCGTCACCGGGAAGCCCTCGGCGGCCAGCAGGTACGCGGTGATCAGCCCGGACGGGCCGGAGCCGACGATCGCCATCGGAGGTCGGACGGCGGTCGCCCACGGGTCGGGGATGCCGATGAACCGTGCCCGCGCGGCGTCCGGGTCGGCGACCTTCTCCCACTCGGGCAGGAACCACTCCAGCTGGCCGATCGACATCGACTGCTTGTGGATGCACATGCCCTGGCACTGCAGCTCCTGGGGGCAGACGCGTCCGGTGACGTTGGGCAGGGGGTTGCACGACTCCAGCATCTGCAGCGCCTCGCGGAAGCGGCCGGTGCCGATCAGCTCGAACATCTTCGGGATGTGGATCTGCACCGGGCAGCCGCCCTGCGGTTCCCTGTGGCCGGCCAGCAGCACGCCCAGTTCGCACGGCGCCTCGGCGCACTGCTTGTCGCGCAGCGCCTCGAGCCACACGAACAGCTCGACGTCACGGCGGGTGTAGCCCAGGTCCATGTAGCCGAGGAATCCCTTGTTGACCAGCTCGAAGTCCTCGAAGCGCTCCGATGGCTTGCGGATGTAGGGGCCGATCGCGTTGCCGGCCGGCCAGTTCTCCGCGAGACCGGCGAACATGGGGTAGCGGCCCGACAGGTGCTCCTCCAGGGCGCGGATGAACATGCGCTTCTTGCCCAGCGGCAGGTTCCACAGGAAGCGCATGATCAACCGGCTGGCGTCGTCGTCGCGGCTCAGGACGTCCCACAACTGGCGGGTGAACTTCGCGCTCAGCTCGGGCTGCCGGAACTCCCAGGCGACAGCCTCCATGCCGTCGGCCGTGAACAGTTCCCGGAAGGCCCGCGGGTCGGCCACCAGCCGCCGCTCGAGCAGGCCGAGCTGGTTGGCGAACGACGGCCCGTTCACTGGATGATCTCCGCGTCGCACGTGGCCTTGACCCGGGTGATCCGGGCGGAGAGCTCTGCGGTCAGCTCCAGCCCCTCGAACGCGTCCGGACGCATCCGGCCGACGGTCTGGGCGTTGCCGTCCACCACGATCGTGGCCTTCTCGAACAGTTGCGGGAGCTCCTGGTAGCACGTGGCGCAGTCGTTGCACCGGGACAGGTCCGCGGGGTCGAGCCAGATCGGGCGGTCGCCGTCGGTCGCCGCGGCGGGAGGCTCCTCGGCCTGCGGCGCGGCCAGCGGCGACCCAAACAGCCCCAGGTGCAGCGGACCACCGGCGGGGGCACCGCTCGCGGTGGCGAGGTCGGCCATCGCCTTGGCGATCGTGTCCAGGGCCGACTCGCGGGCGTCGATCGCCGCGCCGTAGCGCGTCGTCCATTCGCCCACCTCGACCTTGTGCTGAGCCGACAGCAACGCCTCGGACTGGCCGGCGAGGAACTGCAGCGTCCGCCAGTTGCGGCGGCGGTCCTCGACCAGGGCCACGATGCTGTCCGAGCACGCCATCTTGACCAGCCGGCGCTTCCGGTCGGTGGTGTAGACGAACGGCGTCCTGCCCGTGCGCTGGTGGGCGGGCAGCTCCACGTACTCGGCGATCGGCACCGCGCCGGCCTCCTCGTAGTTCGCGAGCCAGCGGAACTGCCGCGCGAACCGCACCTCACCGATCGCGAAGTCGGCCGGCGTGAGCGGGATGGTCAGGAGTTGGAGCTGCCCCCGGTCGTCGCGATAGGTGAGCGTGGTCTCGGTCCACAGGCCCTCCGGCTCCGGGTTGCCCTCGAGGCTGAACCGCTCCGACAGGGTGGCACCCTTGCGCGGATCGTGCACGAAGAGCGGGAACACCCGGCTCTCCACGGCGAGGCGCGAACGGGCATTGGCCAGGTCCTCGGGCATGCCGTTCTCGGTGTCGCACGGCGCGTAGGCGATCATCAGGGCGGCCCCGTCGTTGTAGCCGATCAGGTCGGCGGAGGCCCGCAGGAAGTGGCTGTGGAAGGCCGTCGCGGTGGAGCACACGTACACGCCGGGGTGGAACGCCGCGAGCAGGCCCAGTTCCTTGCGGCTCTCCTGCTTGCCGGCGTGGGCGCTGCCGTAGCGGGCGAGGTCGGCGTCCTGGCCGGCGAAGCTCGCGGTGGAGGCCTGGCCACCGGTGTTGGAGTAGCCGCCGGTGTCCAGCACCAGTGACTTGATCGGTGTGCCGCCGGCGAGGACGCGGGACATGGCGCCGAAGCCGATGTCGAAGGCGGCGCCGTCACCGCTGATGGTGAGGACGACCGGGACGAGGGCCCGCTCCGCCGGGGTGAAATCGCGCCAGGAGAGGGTGGCGAGGGTGGCGTCGTGTAGTTCCTTGTCGTACGAATTGCTCAGCTCGAGCTCAGCGACCCGCAGGGCGCGGACCTCGCCGACCAGGCCGGACACCAGGCCCTCGTAGATGCCCATCGCGAGGGGCTGGGCGTCCTGGAACAGCCCGTTGACCCAGGGATCCAGGTAGGGCGAGAACGGCACGGTCGAGGCGTAGACGCTGGAGCAACCGGTGGAGTTCGCCATCACCGTCGGCGAGGGTCCCTCGCCGGTGGGGCCGGACTCGTACAGGTAGAGGCGCCGCTCCAGTTCGGTGATCGTGGCGGCCACCCGCCGGCGACGATCGCCCTCGGGCAGGCGCCCCACGAGGTCGGCCAGTGCATCCAGCTTCCGGTCCAGGTCACGCAGGTGGGCCTGCCGGCGGTCCTCCCCGATGCGGTGGCTGAGCGCGTTCAGCAGGTGGATGGCCGTGACCTCGCCACAGCCGCGGCAGGCGCCGTGCCCGCCGGTCATCGAGTAGTAGTCGCTGCGGTTGAGCAGGATCCGCTTGATGTCACCGCCGGGCGCCATGGCGTCCGCGGCCAGCCGTGCCGGGCTCTCCGGAAGGTGCGTGAGCCGCTCGAAGCGGGCCTCCAGCATTCCGAGCAGCACATCGGTCTGGTCGGCGGTGGTGAGCGCGTCGGGCCCGCACACCTCGACGCACTGCAGGCAGCCGGTGCACTTCCAGGGGTCGACCACGGCGGAGAACAGGACGCCGGTTCCGGGAGCCTGCTTCTCGGCCGCGTCGAACAGCGGACGCGTGCGAGCCACGGGGAAGGCCGCCAGCGCAGCCACCACGTCGTCGAGCCGGTCGGACGGCAGCTGCTCGGCCGGGAGGCCGGCGGCCGCCCCGCGAGCCACCGCGGCGAGGTCGGTCGCCGCAGCGGAATCGCGGAAACCGGCACGGATCGCATCGGCCCAGGCAGGCACCAGCCCGTACCACGGAGCCCTCTCGCCCTCGCTCAGGCCGGCGGCGTCGATGGCGGCGCCCAGCAGGTCGCCCAACTCGTGGCCGGTGTTCGGGATGGCGTTGTCGGGGCAGGCGAGGGCGCATTCCATGCAGGCGGTGCAGGCTTCGGGGTCGAACACCGGCACGGTACGCCGGAAGATGCCCTTGTTCTTGGCCGCGCCCGTGCCCACCGGCATGAACAGACCGGTCCCCGGCAGGACGGGCGCCTCGTCGATGGTGCCCTCGCGGAACGGCCGGGCCATCATCTCCTCGTAGTAGCCGGGGTCGAACAGCCCGCTCGTCCGCTCCCGTGCCACGGACGGGGTCATCGCCGCGGACAGCGACGCCCGCGCCCCGACGAGCGTCCCCGCCTCCTCGACGGCGACCAGCGCGGGGTCGTCGTAGTCGACCACGAGCGCCTTCATGCCGTCCCGGACGACCGCCAGGTTGGCCTCGATGACGGTCTCGCCGCGGCGGCCGAACTTCTTCGCCAGTTCCGCCCTCACCTCGGCTTCCGCCTCCCGGCTGTCGCCCTTGCCGATGCCGTGGACGTGGCCGAGGATGGCGCCGATGAAGGCGATGCCCATCATCCGGGTCTCGAGTTCGGGGTTGGGGGCGTGCGCGCGGGCGATGGCGAAAGCGTCCAGCACGAGGAAACGGATGCCCCGCTCCCGGATCACCCGTCGCGCGAAGGACGGCAGCTCCTGCCACACCTGCGCCGGCTGCTTGTCCGACTGCATGATCAGGGTGCCGCCGGCGACGAGGCCCTTGAGCGGGTTGGTGTGGGAGAACACCTGGTGGTCGGGAGCCACCACGACCTCGACGTCCTCGAGCTCGGCGTTGGTCAGCAGGACCGGTTCCGGGGACAGGGTGATGTAGTAGTTCGTCGATGCGCCCGACTTCTCCGAGCCGTACTTGGGCGCCGACTTCGAGTGCATGCCGAGCAGCGAAGCCAGCACGTCGGTCAGCAGCTTGCCTGTGGCCACCGTGCCGTAGCCGCCGACCGAGTGGAAGCGGATGCGCAGGGTGCCCGGCGCGAGCACCGGCGGGTTCTCGCCCGGGGTCAGCGCCATCAGCTCGGTCTCGGGGTAGGCGGCGCGGAGTCGGTCCTGGATCGCGGCCACGGCCGGCGTCGGATGGGCGGTGAAGAACTGCGAGCCGAGGTAGACCAGCGGCGCGGGGGACGGCTTCGCCATGTTCTCGAACGCTGCCACGGTGTAGCGCGGCTGGATGTCGTGGCCCCCCAGCCCGAAGATCGCCGTGGTCAGGCGCGGGATGGCGGCGAGTGCAGGCACGCCCGGGTAGGGCAGGACGGCCGGGTCGGCCTCCGCGTTCGCCCGGGCGTGGAACAGGGCCTGGGTGACCAACCGGGTGAGGGCGGTGTCGTCGGAGCGCTCCAGGACGGTGACGGCCCTGGCGTTGCCGATGGCCGCGACGAGCTCCTCCTCGGGGAAGGGCTGCAACAGCTTGACCGAGACGACCCCGACCTTGAGGCCCTGCGAGCGCAGGTAGGGCACCACCGCGCGGACGTCGTCGGTGATCGAACCCATGCCGACCATCACGTAGTCCGCGTCCTCGCAGTCGTAGGCGAGGACGGGTGCGTAGGTGCGTCCGGTGAGGTCGGAGTACTCGGTCATGGCCTGCCGGACGAGCGCGGGGACGGCGCTGGCGAAGTGGGTGCGGTGGTCGGCGGAACCGGCCTGGAAGTCCGGCTGGTTCTGCACCGGGCCGGTGAGGCCGGGGTTGTGCGGATCCACCAGCGCGGGGACGAGTTGGCGGGTGCCGGCCGGCCAGCTGTTCACCCACTGGCGACGCCACTGGGCCCGCAACGCCGCAGGCACGTGCACCAGGGTCTCCTCGACGAGCTCGCCGTCACCGTCGGCCTCGATGCGCGGAGCGCGGGCCTCCAGCCAGGCGCGGAGGGCGGCGAGGCGGGGGGACTCGAAGTCGTCGGCGTGCCGGTCGAGGTAGCGCTGCAGCTGGAACACCCGTCCCTTCGCGCCGAACAGGAGTTCCTGCGCGACGGTCGGGCAGGGGATGCGTCCGGCCGGGTCGCCGAGGTAGGTGCCGAGCAGTTCGGGCTCGGGCAGGAGCACCTCACTCATCACGTGACTCGTGGCGAAGCCGTCCATGGCGTTGGCCACCGGGATCAGGGACAGCGACGACGCGCGGTAGGAGATCGCGGCGAGGTCGGCCGCTTCCTGCGGGTTCGAGCCGAACAGGATGGTGTAGCCGGTCGGCAGCAGCGCATAGACGTCGTCGTGGCCGGCCATCACGTTCAGGGAGTGCTTGGTGACCACGCGCGCAGCCACCTGCAGCACGAATCCGCCGATCTTCTTGCCGACGGTCACGTAGTGCGACTCCAGGCCGTAGAGGATGCCCTGGCTGGAGGAGGCGTTCGAGATGAAGTTGCCCCCCACCAGGGCGGCCCCGAGGGCTCCGCTCTGGGCGGAGTGCTCGCCCTCTGTCTCGACGAAGAAGGGGTGCCTGCCCCAGACGTTGAGCTGGCCCTCGGCACGTGCCGCCTCGAAGATCTCCGAGATCTCCGTGGACGGGGTGATCGGGTAGCCGATGACACCGCCGCACACGTGTTTCATCACGTAGGCGACGGCACCGTTGCCGTTGATCACATCGGGGACACCGGGAAACCGGGGGGCAGATACGGACATGCAGACTCTTCTCTGAGTTGGGACCGTGTCAGGAGCTGCTCGTCCGTCGGGCGGGCGATGGGAGGGCTCCCGGGCGCGAGGTCACTAGATTGTCCAACAATCGGTAACCCCCCGGGGCATAAACCGAGGTATTCCCCCTACTCGAAGATGGTCTCCCGCTCGGCGGCGTCCTCCTCGACGAGGTGGGCACGCGCGACGGCGCGGTTCAGCCCGGCGATCGAGCCGATAGCGATCAGGGCCGCGAGGGTGGCGAACCCGGCGGTGACCGCGAAGCCGGCGGCCCAGGTGCGGGCATCGATGACCGGGCCGACCACGCTGGAGCCGACCGCGACGCCGATGCCCAGGCCGGTGCCCATCCACGACAGCCCCTCGGTGAGGCGCCCGCGCGGGACGAGGCGTCCGACCAGGCTGTTGCCGTTGATCAGGGTGGGAGCGACGGTGGCTCCGACGCAGAGCCCGACGGCGGCGAGGACGAGCTCGGAACGCGCGAACAGCAGGCCGCCCGCGCTGAGGAACAGCGCCAGGACGCCGAGGACGAAGCGCCGGGTCAGGGGCGAGTGCCACGTGCGGGCGCCGTAGAAGAAGCCGGCGACGCCGGAAGCGAACGAGAAGACGGCGAGCACGGTACCCGAGGCGGAGCGGACGCCCCAGTCGGTGGCGGCCGCAACCACACTGACGTCGATCCCCCCGAACACGCAGCCGATGAGCGTGTTGACCGCGACCAGCGGGGCGACGCCGGCGGTCTTCAGGATGAACCGCCGGCGGGGGCGGCGCGTCCCGTCCGTCGGACGCGGCGGGACGGGTGGCTCGGTGTCGCGCTGGGAGTAGAACAGCTGGGCCCCCACGAGCGAGAGGACGACCGGCGCGACCAGCCCGGCAGCCGGGTGGACCCCGGTGGACAGTGCGGTCGCCAACACCGGCCCGATCACGAACGTGAGCTCGTCGAGGGTCGACTCCAGCGAGAAGGCGGTGTGCAACTGGTGGGGGTCGGTGGTCACGTGGCTCCAGCGGGCCCTCACCAGGGCGCCGGGTGCGCCGCCGGTGGCCCCGCTGATGACGACCGGGGGAAAGAGCGTCCACGCCGGGAGCTGGAGGACGGCGAACACCACCACGACCGCGAGCATGACGGCCGACACCACGGTGGCCGGGTACATCACGCGCCGCTGGCCGTAACGGTCCACGAGGTTGGACAGGACGGCGGTGCCCGCTGCCCAGGCGACGGCGTTCGCCGCGGCCAGCGCACCGGCGAGCCCGTAGCTGCGGTACAGCGCCGAGACCATCAGCACGATGCCGAGGCCCATCATGGCCCCGCCCGAGCGGGCCAGCAGGCCGGCCGCACAGAACTTGAGCGCGCCGGGAATCGAGAGGATGTCCCGGTAGGCGCGCATTCCACGAGTCTGGCACAGGCGGCCGACGCCGACGCACGGACAGCTGCGAGGAGAAGCGGTGTGGCCGGGAACCGGGCTCCCCGTCCAAACCGGGGAGGCGACAGGGCCGGGAGGCCGCCGGGAGTGGGCCACGGGTGCAGTGCTCGGCCGGGGTCAGGGAGGGTGTTGACCCCGGCCGTGGGGCCCATGAGCGAGGGGTACTCATCCGAATGCTCTTGGGTCTTGCGGACTGCACTCCACCGAGGGGTTGATGGGTCGGGTTGCGAGGGGAGCAACCGTCGGGCGGTCCGTTTCTTGCTGCACTTGTTCTTCGTGGCGGCAGGCTCGTCGTCTGCTGCCACGAACAACTCTGGCCCGCCGTGGGGGCGGCGTCGAGGGTTTCTGGCCGGGTTGGTCCTGCGATTGGTGCAGATATGCACACAGCCTTGGTCAAGTGTGCACACTTTTGCCGGGTCGACGGGCGGCGACCTGTCCTGCGCCGGCGCGTGCCCGGGTGTGCCGGCACGGCGGTACCCCGGCGGGTGTGGCCACCGCGGGTCTAGAGTGCTCGCGTGAAACGTGCGCTCATCCTCGTGCTGGTCGTCGTCGCCGGGCTGCTCGGTCCGAGCCCGGTGGCCGTTGCCGCTCCCGCTCCGCTCGGGGTCACCGGGCCGTCCAACTTCCGTGACGTGGCCGGCCAGGGGATCGCCACCAGGACGGGCCACATGGCCACCGGAGTGGTGTACCGCTCGAGCAAGCTGTCCGACCTGACCGCGTCCGACATCGCCGCGCTCGAGGCCGCCGGGATCAGCGACATCTACGACCTGCGGACGCCGACCGCCATGAGGCAGCTGCCCGATCCCGCGATCGCCGGGGCCGCCAACCACCACGTCAACCTGTATGCAGGTCATGTCCTCAGCTCGGCCGGGACCACCACCCCGGCCAAGGCCCGTGCGTACATGCGCGAGCAGTACCGGCGCTTCGTCAGCATCGCCGACCAGCGGAAGGCCCTGGGCCGGACGCTGCGCTCGATCCTTGCCGCCGACGGACCGGTGATCGTCCACTGCACCGCGGGCAAGGACCGCACCGGCTGGGTCTCCGCGATGCTGCAGGAGATCGCCGGGGTCGACGAGGCCACGATCTCCGAGCAGTACGTGCTGTCGAACAGCTACCGCGCCGCCGACATCGCGCAGAAGGTGGAGGCGGTACGGGCCCGCTACGGCGACACCAGGGCCGCGGCGACCTCAGAGAAGGAGGTCGTGCGGGCTTCCTACCTCAAGGCCGGCCTGGACAAGGCGAAGAGCGTGTACGGCTCGGTGCGGCGTTACCTGATCAAGGGGGTGGGCCTCACCACCACCCAGTACGCCGCCCTCCGCACCAAGCTGCAGGCGCCGTAGGCCCGTGACCGGGCGCCCGTCCGTCCAGACCGCCACGGGAGTCGTCCGCGGCGTCTGGCGAGGAGCCTCGGCCGCCTTCCTGGGCATCCCGTTCGCGGAGGCGCCGGTGGGGCCCCTCCGGTTCGCCGCACCCGTGGCCGCGCGACCGTGGGACGGGGAGCGGGACGCCTCGGCGTACGGCCCGACGCCGCAGCGACGGCCCTTCGGTGACGTGACCACGATCCCCGAACCCTCCGTGCCGGGCGATGCAACGCTCAACCTCAACGTGTTCACGCCGGCGCCGGGCGCGGTGTCGGCGGCGTTGCCGGTGCTGGTGTGGGTCCACGGCGGCGGGTTCTTCGCCGGTTCGCCGGCCAGCCCGTGGTACGACGGCGCGTCCTTCAACCGGGACGGGGTGGTCACCGTCTCGCTGTCCTACCGGCTGGGGTTCGACGGCTTCGGCTGGATCGAGGATGCCCCGACGAACCGCGGCCTCCGCGATCTGGTACGCGGACTGGAGTGGGTGCGGGACAACATCGCAGGCTTCGGCGGTGACCCGACCAGGGTGACCATCGCCGGGCAGTCGGCGGGAGGAACGGCCGTGCTCGCCCTGCTGGCGTCGCCCGCGGCACGCGGCCTCTTCGCACAGGTCATCGCGCACTCCCCGGCCCGCCTCGCCCTCACCGGCGACCGCGCCCAGGAGATCGGACGCGGGTTCGCCGTCGCGGCCGGCGTCGAGCCCACACGTGCCGGCTGGTCCGTGCTGAGCGAGGACGCCGTGCTGGATGCACAGCAGGCGTTCATGGCGTCGGGGGACGCGCCGCCTCCGAGCCCCGCCGGGTTCGTCCGAGCGACGTTGGCCCGTGGAGGCGTCGGGCTGCCGTTCGTCCCCGCCACCGGCGATGACGTGCTGCCCGTGCCGGTCGGAGCGGGCCTCGCCCACGGGGGTGCGGGCGTCCGGCTGCTCGCCGGCACCGTCGCGCACGAGTTCACCCCCATGCCGCAGCCGGTGCGGGACGCCTGGTCGGGCGTGGACCCGTGCGCAGCGCTCACCGAGGGCGGTCTGGACCCGCGCGCCGCCCGAGCCTGGGTCGAGGCCCAGCCCGACATCGCGTGGACCGCAGACTTCTGCGGCCAATTGGTCACCGACCTCAGCTTCCGGGTGCCCCTGCTGCGCTCGGCCGACGCCCGTAGGGACGGCACCTGGCTCTACGACTTCCGCTGGCCGGCGCCGGGAGTGGGACTGTCCTTCCACTGCCTGGACCTGCCGTTCGCCTGGGACCTGCTCTCCGCCGAGGGGGTCGCGACCGTCGCGGGGCCGAACCCCCCACGCGAACTGGCGGACGCTATGCACGGAGCCTGGGTGCGGTTCATCAGCACCGGTGACCCGGGCTGGGGCCGGTGGGACGGCCACAACGCCCGTGTCTTCGGCGCCGCCGGGGAGGACACCTACGCGGCGTCGCGGATCCTCGCCGACGCGCTGGGGCTCCCCGACGAGCCGAGCTAGCCGGGAAGGGTCGCCTGGTACGGATCCCAGCCCTCCGGGAGGAGCGGTACCGGGGCGATCGAGCTGCGAACGGCCACCATGCTCCCGGTGGCGATCGACTCCTCCATCGACACCATGACATCGAGGATGTGGTGGCCGAGCTCACCGGAGGCCATGGGGGTGCCGCCGGTGCGGATGCAGCGCGCCAGGTCGAGGGCGCCGGCACCTCGTCCGAACGTCTCGGCCGCCACGGGGATGTCGAGCCAGTCGGCGTCCTCGAGGGCATCCATCGACGTGACCGGCCGCGTGAGCCGCACCGGGCCGCTGAACCGGTTGGGGTCGGGGACGAGCAGGGTGGCCTCTGTGCCGGTGATCTCCACATAGCCACGCCGGGCCAGCGGGGAGTCGAAGCTCAGCACGCTCTGGGCCACGGCTCCGTCCTCGAAGGCGGCGATCGCGCTGACGTGGCTGGGAGCGACCACCTCGAACTCGGTACCTGCCCGCTCGCCGACCAGGATCCGGCGGGTGCGCCGGCTCCTCGACCCGACGGCGGCGACCCGGGCGTAGGACCCGAAGACGTGCGCGAGCGCGGTCAGGTAGTACGGGCCGATGTCGAACAGGGGACCGGCGCCGGCGGCGAACAGGAACTCGGGGTTCGGGTGGAACAGGTCCGGCCCGGGCCACTGGAACACCGTCTGCGCCGCCAGCGGCGTCCCGATGTCCCCGCGGGCGATCACACGCCGCGCCGTCTGCAGGCCGGGCCCCAGGACGGTGTCGGGCGCGACGCCGACCAGCAGCCCCGCCGTTGCGGCCTCGGCCAGCAGGCGCGCCGAACTCTCCCGGTCGACACTGATGGGCTTCTCCGACCAGACGTGCTTTCCCGCGGCAAGGGCCGCGGACGACACCTCGGCGTGCACGGCGGGAATCGTGAGGTTCACGACGAGTTCCACGGCAGGGTGGGCCAGTACGTCACCGGCCGTGCCGGCGTCCGGGACGGCGTGCGCCTGCGCCTGCCGGCGTGCCCGCTCCTCGTCCAGGTCGCCGACAATGAGGACCGACACGTCCGGGAAGCGGGTGAGGTTGTCGAGGTAGGCCCGGCTGATCATCCCGGCACCGATGACGCCGACACCGACGGGTCCGCGTCGGGTGGCAGGGGCGGGTGGCATGGTCATGCGCATCCTCCTGGGTGGCCGCGACGTCCCCGGAGGCGGGGACCAGTGGTGTGGTGCCACGAGCCAGTATGCGAGTGGCGGAGGATGACCGGCTAGGCTTCGGGCGTGCAGGATCCCAAACGCCAGGCGTGGCTCTACCTCGTGGTCGGGCTGCTGGCCGTCGTCTTCGCGGTCTACTTCCTCTCCATCGACAACGCCGGTCAGGGCCAGGCGGGCGGCTTCGCCATCCTCGACTGGGGCCTGCTCGGCATGGGTGTCGTCGCCGTCTACCGCGGCGTCCGTGGCTTGAGGACGCTGCGGCGCGACGCCGAGAAGGCCGCGAACACGCCCAAGGTGGTGCTGCCCAGGCCGAAGGACCCCAAGCCGCCGGCCCCGTCGGAGTAACCCGGCGAACGCCGCGCCCCGCGCAGCGGGTGGCGTGCGGGGCCCTCGGCCGCGTCGCGCCTGCTCGTCAGCGCATCGTCTGCGGTGCGGCGAGCCCGGCCGACTGCCTGGTCGCTCCCGGCTGGCCCTGCGGGATGGGCTCCACGACGACCGCCGTGCCGTAGGCACAGATCTCGGTGAACGCCTGGCCGATCTCGCCGGTGTCGAAGCGCATCGCGACGATCGCATTCGCGCCCCGCGAGGACGCGTCCTGCCACATCCGCTGCATCACCTGCTGCCGGCTGTCGTAGACGAGGCGGGTGTACTCGTCCACCTCGCCCCCGCCGAGCGAGCGGAAGCCCGCGATGATGTTGGCGCCGATGTTGGCGCTCCGTACGGTCATCCCCATGACCTCGCCGAGGACGGCCTCGATGCGGTAGCCCGGAACGTCATTCGTGGTGACAATCAGCATGCCTGGGATCCTAGGGCCGGCGGTGGCCCGCCCGTTCCCGAACAGGTCCGGAACGACGCATTCCCCAAGGCGGGAACGGCCCGGTAACCCGGCGGCAGGCATTTCGCTGCGCAGGGCATTTCCGCGCGGGCATTCCCTTTCCGACAGTGGCGCCGGGGAGCCGGGGCTTTCAGCCGCGCTTGTACGCGTCGCGCAGGTTGTCCTCCGAGTTCTGCCGGAACTGGAAGAACATGCCGGCGATGGCCAGCACAGCGAAGGCGATCGTCCAGGCCGCGTGCGTCGGCAGGTCGGTCTTCCACCCCATCTGGTCGAACCAGGCGAGGCGGTGTCCGAGCATGAGCTGGACCCCGTCGAGGACGCCGCCGGCACCCACGCAGGCCGTGAGGACGACCAGCAGGACCTTCGGCAGGTTCAGTGTCCACCCGACCATGACGAGGCCGGCGGCCACGATCAGACCGGTCGCGAAGGACAGCCACGGCGGGATGCCCACGGCGCCCACCAGGAGCTGCCCGAGACCCCAGCCGACCGCCCCCATCGAGACGAGGACCGCGACCGTGTAGAACGCGAAGGAGAGCCACGCCAGCACCAGTGCCACCGCGATCGAGACCGCCCACCACGGGATGGTCGCCATGACCGGGCCGCTGAACCTTTGCAGCAGCCACAGGTACAGCATGCCGCCGGCGACGAACCCGACCAGGGCCCCCCAGACGGCGAGCACCACCCTGGCGGCGGTGTAACCGATGAAACAGAAAACCAGGCCCAGACCTATTTCGGCCAACCCCACCCAGACCTGGTTCAACCCCTGAACCATGTGGCGAGGGTACCCGGAGTGGGCCCTGCCGCATATCGGCTTGGCGACGTTCGCCCGCGCGGGCGGGGAAATCGTGGGGAAAGGAGCACCGCTGCTCGGCAATCGGGCCTTTCCCACTTCCCGGGCAGGCGATTCGGCGCAGCCCGACGACCGGCTCGGCGTGGCTCGCCGGAGACGATGCGCGCGGCTGCACGGGCCCTGCACATCCGTCAACCGCGGCCCCCGGTGGCGAGACCCGTCCAGGGGAGGCGTCGGCGAGCGCCGACAATAGGGGCATGGCCCAGATCGAACACGCCGCCATCTACCTTCGCCTCGCCCAGCTGGGCCTGCCGACGCCCGCCGGGGCCCAGGACACGGCGACCGCCCGGCTGGTCGCGCCGATCCTCGCCCGCCAGCGGGAGTTGAGCCGGCGGCTGGCCGACCGGCTGTGCGCGGCCGACGCGCGGATCCAGGACTGGCTGGACGACTACCTCTCCGACACCGGGCTGGCGCCCAAGCTGCCGCGACGAACGTTCGTGCTCGACGAGCCGGGACTCGCCCGGGCGCTGTCCCTGCCCGCCGACTCGGACGCCTTCACGTCGCCACTGCTGAGCAGCTACCGGCTCGCGAACGGCGTGCTGCACAACCCGGCCAACGACCGGCGGACGACGGCCGGCGTGTTCCACGTGGCCGAGGGCGGGCTGCCCATCCCGGACGACAAGATCGCGGTGCCCAAGGCGGTCTTCGCGCGGCTCCTCGCGCTGGCCTTCCAGCCGCCCGAGATCGACAAGGTCCTGCCGTACACGGCGAACCAGGCCGAGCCGGCTGCCTGCTTCGTCTCGCTGCAACTGCGTCCCCTGGTGGCACCGGCCGTACCCGGCTGGGTGCGCGAGAAGCGCATGGAGACCCGGTTCATCGTTCCCGGCGGCCTGGTGGCGAACCTCGACTTCGTCGAGGGCATCTTCGGCAACGGCGGGGACCCGTACCTGCCCGAGAACGACGCGTCCCTGGCGCCGGAGACCTGGACCGGCCACACCGGGGCGGTGATCCTCGCCCCCCACCTGGTCCGGGTGACCAAGAAGTCGCTGGGCCTGCCGCACGTGAGCGAGGCGACCGCGCGCCAGCGGCGCGACGGCCAGTGCTGGGAGCACGAGGACGAGCCCTACAACGGCGGCCAGGCGTTCAAGGTTTGCGCCCGCGACGAACGCGGTGTCATCGTGACCGTCATCGCGGACAACTACTTCGGCTACTGCAAGAAGGAGGTGAAGACCCAGATCAGCTACTCGGCGAACCTGTTCGGCAACGCCGAGGAGGAGCACGCCGGCGGAGCGCTGGTCTACCCGAGCTACAACCTGGGCCAGGAGTACACCGTGGGCCGTGCCGGGAGCGGCTACAGCCTGGCCGCGGTGCTCGAGCGCGACCCGGGACGGTTCGAGCCGCAGCCGGAGGGCCACGCGCTGGACACCGAGCAGCCGCACATCGTGCTGGTGCCCGAGTGCCCCACGTTCTCCCTGCGCACCCTCACGGTGTCCTGGGCCAACGCGGACGGGGCGGAGGGCTCGATCCGGCTCCGCGCCGACAAGACCTACCTGACCCCGGACGGCTACCAGGTGCGGATGGTCCAGCAGGCGGCCGACCGCACCCAGTGGAGCCTGGTCGGCACCGTCGCCATGGCGACCAGCTGCCACAAGCCCGCCACCGTGTCGGGGGGCGGCAAGTCGGAGATCTCCAAGGCCATCACCGACGCCTTCATCTTCGGCAACGCCTACTCCCCCGACTACGACGCCGACATGGACGCGGTCGCGGCCATCCTCGAGCGTGACTTCTCCGACCGGTTCGCCGACCCCGAGCAGCGGGGACGCGACCGGCGCGAGATCCTTTCCGACGACCGCTCCATCGGCAGCGTGATCAAGCTGCTCACGCCCTCCGCCTCGGAGTACACCGCCGAGTACAACGCCTGGCTGGACTCGATCCCGCAGCACGTCAAGGAACTCGTGTTCGTGGTGAAGCGCTTCTACCGTCCCGAGTGGGGCGAGGACTGGCGCAGCCACTTCACGGTCGGCATCATCAACGGCCGCCGCGGCATCAACCTGCGCCTGGACGGCGAGAAGATCATGGTGAACATGCTGCGGGTCGGCTTCGACACCGACGGCTCGTGGCGGCTGTTCGGGCTCCGTCACGATTTCAACCCTGCTGTGAAGGTGCAGACCGAGGACGACATCACCGCGTCCGTCGTCGTCGGCGGGCACATGCTGGGACTGGACGACTCCCGCTCCTACAAGCTCGTCGAGAACTGCGAGAACCTGCTGTTCCAGCGTCCCGACGATGCCATCCACCGCGGCTATGACAAGCAGGCCGAGGCCGACATCGCCGGCCGTGACACCTTCTTGTCGAACTTCCAGCCGCTCACTCACGCCGATGCGGTCGACATGGTCGACGACGCGGTCGCGTTCAGCCAGTTCACCGAGCCGATGGCGAAGCTGATCAGCGACTTCGCTGCCTCCCCGTCCGACCGGTCGCCCGCCTACTTCGTGTCCTCAGCCAACCCCCGCCTGGTGGACGGCAAGCCGAGCAAGAACCCGCGCTACCTGCAGAAGCGCCCCGACCGCACCAACGCCGCGGCCACGGCGGTGGCCGACCTCGCCGGGCACCTGGTGCGCAAGCTGCCCTCCCACAGCCCGCTGGCGTTGCCCGTGGACGTGGTCGCTGCAGGGCGCAGGAACAACCCGGCTGACGCCGGCGTGCCCCCGCTGTGCTCGTACAACCCCCTGCACTACATGGAGCTGCCCGAACTGTTCGCCGAGTTCATCTCCTCGATGACCGGCAAGTCGCCGTCCACCACCGGCGCCGGCTCGGAGGGCGCGATGACGAAGGGCCCGTTCAACGCGATGCCGGCGGTGCTGGACCTCAACGCCGCGCTGCTGTCCTTCGCGCTCACCGGCTACGACGGCTGGGTGTCCTGCGCCGGGTACGTCGGCCCGCAGGTGCGGGTCGACCACGACATCTCCATGCTGGTTCCCGAGGTCTTCTCCCGGATGACACCGACCGAGCGGACAGCGGCCAACCTCGTCGCTGAGGGGGCGCTGGAGCGGATCTGCGACTTCGAGCACAACGGCACCAAGGTCCTGGCCAGCCGGCTGGGCTACCGCATGACCCAGTCGTTCGCGCGCAAGTACTTCGGCCGCATCTTCCTGCACCCGCACGCGGTGTTCACCCCGGAGATGCTGCGACCCGAGCTCCAGGACGCGGACGTGTTCGCCGAGTCGGTCGCCACGATCGTCGCCACCCACCAGCGCGTCGCCCGGGCGTACGTCGACGACGGCACGATCGGTCTGGCGATCCCCCCGCTGAAGGCCCTGCTCGAGATCATGGCCGACGGAGCGTCCGAGGAGGGCTGGACGCTGGACTCGCCGGACTTCCGGGCACTGTTCACCCGCGACGCGATCCTCGCCTCGGACTGGTACGCGGCCCGGCTGGACGCGAAGCAGGCGGCGGCCGCCGCGCGCGCGCACGCGGGCCTGAAGGCGTTGGAGAAGTTCATCTCGACCCCGGGGAACCAGGAGCCGTCGCAGCGGCTCGACGTGCCCAAGCGGATCGAGGCGGCCCAGGCCGAGTACGACAAGTTCAGCAGCGCGGCGTACCGCCAGGGGATCGTCGGCACCGTCGGCCGCCAGCCGCTGTGACCGGCGTCCCGACCCCCGAGCCGGCCCGGGCCACCATCGACGGGAACGAGGCCGCCGCCCGGGTGGCGCACGCGTTGAGCGAGGTGCTGGCGATCTACCCGATCACGCCGTCCTCGGCGATGGGGGAGTCCGCCGACGCCTGGTCGGCGGCCGGGCGCACGAACCTGTGGGGCGGCGTGCCCGACGTCGTCGAACTGCAGTCCGAGGCCGGTGCCGCCGGCGCCCTGCACGGCGCCGTGACGAAGGGGACGCTGGGCGCGACCTTCACCGCGTCCCAGGGCCTGCTGCTGATGCTGCCCAACATGTACAAGATCGCGGGTGAGCTCACGCCGGCGGTCATCCACGTCGCTGCCCGGACGGTGGCCACGCATGCGTTGAGCATCTTCGGCGACCACTCCGACGTGATGGCTGCCCGCACCACCGGCTGGGCCATGCTGTGCGCATCCAGCGTGCAGGAGGCGCACGACTTCGCGCTGGTCGCCCATGCCGCGACGCTCCGCTCACGGGTACCCTTCGTGCACTTCTTCGACGGCTTCCGGACCAGCCACGAGGAGAACACGATCCAGCTGCTCGCCGACGACGACCTGCGCGCCCTGGTGAGGGAGGAGGACGTCCTCGCGCACCGTTCCCGCGGCCTGACCCCCGACGCGCCGGTGATCCGCGGCGTCGCCGAGAACCCCGACACCTTCTTCCAGGCCGCCGAGGCGGCGAACCCCTTCCACGACGCGGTGCCGGAGGTGGTGGCCGAGGTGTTCGACGAGCTCGCCGTGCGCACCGGGCGCCGGTACTCCCTGGTCGACTTCCAGGGCGCTCCGGACGCCGAGCGGGTCGTCGTGGTCATGGGCTCGGCGGCCGGGTGCCTGGCCGAGACCGTGGACGAACTGGTGCGGCGGGGGGAGAAGGTCGGAATGCTGACCATCCGGCTCTTCCGGCCCTTCCCCGTGGACGCGTTCCTGGCCGCGCTGCCGTCGAGCGTGCGCAGTGTCGCCGTCCTCGACCGCACCAAGGAGGCGGGAGCTCCCGCCGAGCCCCTGCACGCCGACGTCCTGGTCGCGCTGGCGTCCCGGAGCGCGGCACCGCGGGTGATCGGTGGTCGCTACGGGCTGTCGTCCAAGGAGTTCCCCCCGCAACTGGCGAAGGCGGTGTTCGACGAGCTCGCGAAGGACGATCCGAAGCCCCGGTTCACCGTGGGGATCGTCGACGACGTCACCCACCTCTCGCTCACCCCGGACGCGGCGTTCCGCGTCCCCGACGACCACCTCTCGGCGGTGTTCTACGGGCTGGGCTCCGACGGCACGGTGGGGGCGGCGAAGAACTCGGTGAAGATCATCGGCGAGCAGCCGGACGCGTTCGCGCAGGGCTACTTCGTGTACGACTCGCGCAAGTCCGGTGCGGTCACCGTGTCGCACCTCCGGTTCGGGAGGACGCCGATCCGGGCCACCTACCTCGTCGACCGGGCGGACTTCGTGGCCGTCCACCAGTTCGAACTGCTGCGCTCCATGAAGACTGTCGACGTGGCCAGACCCGGCGCCACGCTGCTGCTGAACTCGCCGTACGGGGAGGAGACCTGGGAGCACCTGCCGGTGGAGGTGCAGGCCGAGATCGCCGACAAGCGGCTGCGCACCTGGGTGATCGACGCGGAGGCGGTGGCGAAGGCCGCGGGGCTCGGCAAACGAATCAACACCGTCATGCAGCCCTGCTTCTTCTACCTCTCCGGGGTGCTGCCCGCCGACGAGGCGGTGGCCGCGATCAAGGCGGCGGTCGAGCAGACCTACGGGCGCCGCGGACGGACGGTCGTGGAGCGCAACTTCACTGCGATCGAGTCCGCCATCGCCGCCCTGCGGCCGCTGCCCGCCGGCCTGCGGCCGTCCAGCCACGAGCACCGCCTCCCACCGCTGCCGGCGGAGGCGGGCGACTTCGTCCGCCGCGTCACCGGCGCCATGCTGCACGGGCAGGGCGACCTGCTGCCCGTGAGCGCGCTGCCGGTCGACGGTGCCTGGCCGACCGGCACCTCGAAGTGGGAGAAGCGCGGGCTCGCCGCCGAGCTACCGATCTGGGACTCCTCGCTGTGCATCGACTGCGGCAAGTGCGCCGTGGTGTGCCCGCACTCAGCGATCCGGATCAAGCTGGCCGACCCCGCCGACCTGGCCGGGGCGCCCGACGGGTTCAGGCACAAGGAGTACAAGGACCGCCAACTGCCGGGGCACCGCCTGATCGTCCAGGTCGCCCCCGACGACTGCACCGGCTGCGGGATCTGTGCCGACATCTGCCCGGCCCGGTCCAAGAGCGAGTTCAAGCACAAGTCGCTGAACATGGAGCCCGCGCGTGAGCACCGGGACGCCGAGCGCGCCCACTTCGACTTCTTCCTCGGGCTGCCCGAGATCAACCGCACGATGGTGAGGCACGACCAGGTCAAGGGGGTCGCCCAGCTGCAGCCGCTGTTCGAGTTCTCGCTGGCCTGCTCGGGGTGTGGCGAGACGCCCTACATCAAGACGCTGACCCAGCTGTTCGGCGACCGCATGATCATCGCGAACGCCACCGGCTGCTCGTCCATCTTCGGCGGCAACCTGCCGACCACGCCGTACACCACGAACGCCGACGGTCGCGGCCCGGCCTGGTCGAACTCGCTGTTCGAGGACAACGCCGAGTTCGGCCTCGGCATGCGGATCGCCCAGGACCTGCAGCAGTCCGAGGCCCGGCGCCTGCTCGCGTCCCTGCGCAACGAGGTCGGCCACGAACTCTGCGACGCGATCCTCGACGCCGACCAGTCGGGGGAGGCGGGGGTGGCCGCCCAGCGCGCCCGTGTGGCCGACCTCAAGCAACTCCTCGCCTGGACCGGATTGGGGGCCGGTGCCAACGAGGGCCGCGCCCCCCCGGGTGG
>JAEVYS010000090.1 GCA_023392635.1 Actinomycetes bacterium | reverse complement strand
CACGAACCCTGGTCCTCCGCTTCCTGCCGCTGTGCAGTCCCTCGCCTGAGAGGCTTTCGCTGATGACAGCACTGTCCACGCCTGCCCGCACCCGGCAGGACGCGCCACCGCAGCAGGTGCGGCACCGGCGCCGTCCGGTCGCGCCCTACCTGCTCCTGGTGCCCACGGTCGCGATCCTGCTGCTCGCCCTGGGTTACCCGCTGGCCTGGCAGTTCGTGACCTCCACCCAGAAGTTCGGGCTCGCGCAGCAGTTCGGCCGTCCGCCACAGTTCGTCGGGCCGGCGAACTACGCGCACCTGTTCAGCGATCCCCAGACATGGGCCGTGGTTGCCCGCTCGATCGCGTTCTGCCTGGTCAACGCAGCCATCACCGTGGTGGTCGGCGTGCTCGTTGCCCTGCTGATGAACGCCGTGGGCGCGATCACCCGGCTCGTCCTGCAGGTCGCCATGCTGCTGGCCTGGGCGATGCCGGTGATCGCGACGATGACGGTGTGGATCTGGCTGTTCGACTGGCACCGCGGCATCGTGAACTGGGCGCTGACCTCGCTCGGCCTCGACTTCACCAACCACAACTGGCTGGAGCAGCCGCTCAGCTTCTACTTCGTCGCCACCGTGATCGTGGTCTGGATGTCGGTGCCGTTCGTCGCGTTCTCGGTGTACGCGGGCCTTACCCAGATCTCGGAGGAGGTCATGGAGGCCGCCGCGCTCGACGGCGCCAGCCCGCGCCAGCGGTTCTTCGCGATCGTCCTGCCCATGATCCGCCCGGTCCTGATGATCGTCGCGCTGCTGCAGGTGATCTGGGACCTGCGCGTGTTCGCCCAGATCAGGATGCTGCAGGACGCGGGCGCACCGCTGGCCTCCACCGACCTGCTGGGCACCTACATCTACCGGCTGGGCGTGGGCTCGTCCGACTTCGCCATGGCGTCCGCCCTGTCGATCTTCGTCCTCGTGCTCACCGTCGCGCTGAGCTCCTTCTACGTGCTGCACCTGATGAAGGAGGACTCGTGACCACCGTCGTGAAGAACCGCCGCCGGTTCAGGCCCGGACGGACGCTGGCCACGGCCGTCGCGATCGTCGTGGCTTTGCTGTGGGTGTTCCCGGTCTACTGGATGCTGAACTCCTCACTGCTACCGAACGTCGTCCTGACGTCCACCACCCCCCGGTTCCTGCCGACCGGCGGCTCTTTCGACAACTTCGTCGCGGTGATCGCCCAGGGCACGTTCTGGCCGGCGCTCGGCATGAGCCTGGCGATCACGCTCACCACCGTGGCGTTCTGCCTCCTGTTCGCGTTCCTCGCCGCCCTGGCCATCAGCCGCTTCCGGTTCCGCGGGCGCGCGTCGTTCGTGCTGGCCGTCCTGTTCATCCAGATGCTGCCCGCCGAGGGCCTGTTCATCGCCCAGTACAAGCTGATGAGCTCGCTGAACCTGCTGAACTCGGTGGTCGGGGTATCCATCCTCTATGTCGCCGGGGTCGTGCCGTTCACGGTCTGGATGCTGCGTGGCTTCGTCGCCGGCGTGCCGCTCGAACTCGAGGAGGCCGCCATGGTGGACGGGCTGAGCCGCACCCAGGCGTTCTTCCGCATCACCTTCCCGCTGCTTGCCCCCGGACTGGTCGCGTCCGGGGTGTACGCCTTCCTGCAGGCGTGGAACGAGTTCACGGTCGCTCTGGTGATCCTGCAGAAGGAGGAGTACCGCACGCTGCCCCTGTGGCTGCGTGGCTTCGTGCAGGCCAGCGCCAACCGGGCCACGGACTGGGGCCAGGTGATGGCGGCGTCGACGCTGGTGGCGGTGCCGGTGATCGTGTTCTTCCTGATCGTGCAGGGCCGGCTCACGTCCGGCCTGGTCGCCGGGGCGGTGAAGGGCTGAGCATGCACGAGAGCGACCTGAGGCGCGCCCTCAACGCCACCTTGATGCCGGGCTTCGCCGGACCGGACCTCCCCGCGTGGCTGGCCCGCGAGCTCACGGACGGGTTGGGGTCGGTGTGCCTGTTCAGCACCAACATCGTCGACCCCCAGCAGCTGCGGACGCTGACGGCAGCCGTGCACGCCGCCAACCCGGCAGCCGTGGTGGCCACCGACGAGGAGGGCGGCGACGTCACCCGGTTGCACCACCGTCGAGGCTCGCCCTTCCCCTCCATGGCCTACCTCGGGCACCTCGACGACACCCGTGTGACGCAGCAGGTCGCTGCGGGGATCGGTTCGGAATTGTGCAACGCCGGTGTCGATCTCAACCTTGCCCCCGATGCCGACGTCAACTCCAACCCGCGCAACCCCGTGATCGGGGTCCGCAGCTTCGGTGCTGACCCGGGTCTGGCCGCGCGTCACGTCGCCGCCTACACGCGTGGCCTCCAGGCCGCGGGGACGGGCGCCTGCGCCAAGCACTTCCCGGGCCACGGGGACACCTCCACGGACTCCCACCTCGCCGTGCCCACCATCGGGGTCAGCGCGGACGTGCTGGCCGCGCGGGAATTGCTGCCGTTCCGTGCCGCCGTGGACGCCGGAACGCTCGCCGTCATGACCTCGCACATCCTGGTGCCCGCCCTCGATCCACACCTCCCGGCGACGCTGTCCCCGAGGGTGCTCGCCGTGCTCCGCGACCAGCTCGGCTTCGCCGGGGCCGTCGTGAGCGACGCCCTCGACATGGCCGGCGCGAGCCGGGGGCGCGGGATTCCGGAAGCGGCCGTGCTCGCGCTGGCGGCGGGCTGCGACCTGCTGTGCATCGGCACGGACAACACCGCCGCGCAGCTCGCCGGTATCCGCGCGCACGTGCTCGAGGCGGTGCGTGAGGGTCGGCTCCCCGAGGAGCGCGTGCAGGATGCCGCTTCGCGGGTCGCCGCGCTCGCGCGCGGCATCGCCGACCTTCGCGCGTCCCGCTCCTCCGGCGGGGAGCCGCCGGCGCTGTCGCCGGCCGGCTTCTGGCTGCGCGGACCGGTTGCGCCGCAGGTGGCCCCGGTGTTTCTCCGGCTGGAGTCAGCCGCCAACATCGCCGCGGGCGAGGACACCCCGTGGGGGGTGGCGGAGCACCTTCGCGGCGAGCTCGACCGGCTTCTGCCGGGCTCCACGCTCCTGGCCGCCCCCGACCTCGACACGCTCGCCGCCGCGCTGGAGCAGCATGCCCGGCGTCCGCTCGTCGTGCAGGGTCGCGATCTGGCACGCGTCCCGTACCTGGTGGCAGCGACCGCTATGGTGCACGAGCGGCGTCCCGACGCCCTGCTGGTCGACCTCGGCTGGCCGGAGCTGCCGGGCCGGCCGCCGATCGACATCGCGACCTTCGGCAGCGGCCGGGGTGCGGCGACGTGCCTGATCGAATTGCTCGCGGAGGGGACGAGATGACGCACCAGGCGGTCCGGCGGCCGACCCTCGGGCTGGACATCGGCGCCACGAAGACCCACGCCATCCTCCTGGACGCATCCGGGCGAGTGCTCGCCGACGAGGTGCGCCCGACACCGACCGGCGGTGACGGCGTCCTGGCCGCCGCGCTGGCAGCGGCCGACGCCTGCCTTGTCCGCGTCGGCCTCGTCCGCGGTGACCTGGCTTGTGTCGGCGTCGGCATTCCCGGACAGGTCGACCACCGCAGCGGTGACGTACGCACGGCGGTCAACCTCGGTATCGGGCACCTCGACGTGGGCGCCCGCCTTCGGGCCGAATTCGGCGTCCCCGTGAGCATCGACAACGACGTGAAGGCTGCCGCCCTGGGCGCGGCCGACCACCTCGGCGTCGGCGACCTCTCGTACCTGAACATCGGGACGGGGGTGGCGGCGGCGACGCTGGTGGAGGGGCGCCTGGTGCGCGGCAGGGGCAATCTCGCCGGCGAGATCGGACACATTCCGGTTGCGCTGGATGGGGAGCGCTGCGTGTGCGGCCAGCGAGGGTGCCTGGAGGCGCTGGTCGGAGGGGGGCGCATCGCTGCCCGCCTCGCCCCTCTGGCTCCGCGCGTGACCCTGGCGACCCTGCTGGCCGACGCCGCCGGCGGCGACCCGGACGCGGCGGCGGAGGCCACGGCGATCAGCACCGGCATCGCCACCGCTGTGCAGCTCCTGGTCCTGACCCAGGGCTCGGCCCTCGTCGTGCTGGGCGGTGGCGTGATCCGCACCTGCACCGGCCTGGTCGACCTCGTCCGTCGAGAACTCGCCTCCCGCGCCTCCCGCTCCGACTTCCTCGCGTCGGTCGACCTCGCGTCCCGGGTGGCTGACCTGCCGGCCGACTACCCGGTCGCCGCGATCGGCGCCGCCCTCGTCGCCCGCAGCGATGCCGCCCTGTCCGACCCCGCCCTGCTCGGCTGAGGTCGAGGCTCAGCCGCCCGACGCGTCGGACTCCGCCCCGACGAGGTCGGCGTCCCCGAGCTCGGTGGAATCCAGCCAGCCGTAGGGCAGCACCACCTTGTCGCGGGGGGTGCCCTGGCGACCTCGGGGGGCACCGAGCTCGGTGGACGGGAACGGGGCGGACGGGTCGAGCTGGTCCAGCTGCGCATCGAGCTCGGCGAACGACGACACCATCGCCAGCGCGCGACGGTGGTCGCCGCCGACCGGGAACCCCTTGAAGTACCACGCCATGTGCTTGCGCAGGTCGGTGAGGCCGTGCTTCTCGCCGTACAGGCCCGCGAGCAGCTCGGCGTGGCGGCGCACCATGGCCGCCACCTCGCCGAGGGTCGGCAGCGTGCGGGTGCTGCGCCCGGTGAAGGCGTCCGCGAGGTCTCGGAACAGCCACGGACGGCCCAGGCAGCCGCGTCCGACAACCACTCCCGCGCAGCCGGTCTGCTCGACCATGGTCAAGGCGTCGGCCGCCTCCCAGATGTCGCCGTTGCCGAGAACCGGGATGTCGAGACGGTCCACGAGCGTGGCGATCGTCTCCCAGGCGGCCTGGCCGGAGTAGGCCTGCTGCACGGTGCGCGCATGCAGCGCGATCGCCGCGCAGCCCGCGTCCTGGGCGATGCGGCCCGCGTCCAGGTACGTCAGGTGGTCGGCGTCGATGCCGAGCCGGGTCTTCATCGTGACCGGGACGCCGTAGCGGTCAGCGGCGGTCACGGTGGCCCGCAGGATCGCGTCCAGCCGGTCGCGCTTCCAGGGCAGCACTCCCCCGCCGCCGCGACGCGTGACCTTCGGTACCGGGCACCCGAAGTTGAGGTCGACGTGCCGCACACCGAACTCGGCGCACAGGATCTCGGTTGCCCTCGCCATCACGACCGGGTCGACGCCGTAGAGCTGCACAGAGCGGACGGACTCTCCCGGGTCGAAACGGAGCATGTCGAACGTCTTGGGGATGCGTTCGGTGATGCCGCGGCTGGTGATCATCTCGCACACGTACAGGCCTGCACCCTGTTCGCGGCACAGCTGCCGGAAGGCCGCGTTGGTGATCCCCGCCATGGGCGCCAGCACCACCGGCACGGCCACCTCCACGGTGCCGCCGCCGGGGGCGACCAGCCGCAACGGCTGCACCATGGGCGTCCTCCTGTGTCGTGTCGCGATCCGGCCACTCCCGGCCGCTCACCCGTCCCTGTCGTCACACCCCCGCCGTCCGGCGGCCGGATCACGACAGCTCCCCGGAACGGTCAGCCTACCTACCCCTTGCGCGTCGGCCCTGCAGCGTGTGCGCTAGAAGCGAAGCGTGACCGGCGCGTCAGCGACCGGGAGCGCGAAGTCTTGAGGAGTGGTGAGGAACGAACCACGAGGAGTGGGGGCGTGAGCATCGAGCACAGCAGGGTGGTCGCGGCGCTGGCGGCGATCCCGCGGGCGCGGTTCCTGCCCGAGGGCGTCCGCGACCGATCGGCGCTCGACGAGCCCCTGCCCATCGGGCACGGGGCCACGAACTCCCAGCCCTGGACCGTCCAATTCATGCTCGAACTCCTGCGGGTGCCCGAAGGTGCTCGGGTGCTGGACGTGGGCAGCGGCTCGGGCTGGACGACGGCCCTCCTCGCGATGCTCACCGGGCCGTCGGGCTCGGTCCTGGGGGTCGACATCGTCCCCGAACTGGTGTCGATGGGACGCGACCACCTGGCGGCGTTCAGGTTTCCCTGGGCGTCGGTCGAACCTGCGGTGCACGGCGTCTTCGGGATGCCGTCCGCCGCACCGTTCGACCGCATCCTCGTCTCGGCCGACCCGGGCCGCGTCCCGGCGGAACTTGAGCAACAGCTCGCCATCGGCGGACGCCTGGTCGTTCCCGCCGCCGGCGTGATGTGGATCGTGGACCGCGACCACGAGGGCTGGCACCGCGAGCCCGTCACCGGCTACCGCTTCGCCTTCGTCCCCCTGGTGGAGGGGGGGGGGGGGGGGGGGGGAGGAAAAGACGGCC
>JAEVYS010000050.1 GCA_023392635.1 Actinomycetes bacterium | reverse complement strand
ATGGACCGGTCCCCGGTGCGTCGGGCTAGGCTCCCGGCATGGAGCGCACGTGGCGGATCGGGGAGGTGGCCGAGCGGACGGGCCTGACCCGGCGCACCCTGCGCCACTACGAGGAGCTCGGGCTGCTGACCCCCTCGGGACGCAGCTGGAGCGACTACCGGCTCTACGACGCCGAGGACCTCGTCCGGCTCCTTCAGATCCAGAACCTCAAGGCGCTCGGGCTGAGCCTGCCGGAGATCGGCGAGGCGCTGGCCGATCCCGCGATGGACGCGGCGGCGACCCTGCGTTCGCACCTCGCGCACCTGCAGGAGCGCATCGCCGACGAGCGCCGGCTGGCGGACCGACTCGCCGGGCTGGCCGCCACCCCGGAACGGAGCTGGGACGACGTCCTGGACGCGATCGCGCTCGCACAGCAGCTCTCCCATCCCGACCCGATCGTGCGGCTCCGGGCCGCTCTGCGAGCTCCGGGGAGCACGACCGCCGAACTCCTCCCCGCCCTGGTCGGCGAGCGTGACCCCGCCGTGCAGGAGGTGCTGGTGTGGGCACTCGCCCAGCAGCCGGACGCGGCGGGCGCCGCCGTCCAGCGGCTCGACGACCCCGACCCGGACCTGCGCTGCCTCATGGCCCGGTTGCTCGCGAAGTTGCGGGATCCCTCGACGGTGCCGGCACTCCTCGCCCGGCTGTCCGATTCCGAACCCCGCGTCGTCGACACCGCCGCGAACGCCCTGGGGCGCATCGGTGCCCCCGAAGCCGCCGGGCCGCTGGCCGGGCTGCTCGGTGACGACCGCCTGGACGCGGCCACGCTCACCGAGGCCCTGGCCGCCTTCGGCGCCGACGCGGTCACCGCCGTGGCCGAACGGCTCGCCGCCGACAGCGCGGCCACCCGCCAGCACGCTGCCGAGGTCCTCGGCAGGCTGGAGTCCGTGGCAGCGGTCCCGGCGCTCACGACGGCGCTCGGGGACTCGGAGGAGGACGTCCGCCTGGCCGCCCTGCTCGCGCTGGGCGAACTCGGGCCGCAGGCCCGGGAGGCGATCCAGCTGGTGGTGAGCGACCCGCAGCTCGGTGGCGTCGCTCGCAGGCTGCTTGACCTTCACGTTACGTGAACCTCTACCGTCGTCGGCAACGACGGAAGGAGAGAAGTCATGGACCTGTTGACCTACCTGCGCGAGGACATGGTGCGCCTGATGAAGCGGCGCGAGAAGGTGGCGCTGCGCGCCGTCCGGGACGCGGTCAGCGCCATCCAGAACGCCGAGACGAGTTACGTGGCCACGCCCGCCCGGATCGGGCCGGTCACCGAGTTCGTCGCCGGCGCCGTGCGCTTCGGCCAGGCCGAGCGCGTCGTGCGGAGCCTGTCGGACGCCGACCAGCTGGCGCTCGCCCGCGCCGAGGTGTCCCGCCGGCTCGAAGAGGCCGTCCGGTACCGCGAGGCCGGGGACGTCGACGGCGCCCTGATGCTGAAGGCGGAAGCTCTCGCACTGGCCGACCGGCTGGACGCCTACGCGGCGTGACGTTCGATCAGTGCGCGCAGTTCGGCGACGGCGGCGGCCAGGTCATCCCTGGTCGCCGTCCGCTCGCCCCGCTTGAGCGTCACCACGATCTCGCCCTCCGGCTCCAGCGCAGCCCGCTCGACCTCGACCACGTCGTCGGCGCCCTGCCGCCGCAGGGCGAGGTCGAGGTCGGTACGCGTGAGGCCAAGGCGCTTCAGCGCCGCGGAGTCGACCCGGCCGTCCACGATCACGTCGGTGCCCGAACCCTCGAGCAGCGCTCGCCAGCGCGGGTGGGAGAGCGAGAAGCGGTCGAGTGCGGAGTTGAACACCACCAGCACCACCGCTCCGACGAGCCCGCCGAGGACCGAGTTGTCGGGGCCGATGATCGCGTTCTGCACGACGTTGCTGAGCAGCAGGACGACCACGAGGTCCAGCGAGCTCATCTGCGCCAGCAACCGCTTGCCGGCCAGCCGGAGCAGGAGTGCGATGCCGAAGTACACCACGATGGTGCGCAGCACCTTCTCCCAGACGGAGATGTCCATGGTCAGGAACGGCGCGAGCCAGGCAGGCAGAGTCATACGAGAACCGTAGTACCGGCCCCCGCTAACCCCTGGGGGTATTCATCACCCGTCAGAGGACGAGCGCATCCCGCACGGAGGCGAGCACCTGGCTCCGCTCGGCCGGTTCCAGTCGGTTGAGCAGTTCGAGCACCTCTGACGCCGCCTCCTCGGCCCGCGTCCTGGCCGGACGGTAGAGCCATGCGCGCCCGTCCAAATTCCTCATCACGAGGTTCTTCTTGGCCAACCGATCCAGCACCGTCATCACGGTCGTGTACGCGAGATCGCGGTCGCGGGTCACCAGATCATGGACATCACGGACCGAGAGCGCATCCGGCCGCGACCACAGAATCTCCATCACGGCCTGCTCAAGCTCACCGGTCATTGCCACCTGCACATGGTAGAACAATGATTGCGGACTACGACAGCCCGTAGTAGATTCGCGCCATGAGCGCGGAAACCCTTGCCAGATGGCAGTTCGGGATCACGACTGTCTATCACTTCTTCTTCGTACCCATCACCATCGCCCTTTCCATGCTGGTGGCGATCATGCAGACGATCTGGGTTCGCAGCGGCAGCGAGAAGCTGCTCCGGCTGACCAAGTTCTTCGGCAAGCTATTCCTGATCAATTTCGCCATGGGCGTGGTCACGGGCATCGTTCAGGAATTCCAATTCGGAATGAACTGGAGTGAGTACAGCCGTTTCGTCGGCGACATCTTCGGCGCCCCCCTCGCGCTCGAGGCGCTGATCGCCTTCTTCCTGGAGTCGGTGTTCATCGGCCTGTGGATCTTCGGCTGGGACCGGCTGCCCCGGAAGGTGCACCTGCTGATGATCTGGCTCGCCGCCATCGGCACCACGATCTCCTCGATCTTCATCCTGGCCGCGAACTCGTGGATGCAGAACCCGGTGGGCGCCACCTACAATCCCGCCACCGATCGTGGCGAGATGACCTCCCTGGCGGCCGTGCTCATGAACCCGGTCGCGCTGATCACCCTCCCCCACGTCCTCACCGCTGCGTACCTGACCGCCGGCGGCCTCATCCTCGGCGTCGCCGGCTGGCACCTCGCCCGGATCGGCAAGCCCGACACGCAGCAGCAGAGGAACGACGCGTCCGCGTACCGCTGGGCCACCAAGTTCGGGGCCTGGGTGCTGCTGGGCGCCGGCGCCCTGAGCGTGGTCACGGGTGACATCCAGGGCAAGATCATGACCGAGGTGCAGCCGATGAAGATGGCCGCCGCGGAGGCGCTCTGGACGACCGAGCAGCCGGCCTCGTTCTCGCTGTTCACCATCGGCACCCTCGACGGCAAGGCCGAGGTGTGGTCGCTCAAGGTCCCCGGCGTCCTGTCCTTCCTCGCCACCGGCGACTTCAACGGCAAGGTCTACGGCATCAACGACCTGGTCAAGAAGATGGAGTCCGAGGCGTTCACCAACTCCAACGTCCCGCTGCAGAAGGAGTCGGCCGACCGCCTGGCCAAGCTGGGCGTCGAGGACTGGGTCCCGAACCTGCCGGTCACCTACTGGTCGTTCCGCCTGATGATGGGCCTGGGCTTCCTGGCCATGGCCATCGGCCTGTGGGCACTGTGGGCGACCCGCAAGGAGAGCGTGCCGAAGGCCGGTGGACTGTGGACCGCCCTCATGTTCGCCGCGCCGCTCGCCCCGCTGTTCGGCAACTCGTTCGGCTGGATCTTCACCGAGATGGGCCGCCAGCCGTTCATCGTGTTCGGCGTGCTGCCGACGATGTCGGCGGTCTCCCCGGGCGTCAGCGCCTTCGAGGTCGGCCTCAGCATGGTCCTCTACACGGTGATCTACGGCGCGCTCGCCGTGGTCGAGGTGGGCCTGCTGATGCACTACATCAAGCTGGGACTGCCCGACGTCGCTGAGCCCACGGTGCTCACCGACGAAGACGCCCCCCTGTCCTTCGCATACTGAGAGGCGCGGAAATGATCGCACTTGAGATTGCCGGCAACGCGCCGCTGGCCCTGCAGGGCCTCTGGTTCATCCTGATCGCCGTCTTGTGGATCGGCTACCTGGTCCTCGAGGGCTTCGACTACGGCGTGGCCATGCTGATCCCCGTCCTCGGCCGGACCGAGAAGGAGAAGCGGGTCATCGTCAACACCATCGGCCCGGTCTGGGACGGCAACGAGGTGTGGCTGCTCACCGCCGGCGGTGCCACCTTCGCCGCGTTCCCGGCCTGGTACGCCACCTTGTTCTCCGGCCTCTACCTGCCGCTGTTCCTCGTGCTGGTCGGCCTGATCATCCGTGGTGTGGCGTTCGAGTACCGCTCCAAGCACCCGGACGCCAAGTGGCGCAACGCCTTCGACTGGATGGCCGCCATCGGCTCCTTCATCGTGCCGCTGGTGTTCGGTGTGGGCTTCGCCAACTTCATCGTCGGCCTGCCGGTCGCCGCGGCGCCGAACAACCCGTCGCTGTTCATGCTGACCCCCAGCCCGTACTTCTGGCAGCTGTTCAGCTGGTTCGGACTGCTCGGCGGTGTGTGCCTGGTCGCGCTGTTCCTGTTCCACGGCTCGCTGTTCCTCGCCCTGAAGACCAAGGGCGAGATCCACGACCGGGCCACGGCGTTCGCGAGCAGGGCGGGGCTCGTCTCCATCGGGCTCGGCGCGATCTTCCTCGTGTCGCAGAACCTGCTGCACCCGGTCGGCGTCCTGGGATGGGTGCTGCTGGTACTGGCTGCGCTCGGCCTGGCCTCCGCGTGGTGGTTCAACGGCAAGGGCAGGGACGGCATCGCCTTCGTCTCGACGACCGCGTCCATCCTGTTCGTCGGCGTGGGCATCTTCATGACGATGTGGCCCGGCCTCGGCTTCGCCGCCGTCGGCGGTGGACCCTCACCGCTGAACGCGATGAACGCCTCGTCCAGTGAACTGACCCTCACCCTCATGACGATCGCCGCGTGCATCTTCGTCCCGATCGTCCTGGCGTACACGGCCTGGACCTACACCGTGTTCCGGCGTCGCCTTGGCGTCGAGAACATCCCGGACGACGCTCCGGCCCCAGCCCTGGCTGGTTGATGGCGGGGCCGATCGACCCCCGCCTTCTCCGCAGGGCCCGTGCGACCAGGCGCTACCTGGTCGCCGGGGTCGCGGTAGGCAGCGCAACAGCCATCCTGACCCTCGGTCAGGCATGGCTGTTGTCGCGTTCCATCGGGGACATCTTCAGCACCCGCCAGCTGGGCACGCTGGCCTGGGCCGTCGGCGGCCTGGCGGCGGTCTTCGGGGTGAAGGCCCTGCTCTCCTGGGCCACCGAGTGGCTGGGGCAGCGCGCCTCGGCGGCCGTGAAGTCGCAACTACGGCGCGACATCCTCTCCGCGCGCCTGAAGCGGCCACTGGAGGCGACATCGTCCGGTGGACTCGTCACGCTCGTCACGCAGGGCCTGGACGGGCTGGACGGCTACTTCAGCAAGTACCTGCCGCAGCTCCTGCTCGCGGTCACCGTCCCCCTGATCGTCGGCGTTGCCGTGCTCACCGCCGATCTCACGTCGGCGGTGATCCTCGCCCTCACGCTGCCACTGATCCCGGTGTTCATGGCGCTGGTCGGCTGGACCACCGAGTCGATCACCCGGCGCCGTTGGGCCGTGCAGACCCGCCTCGCCAACCACTTCGCCGACCTGATCGCCGGCCTTCCGACCCTCCAGGTGTTCGGACGGGCCCGGGCGCAGGCCCGGGGCCTTCAGGAGAGCGAGACCAGGCACCGCTCGGAGACCATGCGGACCCTGCGGGTCTCGTTCCTGTCCGCCCTCGTGCTCGAACTGCTGGCCACCGTCAGCGTCGCCCTGATCGCGGTCACGGTCGGCTTCCGCGTGGTCTTCGGTGACCTGGATCTCGCGACCGCCCTGTTCGTGCTGATCCTCGCCCCGGAGGCCTACCTGCCGGTGCGTCAGGTCGGCGTCCACTACCACGACGCCGCCGACGGCCTGGCCGCGGTGGAGTCCGCGTTCGCGCTCATCGACCCGCCGCCCACGTCGCCGGCCGAGCGCGGGGAGGACTCCGACGAGGCGCCGCCAGGCGCAACCGGGGGCGCGCTGCTCAGTGTCCGGGGGGTCACCCACACCTATCACGGTGCCGGGACGCGGGCCCTCGCCCCGGTGAGCTTCGACGTCCACGCGGGGGAGGTGGTCGCCCTCGCCGGGCCCAGCGGGTCGGGGAAGACCACCCTGCTGAACGCGGCGCTCGGCTTCCTCGACCCGACCGGCGGTGAGCTGTGGAGCGGAGGCGTCCCGCTCGCGCAGGCTCCGAACTGGCGCGAGCACGTGGCGTACGTCGGGCAGGAAC
The DNA here is from genome assembly GCA_023392635.1 of Actinomycetes bacterium. Lineage (GTDB taxonomy): Bacteria > Actinomycetota > Actinomycetes > Propionibacteriales > Propionibacteriaceae > Propionicimonas. The sequence continues at coordinate 39,713 of JAEVYS010000050.1, read as the reverse complement.
CGGGGTTGCTCTCCGGCACCGTCGCCGACAACGTCCGGCTCGGCTTCCCCTCGGCGACGGACGCCGCCGTGGCGGACGCCCTCCGGCAGGCGGGAGCCGGTGACCTGCCGCCCGGCCAGAACGTAGGGGACGACGCAGAGGGCGTCTCCGCGGGCGAACGTCGCCGGATCGCCGTCGCGCGCGCCCTGCTGCGGGTCACGTTGGGACGCGCGAAGCTGCTCGTGCTCGACGAACCCACCGCCGGCCTGGATGCCGGGACCGAGGCCACCCTGCTCCGCACGCTCCGCCGCCTCGGCGTGGCCGTCCTCATGGTGAGCCATCGTCCCGCGGTCCTCGCCGAGGCCGACCGCGTGGTGACGCTCGCCCCGGTCCCCTCCCCTCTGCCCCTCATCCCGGAGATCCCCGCTCGGGCCAGGAATGACGGGCCCAAGGGCTCGGACCCCGTCATCGCGGCGGAGGCCGGGATCTCTGGTCCGGGCCCGCTGCTGAGCAGGCTGCTCGACGCCGTACCGGGGGCGCGCTGGCGACTGGCCGGCTCCACGGCACTCGCCTTCTGCGCGACGGCGGCTTCGGTGGCGCTGATGGCGGTGGCTGCGTGGCTGCTGTCCTTCGCCGCCGAGCACCCGCCGGTGCTCTACCTCGAGGCCGCGGCGGTCGGCGTCCGCTTCTTCGGCATCTCGCGCGGCGTCTTCCGCTACACCGAGCGGCTGGTCGGCCATGACGTCGCACTCAAGCTGCAGTCCGCGCTGCGGCTCGAGACCTACCGCCGGCTCGCCCGCACCACGCTCCTCGGCACGCGGCGCGGTGACCTGCTCACCCGCGTGATCGCGGACGTCGAGTCGATCCAGGACCTCGTGGTCAGGGTGTGGATCCCGTTCGCGTCGTCCGCGGCCGTCCTCGTGGTCGCGAGCATCGGCATCGCGGCGTTCTCGCCCGGCTCCGGGCTGGTGCTGCTGGCCACCTCGATCCTGGCCGCGGCCGTGGTCCCCTGGCTGGCCCGCCTGGCGTCGGCGCGGGCGGATGCGATCTCGCTGCCCCTGCGCGGCCGGCTCGCCGATTCCGCGCGTGAACTCTCCCGGGTCGCGGTCGACCTGGTGGCCTACGGCGCCGCGGAACAGCGGCTGGACCAGTTCACCGCGATCGATGAGCAGCTGCGCCGGGCGTCAGCCACCTCGGCGTGGGCGCGCGGCATCGGGTCGGCCGCCCAGGTCCTGGCCGCGGGAACCGCCGTGGTCGGTGGCCTCGTGCTCGCGGGCGGGCAGGTGGCCGACGGGACGCTGGCCCCGCCCCTGCTGGCGGTCGCGGTCCTGACCCCGCTCGCCCTGCACGAGGCGCTGTCCACGCTGATCCTGTCCGCACAGACCCGCACCCGTGCGCGCGCGGCGCTGGCGAGGGTCGAAGCGGTGCTGGACGCCGAACCGGTCGGCTCGGGCGATCTCAGCGACCAGGGAGCCCCGGCCGACAGCCCGAGCCTGCGCGTCGCCGGGCTGGCCGCCGGCTGGCCGGGCTCGCCCGCTGTCGTGGAGGACCTGAGCTTCCGGGTCGACGCCGGCGAGAAGGTGGCGCTGGTGGGTCCGAGCGGCATCGGCAAGACCACCGTCGCCGCCACCGTGCTGGGCCTGATCCCCGCGCGCGCCGGGACGGTCGAGGTGGCCGGACGCATCGGCTACCTCGCCCAGGACGCCCACATCTTCACCACGACGATCGCCGAGAACGTCCGGATCGGGGACCGGGACGCCACCGAGGCCGACATCGCCGACGCCCTCGCCCGGGCCGGGCTGGCTCTGGACCCGAACCGCCAGGTCGGCGAGGGCGGCGAAGCGCTCTCCGGGGGTGAGGCTCGCCGGGTGGCCCTCTCCCGGCTGCTGGTCGGCCACTACCAGGTGCTGCTGCTCGACGAGCCCACCGAACACCTGGACGCCGCCACCGCCACCGCCCTGATCGATGACATCTGGGCGACCAGCGCGGGCCAGCCCGTCCTCGTGATCACCCACGACCCCGACCTCGTCGCACGCTGCGACCGCGTCGTGCGCCTCGCCTGAGTTCCGTCATCCGGGGCCCCGGCTCCGTGCACGAGTTGACAGCGGCCCTACCTGATTATGAGAATGATTGTCATGAAGATGTGGCGCACCGCGGTCGCGGCGGTGGCGGGCGGCGTCCTGCTGCTCGCCGGCTGCGCGACGACCCCTGCCCCGTCGGACGGCCGGCTGCGGGTCTCCGCGGCCTTCTACCCGTTCGCGTTCGTCGCCGAGCGGGTCGGCGGTGACCAGGTGCGCGTGGTCGACCTCACCCCGCCCGGGGCAGAGCCCCACGATCTCGAACTCACCCCGCTCGAGGTGGCGGCACTGGCCACCGACGACCTGGTGGTGTTCCAGTCCGGCTTCCAGCCGGCCGTCGACACCGCCATCGCGCAGGCCGAGCCCCGGCGATCCATCGACACGGCCTCGTTCCTGCAGCTGACCCCGGCGTCCGCGGATGGAGCCGGCGATCCCGACAGCCACCAACTGGACCCGCACGCCTGGCTCGACCCGACGAACCTCGTCGCGGTGACCGAGCGCGTCCGCGACGCCCTCATCGAGGCCCGCCCTGAAGCCACCGCCGAGTTCACCGCCAACGCCTCCGCCCTGGCGAACGACCTCACCGCGCTGGACGCGGACCTGCGCTCCGACCTGACCGCCTGCCGCATCCGCACGGTGATCACCACCCACGCGGCCTTCGGCTACTTCGCCGCCCGCTACGGGCTCACGCAGGTGGGGATCAGTGGCCTCGAACCGGACGTGGAGCCCAGCGCCGCCCGGATCGCCGAAGTCCAGTCCGTCGCGAGGCAGGAAGGCGTGACCACCATCTTCTTCGAGACCCTCGCTTCCCCCGAGGTGGCCAACGCGATCGCGGGCGACCTGGGGCTGGCCACGGACGTGCTCGACCCGGTCGAGGGCATCACGCCCGCGTCCCGCGGTGCCGACTACCTCGATGTCATGCGCGCCAACGGCGCGGCCCTGCGAAAGGCGAACTCATGCAGCTGAACCCGTCCCCTCCACCCCCGCCGGCACCGGTCATCTCCGCCTCGGGAGTGGACGTCGTGCTCGGCGGGATCCCGATCGTCCGTGGCGCCACCCTGCAGGTGGGAGCCGGGGAGGTGGTCGCGATCCTGGGCAACAACGGCTCCGGCAAGACCACGCTGATGCGGGCCCTGCTCGGACTCGTGCCGCACAGCGGACGCATCGAGCTGTTCGGCAGCCCGCTTCCGGAGTTCCGCGACTGGCGTCGCCTCGGCTACGTCCCTCAGCGCGGCGGCATCCTCGTCCAGCAGGCCACCGCCCGGGAGGTGGTGGCCAGCGGACTCCTCGGGCGCCGGCGTCCGTTCCTGCCCGCCACCGCGGCCGACCGGCGCGCCGTCGACGAGGCCCTCGACGAGGTGGGGCTGGCCGACCGCGGGCGTTACCCCTTCGTCCGGCTGTCGGGCGGGCAGCAGCAGCGGGTGCTGATCGCGAGGGCACTCGCCACCGGCGCCGACCTGATGGTCTGGGACGAGCCCCTGGCCGGCGTCGACCGCTCGACCCAGGAGCTCCTGGCCGGGGTGGCGGCCCGACTGAAGGCACGCGGCGCGACGATCGTCATGGTGCTGCACGAGCTCGGCAGCTTCCGCGGCCTCATCGACCGCAGCATCGTCCTGGCCGACGGGCGGGTCATGCCGCCGGGCTACAGCCACCACGACCAGGACCACGATCCCGCCGAGCACGACCACCGCGCGGCGCACGGCGGGCACGAGGTCGACGAGCTCGAGCGTCCCCACACCCACCACACCGGACTGGAGGTCGGCTGATGGACTGGCTGCTGCTGCCCTTCATGCAGCGGGCGCTGCTCGCCGCCCTGATCACCGGCGTCACCGCACCCGCGATCGGAACCTTCCTGGTGCAGCGCAGGTTGAGCCTGCTCGGTGATGGCCTCGGCCACCTCGCCGTCGCAGGCGTGGGCCTGGCCCTGCTGACCGGCACGGCGCCGTTGCCCCTCGCGGTGGCCATCTGCGTGGCGGGCTCGATCGCCATCGAGCTGCTCCGCGAGTCCGGGCGGGCCAGCGGCGACGTCGGGCTGGCGATTCTGTTCTACGGCGGCCTCTCCGGCGGCCTGCTGCTCGCCGGCCTCGCCGGACAGGGCACCGGCACCCTGTCCGCGTACCTCTTCGGATCGCTGCTCACGGTGACGGCCGCAGACCTGTGGTTCATCGCCGGGCTGGGAGTGGTCGTCCTCGCGGTCGCGATCGGGCTGTTGCCGCAGCTGTTCGCGGTGAGTGCCGACGAGCCGTTCGCCCGCTCGATCGGCCTGCGCGTGCGGCTGCTGAACATCGTCGTGGTCAGCCTGGCCGCGATCACGGTCACTGTCTCGATGCGGACGGTCGGCCTGCTGCTGGTCAGCGCCCTGATGGTGGTGCCGGTCGCGACGGCGAGCCACCTCGTGATCGGCTTCCGCCGTGGCCTGTTCGTCGCGATGGGCGTGGGGGCCGTCGCCGCGCTCAGTGGCGCGGCCGGCTCGTACTACCTGAACACCGCGCCGGGCTCGCTGATCGTGGTGATCGCCATCGGGCTGTTCGTGGTGAGCTGGCCGGTGTCGCGGGTGCTGCAGCGGCGCAACCGTCCGCTCGTGGAACTGGGCGACGAGGCCTCCCCGCTCGACCACGAGCTGGCGGAGTCCCACGCGCACGTGCACGACGAGCACTGCGGCCACCTGGCCGTCCAGCACGCGGGGCACGTGGACTACATCCACGACGGTCACCGCCACGCGGCCCACGGAGACCACTATGACGAGCACTGACCCCCGACAGCCCGGGCAGGCACAGGTCCAGCGCAACACCCGCCAGCGCGCCGAGGTCCGGCGCGCCGTGGAGTCGCTGGCCAGCTTCGCCACCGCGCAGGACGTGCACGACCAGCTCCGCCACGAGGGCTCGGGAGTGGGCCTCGCCACCGTCTACCGGGCGCTGCAGGCCATGGCGTCCGGCGGCGAACTCGACGCCATCCGCACCCCCGACGGCCAGGTGGCGTACCGAACCTGCTCGCCCGGACACCACCACCACCTGATCTGCCGCACCTGCGGGAGGACCGTCGAGGTCAGCGTCCCGCTGCTGGAGGAACAGGTCCGTGCGCTGGCCTCGAGCCACGGGTTCGCCCAGATCGACCACGAGCTGGAGTTCTTCGGCACCTGCTCCGGGTGCGCGCTGCGCTGACGCCGCGGCTCAGGGTTGCGGAGTGACCAACGGCGGGACGAGGACGCCGCCGGCAGCCGGATCGCCGGTCCCCAGGGCCGCGAGGAGGACCGCAGAGACCTGCTCGGTGGTCCCGGCGTGCGCGGTGAGCGGATCGACGAAGTCGTGCATCCAGCCCAGCTCGGCGTCGACCATCGCCTCGCCGACGTAGCGTGCGCGCGGCCCGAAGACGGCGTCGGCGAAGGCCCGCGCGGCATCCTTGCGGATCGCGAAGTCGCCCGGGTTCGTGACGAGCACGACGCGGTCCAGGTCGTGCCCGAGGCGCACGCTGTGGTCGTAGAGCCATTCCGACAGGTGCAGGAACGCCATGATTCCGGGCAGCGGGAAGCCGGGATAGGCGTGGGGGCTGCCCTCGATCCGTTCCTTCACCCGCGGATCCCACCACCAGTAGACGCGCGGGACGATCCGGGGGAACTTCACGAACAGGCGCACCAGCGGCATCGGGAAGCCGACCGGCGCGACCAGGGGTGCCATCAGCACCAGACGGCTCACCTCGGGACGGGTCGCCGCCGCCCAGCCGGCCACAGCGCCGCCGGCGGACAGCCCCACCACCCACACCTCGTCACCGAAGCCCGCGGCGATGTCGACCACGCTGTGCACATGGCGGGTCAGGGTGTCGGTGGTGAGGTGGACGAGGTCCCGGTTCAGCGTGTCGGCCTCACCGTGGAACGGCATGCGTGGCACCAGGACCCGGTAACCGGCCGAGGCCAACCGCTCGCCGGCCCGCGCGAACTGCGACGGAGCGTTCGTGAAGCCGTGCCAGAGCACGACGGTCGCGCGGCTCACCCCGTCCGGCTCGAACAGGCGGGTCCGGGTCGCCTCGGGGATGCCGCTGTCCAGCAGGCACAGTTGGGCGTAGAGCTCCCTGGCATCGGCCGAGGGGACGGCCGGCCTGCCCGCGTCCGGCGTCGGACGGGAGAGCGGCATCAACCGTCGGAACCACGCCTTCTCAGGTGCGGTTTCGGCGTCGTCCATCCTGGGCTCCCCTCGATGCGTCGAGCGCGTCAGCAGGCTAGCACCGGGCTCTCGGCGACACAGGATGCCGGAATTCCGCACCGCGTCGCGGATGAGCTGACATCCTCACAACCTGCCGGGCCTTTTGACTCCGTCGCCGTTGCATAAATGACCTTGTCAACGCATCAGTCCAAGCCGGAGTACCCTTCTGACGAGAAGCGCAAAATTACGCACCGAAGGGCGTGCCCATGGCCCGCGATATCACCGAGCTGCCCGACCTCGCCGTTGAGGGCGGACGCGTTGCTCCCGTACGCACGAGGATGCCGATCTACGTCGACCTGCTGCCCCCGTGCAACAACGCCTGCCCCGCAGGCGAGAACATCCAGGAGTGGCTCCGGCTCGTCAAGGCGGGCCAGGAGGAAGCCGCCTGGCGCGAGCTGGTACGGAACAACCCGTTCCCCGCCATCCACGGCCGCGTCTGCTACCACCCCTGCGAGACCTCCTGCAACCGCGTCGAGCTGGACGGCGCGGTCTCCATCCACTCCGTGGAGCGGTACCTGGGCGACCTGGCCATCGAACGCGGCTGGACGTTCGAGAAGCCCCGCTTCTCCTCCGGGCGCAAGGTGCTGGTCGTGGGCGCCGGCCCGTCCGGCCTCAGCGCGGCCTACCAGCTCGCGAAGATGGGCCACGAGGTGGAGATCCGCGATTCCTCCGACTCCCCCGGCGGCATGATGCGCTACGGCATCCCGGAATACCGGCTGCCCCGCAACGTGCTGGACGCGGAGATCGCCCGGCTGCTCGACCTCGGCGTGCGGATCGTCACCAACTACACCGTGACCGACCTGATGGCCGACCAGGCCGAGGGCGGCTTCGAGGCCACCTTCGTGGCGATCGGCGCCCACCTGTCCAAGCGGGTCGACATCCCCAACCGCGACGCGTCGAAGATCGTGGACGCGGTCAGCTTCCTGCGCGACGTCGCCTCCGGCGAACGCCCGATGATCGGACGGAAGGTCGCCGTGTACGGCGGCGGCAACACCGCCATGGACGCGGCCCGCGTCGCGCGCCGCCTCGGCGCGGAGGAGTCGATCATCGTCTACCGGCGCACGGAGGAACAGATGCCTGCGCACGCCGAGGAGCGCGAAGGCGCGCTCAGCGAAGGCGTGAAGATGAACTGGCTCCGCACGATCAGCAGCGTGGACGAGGCCGACCTCACGGTCGAGATCATGGAGCTCGACGAGAACGGACGCGCCCGGGGCACCGGGCGGTTCGAGAAGCTTGAGGCCGACACCGTGATCCTGGCCCTGGGGCAGGAGACCGATTCCAACTTCCTGCGCCGGATCCCCGGCATGCACTTCGACCACGACGTGGTCCAGGTGGACCCCCGCACACTGATGACCGACGTACCCGGGATCTTCGCCGGTGGCGACGCGGTGCCGTCCGAGCGCACGGTCACGGTGGGCGTCGGCCACGGCAAGCGGGCCGCCCAGCAGATCGACGCGTGGCTGGGGCACCGGGACGCCCCCGTCCGGCCCAAGCACGAGCTCGCCGACTTCGACAAGCTCCACCTGTGGTACTTCGGGGACGCACGCCGCAGCACCCAGCCGGAGCTGGAGCCGTCCGAGCGCATCACCGACTTCGACGAGATCGTCGGCGGCCTGTCCGACGAGCAGGCGCACGTCGAGGCCGCGCGATGCCTGTCCTGCGGCAACTGCTTCGAGTGTGACGGCTGCCTGGGCTCCTGCCCCGAGGACGCGGTGATCAAGCTCGGCAAGGGCCTGCGCTACCGCTTCGACTACGACCGGTGCACCGGTTGTGCCACCTGTTACGAGCAGTGCCCGGTGCACGCCATCGAGATGATCGAGGAGAAGTGATGGCCCGCGTCATCATCGACGGCAACGAGGCCGCCGCGTCCGCCGCCTACCGGCTCAACGAGCTGTGCAGCATCTACCCGATCACTCCGAGCTCCACCATGGCGGAGCTGGCCGACGAGTGGTCGGCCAAGGGACGACAGAACGTGTACGGCATGGTGCCGTCGGTGATCGAGATGCAGTCCGAGGGGGGCGCGGCGGGAGCCCTCCACGGCGCGCTGCAGGGCGGCGCACTGAGCACCACGTTCACGGCGTCGCAGGGCCTGCTGCTGATGATCCCCAACATGTACAAGATCGCCGGCGAGCTCACCTCCACGGTGTTGCACGTGGCCGCGCGGTCGCTGGCCGCGCAGGGGCTGAGCATCTACGGCGACCACCAGGACGTGATGGCGGTCCGCCAGACCGGCTTCGCCATGCTCAGCTCCTCCAGCGTCCAGGAGGCCCACGACACGGCAGCGATCGCCCAGCTGGCCACGCTGCGTTCACGGGTGCCGTTCGTGCACTTCTTCGACGGCTTCCGGACCAGCCACGAGGAGAACTCGGTCGAGCTGCTCACCGACGCCGAACTGCGCACCTTCGTCCCGGAGTCACTGGTGCGCGCCCACCGGCGCCGTGCGCTCTCCCCCGAGCACCCCTACATCCGTGGCACCGCCCAGAACCCCGACACGTACTTCCAGGGCCGGGAATCGGTGAACACCTACTACCTCGAGGTGCCCGGCATCGTGCAGTCGGCGATGGACGAGTTCGCCGGCCTCACCGGCCGCAGCTACTCGCTGGTCGAGTACTACGGCGACCCGGAGGCCGAGCGGGTGGTCGTGATCATGGGGTCGGGCGCGCAGACCGTACGGTCGACCGTCGACCACCTGGTCGCCAAGGGCGAGAAGGTCGGCGTCGTGCACCTGCGCCTCTACCGCCCGTTCCCGACCCAGGAGGTGCTGGACGCGATCCCGCAGACCGCCCGGGTCGTGGCGGTCATGGACCGCACCAAGGAACCGGGCAGCGGGGGCGAGCCGCTCTTCCTCGACGTGGCCGCCGCGATCGGCGAGGCGCACGCCGCCGGCCGCCGGGGGTCGATGCCGCTGCTGGTCGGCGGCCGCTACGGCCTGTCCAGCAAGGAGTTCACCCCGGCGATGGTGGTGGGCGTCTACGAGGAGCTGGCCAAGGCCTCGCCGCGTCCGCGGTTCACGATCGGCATCAACGACGACGTGACGATGCTCAGCCTGCCCTACGACCCGAGCCTCGACCTCGAGGACCCCGCCACCCTCCGGGCGGTGTTCTACGGCCTCGGCTCCGACGGAACGGTCGGCGCCAACAAGAACAGCGTGAAGATCCTCGGCACGATCGAGAACACCTATGCCCAGGGCTACTACGTGTACGACTCCAAGAAGTCGGGCTCGCGGACGGTGTCCCACCTGCGGTTCGGGCCCAACCCCATCGAGGCGCCCTACCTGGTCAGCAAGGCCGGCTTCATCGGCTGCCACCACTGGTCGATCCTCGAGCGGGTGGACGTGCTCGAGTTCGCACGCCCGGGCACGGTGCTGCTGATCAACACCCCGTACGACGCGTCCGAGGTCTTCGGGCACCTCCCGGTGCCGATGCAGCGGCGCATCATCGAGCTCGGCATCGAGCTGTGGGCGATCGACGCCAACCTGGTGGCCCGCAAGGCGGGGATGGGCCGGCGCACCAACACCGTCCTGCAGACCTGCTTCTTCGCGATCAGCAACGTGCTGCCGCGGCAGGAGGCGATCAACGAGGTCAAGCGGACGATCCGCAGCACGTACGCGCGCAAGGGCGCCGATGTGGTCGCGAAGAACGAGGCCGCTGTCGACGCGTCCGTCGAGCACCTCCACCGCATCGCGGTGCCGGAGACGACGATCGGCGAGGCCGGGATGATCCCGCCCGTGCCGGGCACGGCGCCGGACTTCGTCCGCAACGTCACCGCGTCCATGCTGCTCGGCACCGGCGACAACCTGCCGGTCAGCGCGCTCCCGGTGGACGGGACGTACCCGTCGGGTACGACGAGGTACGAGAAGCGGAACATCTCCGACCTGATCGCCGAGTGGGACGCCGAGGCCTGCATCCAGTGCGGCAACTGCGCGTTCGTGTGCCCGCACGCTGTGCTGCGCGCGAAGTACTACACCGAGTCCGCGCTCGAGGGCGCCCCGGACAGCTTCCAGTCCGCGCCGCTGAACGCGGCCGGCTTCCCCGGCTCCCGCTACACCCTGCAGGTGTACGCCGAGGACTGCACCGGTTGCGGCCTGTGCGTGGAGGCGTGCCCGGTCAAGCCGCTCGGCTCGGGCGGCTCTCGGAAGGCCATCAACCTCGCCCCGGTGATGGATCGCACGAAGGAGAAGGAGAACGTCACCTTCTTCGAGACGATCCCCGTGAACCGCCGGTCGAGGGTGGATTTCGCCAACGTCCGCGGCACCCAGTTCCTCGAGCCGCTGTTCGAGTTCTCCGGCGCCTGCTCCGGGTGCGGGGAGACGCCGTACCTGAAGCTGCTGACCCAGCTGTTCGGCGGCCGCGCCACCGTTGCCAACGCGACCGGCTGCTCCTCCATCTACGGCGGCAACCTGCCGACGACGCCGTGGTCGTCCAACAAGTACGGGCGCGGCCCGGCGTGGTCGAACTCCCTGTTCGAGGACAACGCCGAGTTCGGCCTGGGCCTGCGGCTGGCCGCGGACCTGCACACCGCCACCGCACGCCGTCGCCTCGAGGCGCTGCGCGGCGAACTCGGGGACGCGGTCGTCGACGCGATCCTGGACGCCCCGCAGCAGTACGAGTCGGAGCTGTCCCAGCAGCGGGCCAGGGTGGACGCCCTGAAGGCGCTCCTCGACACGATGTCGGGGCCGATGGTGGAGGACCTGCGATCGGTCGCGGACCACCTGCTGCGCCGCTCGGTGTGGATCGTCGGTGGTGACGGGTGGGCCTACGACATCGGCTCGGCCGGCGTCGACCACGTCCTCGCGTCCGGCCGCAACGTCAACGTCCTCGTGCTCGACACGGAGGTGTACTCCAACACCGGCGGCCAGGCGTCGAAGTCGACGCCGCTGGGCGCGGTGGCGAAGTTCGCCGCGGCCGGAAAGGGCACCACGAAGAAGGACATGGCACTGCAGGCGACCGCGTACGGCAACGTCTACGTCGCCCGGGTGGCGATGGGCGCGGACCCGCAGCAGACACTGAAGGCGTTCCGCGAGGCCGAGGCCTACGACGGCCCCAGCCTGATCCTCGCCTACAGCCACTGCATCGCCCATGGCATCGACATGCGCAAGGGGCTCGACCAGCAGTACGCAGCCGTCGCCTCCGGGCACTGGCCGCTGATGCGGTACAACCCGGTGCTGCGGTCCGCCGGCAAGAACCCGTTCCTGCTGGACTCGCCACGACCGCGGATGCCGCTGCGGGACTACCACGTCAAGGAGCTCCGCTTCCGGATGCTCATGAACTCCGACCCGGAGTCGGCCGAGCGCCTGCTCGAGCTGGGTCAGGAGCAGGTGAACCGGCGCTGGGCCGAGTACGAGGAGATGGCGACCCGCGGCGCCGAGCGTTTCGCGGAGGTGGCGAAGAGCTGAGCGGTGCAGGATGCTCTGGTGAGCCCGCAATGGCTGGATCGGCGCCGTGCCGTCCTGGTCGCCGTGGGTCTGGTCGCGCTGCTGGCGCTGGGCCTGGCGAGGCAGCCCGCGCCGCTGCCCGTGCCGTCCGCCCCGGGCGCCGGCTACGCCGACGCTGACCTGTACCGCGACATCGCGGCGCGGGTGGCCGCGGGAGGGGACTACTACGCGACGGCGGTGGCGCTGCAGTCGGCCCACGGCTATCCCACCTCACCGGTGATGGTGGTCCGGCTCCCCACGCTCACGCTCCTCCAGGTCGCGCTCGGTGAGACCGGCTGCACCGCCCTGCTCGTCGTCCTCGGCCTCACCGGGCTGGCGGCGCTCGCGGTCCGGCTCGACCGCGAGGGTTTCCCGCGGGCCGAGTGGTTCGCCGCCGTGCTCCTGCTCGCGCTGAACCTGTCGGTGCTGGCGGTCCCGCGGATGAGCTTCTTCGCCGAGGCGTGGGCGGGGGCGCTCATCGTGCTGGCGATCTGCCTGCACCGGGAGCGCCGGTGGTGGCCGGCGGTGCTGATCGGCTTCGCCGCGGTGTGCTTCCGCGAACTCGCGGTGCCGTTCCTGCTGGTCATGGCCGTGCTCGCGTGGCGGCGTCGCCGCCGGGAGACCCTGGCGTGGCTGGGCGCGCTGGCGGCGTTCGCCGTCCTCTACGCGGTGCACGCCCTCGCCGTCCGTGCCGCCCAGCCCGCAGCGCCGTTGACGTCCGCCGGCTGGCTGCAGTTCGGCGGGTGGCCCTTCGTCCTGACCTGCCTCGCGTCCTCCTCGGTGCTGTGGACGCTGCCGGCAGCGGTGGTCGCGCTCGTGACGCCGTTCGCGCTGCTGGGCTGGCTCTTCGCCGGCCGCCTCGGCGTCACGGTCGCGGCGGTGTCGGGGCTGTTCGCCGCCGCCCTCACTCTGGTGGGGCGACCCGACAACAACTACTGGGGTCTGCTCTTCGCCGCCCTCCTGCTCACCGGGCTCGCCTTCGCCCCGCGGGGGGTGGTGCAGCTGGTCGGCGCGCTGCGGGGCCGGCCTTCCCCGCCGAGCCTCACCCCGAGTGCCGAACCCGACAGCAGGAGCGCACTACAGTGAGCGCTGACCGTCAGGAATTGGCTCCCAGCGTCACGGAGGATCGCATGGATGAAGTCGTCCGGGACCAGCTCCCGGCACGCAAGCCGTTGACGATCGCCGAGTTCACGGACAACTACGGTCCCGCCCACAGCGGGCTGCTCTACGCGGTCCAGTTCCTCGAGGAGCAGGTCCTCGCCGCCGGCCACAAGGTGCTCCTCGTCGCGCCAGAGGCCAATGGACCGAACCCGCACGCCGGCCACCCGAACCGTCGCGAGATCCGGCTGCCGAGCGTACCGATCCCCGGCACCCAGATCCGGCTGTCGATGGGCCAGGACTTCGACTACCGCCTCGCCCAGATGGTGGCGAACCCGCCGGACATCATCCACGTCCACGGCCTGGGAGCGATCGGGCTGCTGGGAATGTGGGTGGCGCAGCGCACGAACCGTCCACTCGTGATCACCTGGCACACCGACCTGGAGGCGTACGCCGAGCACTACTGGCACGTCGTCCCGTTCCTGAACGCCGCGTACAAGGTGTACGAGCTGCACATGAACAAGTACACCTGGGACCAGATCAAGAAGACCAAGCTCAAGCGTCCCCGTCGCGGAGGCGCCCAGGTGGAGCTGCTGCAGCTGGCCGCGAACATGCTCACCGACGCCGACCTCGTGACCACCCCGTCGGACAAGACGGCGAAGCGCGTGCTCGAGATCGCGCCGGCCGCCAAGGTGCGGGTCGTGCCGAACGGCACCGACGCCCTGCCGGTCCTGCCGCCGATCGCCAAGGGGAAGGGTCCCCGCCTGATCTACGTCGGCCGGATCTCGCTGGAGAAGGGCATCGGCCTGATGCTGGACGCGTTCGAGCTGGTGCGCGACCAGGTGCCGGACGCGGAACTGATGATCGTCGGTGACTGGAAGGAGACGCCGGTCACGCTGCGCCGGCGACTCCAGCGTGCCGCGCGATTCGGCGGGGTGAAGCTCCCCGGCCAGATCCCCAGGGAGAAGCTGGGCGCCTACTACGCCTCCGGCGACGCGTTCGTCTTCGCCTCGCTCACCGACACCCAGGCCCTGGTGCTGCACGAGGCCGCCCATGCCGGCCTGCCGTTCATCATGGTCGACCACGAGTTGCGGCTGGTCGTCGAGCCGGGCGTGAACGCCGTCCTCGCAAGGCCCAACCCCGTGTCGTTGGCAGGAGCGATGATGAGCATGCTGACCGCGCTCAAGGACCCGGAGTTCGCCGCCGCCGCGCGAGCCCGCAGCCGCGAACTCGCCGCCCGCTTCACGATCGCGAACCAGTCCAAGGAGTTCGTCGACATCTACGAGGCGCTGGCCGCCGGGCGGCCCGTCCCGCTCACCGAGGGCCTCGAGCCCGACTACGGACGCCGGGTGTTCCCGGGGCGTACCGTCACAGCGACCTTCGCCCCGCCGGAGTCCCCGACGCCCGCCCTCGGCTCCTGACGCCGCGCCGGGTCAGGCGGCGGGCCGGAAGGCGCGCAGGCGCAGGCTGTTCAGCACGACGAAGACGCTCGAGAACGCCATGGCCGCACCGGCGATCATCGGGTTCAGGAAGCCGAACGCAGCGAGCGGGATCGCCGCCACGTTGTAGGCGAACGCCCAGAAGAGGTTGCCCTTGATCCGGCGCAGGGTCGCCCGGGAGAGCCGGATCGCGTCCGCCGCCACCCGGAGGTCGCCACGCATCAGGGTGAGGTCGGCTGCCTGGATCGCCGCGTCCGTGCCCGTGCCCAAGGCGATCCCGAGATCGGCCTGGGTGAGCGCGGCGGAGTCGTTCACGCCGTCACCCACCATGGCCACGCGGCGTCCCTGCTCCTGGAGCAGCTTCACCTGGGCGACCTTGTCCTCGGGGAGCACCTCGGCGACGACCTCGTCGATCCCGACCTCGGAGGCCACCGCCGACGCGGTCGCCCGGTTGTCGCCGGTGAGCAGGATCGGCGTGAGGCCGAGCGCCCGGAACTGCCGGACCGCCTCCGCGGAGGTGTCCTTCACGGTGTCGGCCACGAGGATCGTGCCGCGGAGCTGCCCGTCCCAGGCGACCGCGACCTCCGTGGCCGGGGAATCAGGTCGCGATCCGTCCGCCGAATCCCCTGTGCGTGACAGCTGGGACGGCCGGGACTCGATCAGCGGCCGGATCGCGACGTCGACCCAGCCGGGACGCCCGACCCGCACCTCGCGGCCGTCGATCACCGCGATGATGCCCTGGCCGGGGGTGTTGACGAGGCTGGTGACCGGGAGGTCGCTCGCGGCGTGGGCCGCGATGGCACGGGCGACGGGGTGCTCCGAGGCCGACTCGGCGGCCCCCGCCAGGCGCAGCAACTCCGCCTCGTCCACCCCGGGCGCCGGGCGGACGGCGACGACAGCCATGGTGCCGGTGGTGACGGTGCCGGTCTTGTCGAGCACGATCGCGTCGATCTCCCGGGCACGCTCGAGCGCCTCCGGCCCCCGGATCACGATCCCCAACTGCGCACCCCTTCCGGTGCCCACCAGCAGAGCGGTCGGAGTCGCCAGGCCGAGGGCGCACGGGCACGCGATGATCAGCACGGCTACGGCCGACGCTGCGGCGAACGACAGCCCCCCGCCGGCCAGCAGCCAGCCGGTGAGGGTGAGCAGGGCCAGCGCGAGCACGACCGGGACGAAGATCGCGGAGATCCGGTCGGCCAGGGCCTGCACCTGCGTCTTCCCGGTCTGGGCCTCCTCCACCAGCCGCGCGATGTGGGCCAGCTGGGTGTCGCGGCCGACGCGGGTGGCGCGGACGACGAGGCGTCCGGTGGTGTTGACGGTGGCGCCGATCACTGCATCGCCGGGAGCGACGTCCACGGGCACCGACTCCCCCGTCACCAGGGAGTTGTCGACCGAGGAGAAGCCCTCGACGACCTCGCCGTCGGTGGCCACCTTCTCACCGGGGCGCACCACGAACCGGTCGCCGACCGTGAGGAAGTCGATGGGGACGGGGGTCTCCACGCCGTCCCGCAGCAGCGTCGCCTCGGTCGCGCCCAGGTGCAGCAGCGCGCGGACGGCCTCTCCGGCCGCCGCCTTCGACCTCGCCTCGATGTAGCGGCCGAGCAGCAGGAAGACGATGATGCCGGCGACGGCCTCGAAGTAGATGTTGGCCGCCCCGTCCCCGCGCATCAGGCTCAGCTCGAACGGGTGGGTGTAGCCGAGGTGGCCGGCCTCGCCGAACACCAGGGCGTACACCGACCACAGGAAGGCCGCCGTGGTGCCGAGGCTGATCAGGGTGTCCATCGTGGTGGCCGCGTGCCGGGCGTTGACCAGTGCCGAGTGGTGGAACGGCCAGGCCGCCCACCCGTAGACGGGCAGGGTCAGGACGAGACTCAGCCACTGCCAGCCCGGGAACTGCAGGGCCGGCACCATCGCCATGGCGATGACCGGAACGCCGAGCACGACCGCCCAGACCAACCGGGTGCGGAGTTCCGCGGCGTGGTCGACCGGCTCGGCGTCCGGCGTCGGCAGTGCGGCGTCGTAGCCGGTGTTCTGCACCACCTGGATCAGGTCGTCGACGGAGACGAGCCTCGGATGGAGCACGAGCGCCTTCTCGGTGGCGTAGTTGACCGACGCCTGCACCCCGTCCAGCCGGTTCAGCTTCTTCTCGATCCGGGCGGCACAGGAAGCGCACGTCATGCCGGAGATGTCGAGCTCGACCGACTCCCGTTCCTGCGTGGTCATGCGTGGTGTCCCTTCGGTGGACGGGCTGCGTGCTGCGAGAACGCCGGGATCAGGCGACGCTGTACTGCTCGCCGGCCTCGTACACGGCTTCGACGATGCGGTCGAAGTCGACCGGGGCCTCGGAGCTGACGTCGAGCCTGCCGGTCTCGAGCGAGACCTCGACGCCGGTGACGCCGGGAACGGCCGAGACCTCCTCGGTGACGGCGTGCACGCAGTGGTTGCAGGTCATGCCCGTGACGGTGTAGCTGGTGATCATTTCTGCCTTTCGGGGAAAGAGCCGCGCACGGCTCAGGAACGGACGAGCCGGGCGATGGCCTCAGAGGCCTCCCGGAGCTTGGTGTCGGCCTCCTCGCCGCCGGCGCGGGCCGCGCGAACGACGCAGTGGGCCAGGTGTTCGTCGAGCATGGCGAGCGCGAGTGCCTCCAGGGCCTTGGTCATCGCGGACACCTGGGTGAGCACGTCGATGCAGTACTGCTCCTCGTCGACCATCCGCTGCAGCCCCCGCGCCTGGCCCTCGATCCGCTTCAGACGGCGCAGGTACTCGCCCTTGTGGTCGAGGTACCCGTGCCCGGATTCGTGGGAACAGGAGGACTCGTGTGACAACTGTTCCATCGGCTCTCCCATCGCTCCTTGTCAGGATACCCCCCATGGGTATCGAATCCAAACCGGTGGGAGCGCATACCACACCCGCCGGCCGGGTGTGGACACCGTGTGCATAACTCGCGCCGTCCCGCCCGCATACACCCGCCGCAGCGCGGGCTGTCAAGTGGCCGATCAGCCCGGCAAATTCGACCCGGAAATCCTGCGTCCACACGTGTATGAACTCGTATGCGCTTGTGAAATGGCAAATGAACGCGTTCATCCGGCCCGGTCCACAGTTACGACACCACGTCGTACACAGGGCCACCGGCGTGCCGCGCAGGTTGTCCCCAATTCATCCACAGGGCCTGTGTATCGAGCTGTTGAGAGCGGTGTCGGATGGGGTCTAGGTTGGCGCGGGTCGGGTTCGACCGACCAACTGTCAGAGGGCCGTCCTAGTGTGCTCGACACAGCCGAATCGGATGCGCCTGGAGGGAGCCATGTCACTCGCTGAGGTGATGCCTTACGGCACCGGTGCCGAGTATCCCGGGGCGGACTACAACGGGCCCGACCGCACCCCTCCTCAGGATGTGGCTGCCGAGCAGAGCGTCCTGGGCGCGATGCTGATGAGCAAGGACGCGATCGGCGACGTGGCCGAGATCGTCAAGGGTCGTGACTTCTACCGGCCGGCCAACGAGATCATCTTCGACGCCATCCTCAACCTGTACGGACGCGGCGAGCCGGCCGACGCCATCACGGTCGCCGACGAGCTGGTCAAGCGCGGCGAGCTCGGCCGGGTGGGCGGCCACATCTACCTCCACGACCTGCTGTCCACGGTCTCCATCGCATCGAACGCGGCCTACTACGCGGAGATCGTCCGCGAGAAGGCGATCCTGCGCCGCCTGGTCGAGGCGTCCATCAAGATCTCGCAGCTCGGGTACGCGGGCCAGGGCGACGTCGCCGGCATCGTCGACGCCGCCCAGCAGGCCATCTACGAGGTGGCCGAGGGCCGGGCCAGCGAGGACTACGAGCCCCTGTCGGCCCTGATGGAGTCGACCCTGGACGAGATCGAGGCACTCAGCTCGCACGGCATCATGGCCGGCGTGCCCACCGGGTTCGTCGAGCTCGACGAGCTCACCAACGGGCTGCACCCCGGGCAGATGGTGATCGTCGCCGCCCGTCCCGGTGTCGGCAAGTCCACCCTGGGGCTCGACTTCGCGCGGGCCGCGTCGATCCAGCACGGGCTGTGCTCGGCGTTCTTCAGCCTGGAGATGACCAAGACCGAGATCGTGATGCGCCTGATCTCGGCCGAGGCGCAGGTCCCGCTGCACGACATCCGCAAGGGCCACATGAGCGACGAGAACTGGGCGCGGATCGCCCGGAAGACGGCAGACGTGTCGTCGGCTCCCCTCTACATCGACGACTCCCCCAACCTCACCATGATGGAGATCCGGGCGAAGGCACGGCGGCTGAAGCAGCGCAACGACCTCAAGCTGGTGATCGTCGACTACATGCAGCTGATGAGTTCGGGCAAGCGGGTCGAAAGCCGCCAGCTGGAGGTCTCGGAGTTCTCCCGCCAGATGAAGCTGCTCGCCAAGGAACTCGAGGTGCCCGTGGTGGCGTTGTCGCAGCTGAACCGTGGCCCTGAGCAGCGCACCGACAAGAAGCCGATGCTGAGCGACCTGCGGGAGTCCGGCTCGCTGGAGCAGGACGCGGACATGGTGATCCTGCTGCACCGCGACGACATGTACAACAACGCCTCCGAGCGCTCGGGTGAGGCCGACATGATCGTCGCGAAGCACCGCAACGGCCAGACCCGCACGGTGACCGTCGCGTTCCAGGGCCACTACTCGCGCTTCGTCGACATGCAGCACTGACCCTGAGGTTTCCCCGGTCGTCGACCGTCCTCTTCCGCGCGTGCTCCCGTGCCACGAGGATGAGTGCCGGGTGAGCTGCACCGGGCCCGTGGCGGGCGGGCTCGACGACGCTCCCCAGAAGGTGGAGCCATGAGCAGCGCCTCTCCGACGCCGCGCAGGACCGGAACGATCGCAGCCGTCGCGGTGGTGGTGCTGCTGGCTGCGAGCGCGGTCCTCTACTGGGTGCTGATCGGCCTCCAGCGCGGCGTGTTCCTCAACGGTGTGCCCGCCGCCGATCCGCACGTGTTCCCCCGCCCCGTCACGGACGTGGTGGCGCTCCTCTCCGCGCAGTCGCAGTACCTTCCTCTGGCCGCCGCCGTCCTGCTCGCCTACGTGGTGGTGTTGCTGCTGGTGCGCTGGACCCGCGGACGGGCGGTCGGGCGGATCGCGGTGATCGCCGGCGTCCTCGGCCAGCTGGCCCTGCTGCCCACTTCGCCGACCCTGTCCATCGACCTGTACTCCTACGTGGCCCACGGCTACCTCGCGGCCACCCCGGGCTCCAACCCCTACACAATGGCCGCCGCCAGCGTGGCGGACAGCCCGCTCGGCCCGTCCCTGTTCGCCCAGGGCTGGACAGCGGTGCATCCGCAGACCCCGTACGGCCCGTTGTGGACCCACGCGGAGCGCCTGCTCGTTGCCTTCGCCGCGAACGACGTCCCTCGCGCGGCCCTGCTGCTGAAGGCCGTGGTGGTCGTCGCCACCATCGGCACCGGACTGCTCGCCTGGGCCATCGCTGCCAGGGTGCGGCCCGGCGCGGGGCCGCTCGCCGCGTCCGCCTGGCTCCTCAACCCGGTGGTCGTCATCGAGTTCGGCGCTGAGGGCCACAACGACGCGGTCGCGATCTTCTTCGTCGCCCTGGCCCTGCTGGCCGCACTCCAGGGCTGGGCGCTGGTCGCCGTTCTCGCGATCGCCGGCGGCACGCTGGTGAAGTGGCTGCCAGCGGCCTTCGCCGTCCCGGTGCTGGTGTGGCTCTTCCGGCAGGCGCGGAGCAAGCGTCGCGTCCTGGTCGAAGTGACCGTGGGGGTGGTCGCTGCGGTCGCAGGGACCTGGTGGCTGTGGGCCCCGTGGTGGGCCGGGCTGGACACCTTCGACGGCCTTCGCGCGAGCGCCACGCCGAACCCGTCGCCATCGCCGGCCGGCTGGCTGGCACAGGTGCTGTTCGACCCGTTGGCGCTGGAGCCGAGCATCCTCCCATCGCTGGCGATGGTGGGCGCGCTCCTGGTGGTGGCCGTTGCCGCCAGCTGGGGAGGCCGTCCCTCGAGCTGGCTGGCGGGCTGCGCCGTCGTGGCCGTCGCCGCACTGGCCATCAGCCCCCTGTACTGGCCCTGGTACACCGCCCTCCCGATCGCCGTCCTGGCGATGCGGCCGACCGCCGTCGCGCTGTGCCAGGTGGTCGTGCTGACCGCAGGATCACGGTTCGTCGCACTGTGGGGCGATCTCGGCGCACTCGGCCAGAAGTCGTACGAACAGATCTTCTCCGAGAGCCCCCTGTACGGCATCACCTGGCCGGTGGCGGCGTGCGTGGTCCTCGGCCTCATCGGTGCCGCGGTTCACGCCGTCCGACGGCTGATCGCTTCCCGAGGGGGCCGAACGGGCGAGATGCGGTCCCCGGCGGCCGCCCCGCAGGCGTAAGCTTCCTCGCAACGCACACACGCCGACCGACCATCGGGTGGTGGCACGTGAGAGCGCTCCCAAGATGGGACGGAGGACAGGTGGCCATGGCGCTCGCCGACGTGCTCGGCTGGACGGCGACCCTGCTCCAGACCGTGTTGGCGGTCCCGCAGCTGGTGAGGCTGGTGAGGACGCGCAACGTGGAGGGCCTTTCCCTCGTGGGCTGGCAGACCGCGCTCGTGCTCAACCTCGCGTGGACGTGGCACGGGCTCAGCATCGACCAGTTGCCCCAGACACTCAGCAGCGCACTCTCGCTGTTCACCACGATTCCGATCCTGGTGCTCATGACGCGCGAACTCGGTCGCAGCCTGGTGCGGACGGTCCTGCCCAGCGTCGCCGTGGCGGCATCCATGATCGCGGTCGGCGTCCTCGGCGGCTCCGGCGCCTACGGACTCGTCGCCATCCTGCCCGGCATCGCGATCACCGCCGCCCAGACCGTCGAGCTCGTCCGGGCCGACCACGTGCGCGGCGTGTCGCCGCTCTCCCTCGTCCTGGGCTTCCTCAACCTCTCGCTGTGGCTGGTGTGGGCGGTGATGGTCGACGACTCCGGAACGGTCATCGCGGTCGGGGCCACCTGGGTCGTCGCGGCCTTCAACATGGTCTGGTACGTGCTGCGCCGCCTCGGCCTCCGCGCGTACTTCGCGCGCGGGATCGGCGCGGCGGAGCCCGTGCCGGTGGCCGTCGCGGAGTTCGAGTAGGTCGCGACCTCGTAGCCCAGCGGCCCCACCTCGATCCCGGCGCGCAGGAGGGGTGTCTCGACCACATCGACGCGCAGGTGGGCGGCGCGGAGCCGCTTCGCCAGCTCCCGCGACAGCGTGGTCTTCCCGATGCCCGGCAACCCGGAAACGACGACGAGCGTGGCCATCGCCGCACTGTAGCCCGCCGGGGTGCCTGCCGCCCGACCGCGTCCGATGCCACACTGGAACGCATGGACGAGTCCGGACGCCACGCCCTCGAGGCGTTCTACCGGCAGTACAACGCCGCCTGCAACGCCCACGACTTCGACCAGCTCGGGAAGTTCGTCGCCGAGGACGTCGTCGTGGACGGCGAGCCGCGCGGCGTGAGCCACTACTCGGAAAGCCTGCGCACGTGGGTGCAGGCTTTTCCCGACTACCGCTGGGAGATCCTCCACCTGGTGATCGACGGCGACTGGATCAGCGGGCACTTCCGCGACACCGGCACCCACCGCGGCGAGATCTTCGGGGTTCCGCCGACCGGGCAGCGCGTCGACATCCACGAGTTCGCGCTCTACCACGTGGTGGACGGCCGCATCGTCGAGGTGTGGGGCACAGCCGACAACCTCGCCCTGCTGGAGCAGCTCACCGGCTGATCCGGGTGGCGCCGGGGCGAACCGAAGGTCCTCCGGGCTACTCGCGGGTGGGTCGGGGCTCCTGCTCGCCCGAGGCCCTTGCGATCCAGTCGGCCGCCTGAACCAGGGCGAGGTGGGACAGGGCCTGCGGCGTGTTCCCGGCGTGGTGGCCGGAGTCGACGTCGTACTCCTCGGCCAGCAGGCCGACGTCGTTGGCCAGCCCCACCAGCCGGTCCATCAGCGTGCGGGCGTCGTGCAGCCGCCCGGAGCGGGCGTACTGCTCCGCCAACCAGAACGAGCACGCCAGGAACGGGTGCTCGCCCGGCGGGAAGTCGTCGATCTTGTCGTCGTCGAACCGGTAGCGCATCACGAGTCCCTTGTGCAGGAGGTCCTGCTCGACAGCGGCCACGGTGCCCAGCATCCGCGGGTCGTCCGGGGCGCAGAAGCCGACCTGCGGCAGTCGCAGCAGGGACGCGTCCACCGCGGTCGACCCGTACGACTGGACGAAGGTGTTCCGTCCTGCGTCGAAACCCTTCTCCTCGATCTCGGCGCGGAGCCGGTCGCGCAGCGACTCCCAGCGCTCCACCGGCCCATCCAGCCCGTACTGTCGCACCGCCGTGATCGCCCGGTCCAGCGCGGCCCACGTCATCACCCGGGAGTGCGTGAACACCCGCTGCGGCCCGCGGATCTCCCAAATGCCCTGGTCCGGGCGGTCCCAGGTCTCCTCCACGAACCGGATCAAGGCCCGCTGCAGCGGCCAGGAGAACGCGTCCTCCTCGATGCCGGCCGCCCTGGCCTCGCTCAGCGCCACCATGACCTCGCCGATCACGTCGGCCTGGAACTGGCTCACGGCGGCGTTCCCCACCCGCACCGGCGCGGCGCCCTCGTAGCCGGGAAGCGAGTCCAGTTCACGCTCGGGCAGGTAGCGCTCGCCCGCGAGCCCGTACATGATCTGGACGTCGGCGGGGTCCCCGGCGATCGCCCGCAACAGCCAGTCGCGCCAGCGGTGGGCCTCGCTCACGAACGAGTGGGCGAGGAACGCGCTCAGGCACAGGGACGCGTCCCGCAGCCACACGTAGCGGTAGTCCCAGTTGCGCTGTCCACCGAACTGCTCGGGAAGGCTGGTGGTGGCAGCGGCGACGATGCCGCCCGTGGCGTCGTGGGTGAGCGCCCGCAGCACCAGAAGGGAACGCATCACCTCATCGTGGTAGGGCCCGTCGTGACTGCAGGTGGAGGACCAGCGCCGCCACCACGAGACCGTGCTCTCGAACGCCGCGTCCACATCCACCGGGCCCGGCACCGGCAGGTGCGACTCGAACCAGGTCAGGGTGAGGTCGACGACATCGCCCTGGGTGAGCGTGAACCGTCCCTCGTGCCGCTGACCCGACGCGGTCAGGCGCGGACCACGGCGCACCACGGCGTCCGGCCCGGCCACCGCCACCAGGGCGGGCCGGCCCTCGGCCTCCACCTGCCGCACCCAGGGCACCGTCGCGGCGTAGGCGAAGCGGACGCTCAGCTCCTCACGCACCTCCACCGTCCCCCGCAGGCAGCGGACGCGACGGACGATGTCGGCACGGCGGTCCCCCTGCGGCATCAGGTCGAGGACCTCCAGCTCGCCGGTTCGGGTCCGCCAGCGGGTCGCCAGCACGAACGTCCGCTCCCGGTAGCTGCGGGTGGACGTGGCCGAGACGTCGGCAGGGGCGACCAGCCAGCGGCCGTGGGACTCCTCGCCCAGCAGCGCCCCGAACATCGACGGGGAGTCGTAGCGAGGCAGGCAGAGCCAGTCGATGCTGCCGTCGGCGCCCACGAGAGCGCCGGTGCGGCAGTCGCTGATCAGTGCGTAGTGCTCGATGGGAAGGCTCATGCCGACGCCTCGTGGGTACAACTCGGGAGCGACATCACGATCCCTTGGTACCCCCGCGGGCCAAGCCCGTCGCGCGATCGGTGAGGAGGACGGATGACCACAGCCACCGGGCAGGCGAGACGCGGCACGGCCGAGCCCGAGACGTCCCGCGCGGACGTGCTCGGCACCGTGGGCGGGCCGCCCACGCCGGGGGTGAAGACCCTGCTCGTGCTCGGGGCGAGCGGCGACCTGGCGGCCCGCCTCCTCCTGCCAGCGCTCGGCCAGCTCCTCACCGTCGAACCCGAGCGACGCCTGCGACTCGTCGGGGCCGGCAGCGAGGCCTGGGACGCGGACGCCTGGCGGGGCCGGCTGGACGAGGCCTTCGGCAGTGCCGACGCCCACGGTCCCGCCGTGGATGCGCTGCTCGCCTCGACCACCTACAGCCGGGCCGACCTCACCACCGACGACGGCCTGCGGGCGGTCCTGGAGGCCTGCGAGGCGCCGGTCGCGATCTACTTCGCGCTGCCGCCGGCGATCTCGGTCACGGCGTGCGAGGCACTCGAGCGGATCGGGCCGCCCACCGATACGGTCCTGGCGCTGGAGAAGCCCTTCGGCAACGACGCCGCCTCCGCGCACCGGCTCAACGAGCTGCTCCTGCGCATCGTGGGCGAGAACCGCGTGCACCGGGTCGACCACTTCCTCGGCCGCACGACCGTGCTCAACCTGCTCGGCGCCCGCTTCGCGAACCGGGTGCTGGAGCCGCTGTGGCGGTCCACGCACATCGAGCGGGTCGACATCGTCTACGACGAGGAACTCGCGCTCGAGCACCGCGCCCGGTACTACGACCACGCCGGAGCCCTGGTGGACATGATCCAGAGCCATCTGCTGCAAGTGCTCGCGTTCTTCGCCATGGAGCCGCCGGCGACGACCGGCGAGGCCGACATGCGTGACGCGAAGGGGCTGGTGCTGCGCGCCACGTCCGTGTGGGGGGACGACCCGGTGGCCTCGTCGAGACGCGGCCGCTACACCGCCGGGCGGATCGGCTCCCGCGACGTGCCCGCCTACGTGGACGAGGACGGCGTGGACCCCGCCAACGACACCGAGACGCTCGCAGAGGTGACCCTGGCCGTCAACACCTGGCGCTGGGCGGGCGTCCCGTTCACCCTCCGGTCGGGAAAGGCGCTGGGACGGCGACGCCGCGAGATCATGGTCACGTTCCGGCCCGCACAGCACGTGCCGGTGGGGCTCGAGGGGGACGCACCGCCCGACGTGCTGCACGTCGCTCTGGCCCCCGAGTGCATCTCCCTTGAGCTCAACATGAACGGTCCGGGCGATCCCGACACCCTCAACCGGGAGGTGATGGAGGTCGACTTCGACCCCGGACGGCTGGACGCCTACGGCGAGGTCCTGCGCGGCGTCCTCGACGGCGACCCGTCGCTGTCGATCCGCGGCGACACCGCTGAGCAGTGCTGGCGGATCGTCGAGCCGGTGCTGGCCGCGTGGCGTGCCGGCGCGGTGCCCCTGGAGGACTACGCGGCCGGCAGCTCGGGACCCTCCGGCTGGCGGACCGGCAGCGACCTCGGGATGATCCCGCTCAACGACGGTGGGGCCAGGCGCGCAGTGCGTCCACCAGCTCAGCAGGGCTCCCGGCGAGGATGAGCCTGTCGCGGTACTCCACGCCGAGGAAGCCGGCAGCAACCATGTGGTCCACCATGGCGACCAGCGGATCCCAGAATCCGCCGACGTCGTAGAGCGCCACCGGCTTGGCGTGGAGGCCGAGCTGTTGCCAGGTCCAGGCCTCGAAGAACTCCTCGAGCGTGCCGATGCCGCCGGGCAGCGCCACGAAGGCGTCGCCGAGGTCGGCCATGCGTTGCTTGCGCTGGTGCATGTCCGCCACCACTTCGAGGCGGGTGAGCTCCGGGTGGCCCAGTTCGCGCCTGACCAGCGCCTCCGGGATGATCCCGACCACGTCACCGCCGGCGGCGAGGGTGGCGTCGGCGAGCGCCCCCATCAGGCCCACGTGACCGCCGCCGTAGACCACGCCGATGCCGTTCCCGGCCAGGTGGGTGCCGAGTTCGGCGACGGCGCGGGCATACGACGGGTCCGTCCCGGGAGACGACCCGGTGAAGGCGGTCACCCAGCGGACCCCGGGCCGGCCCGGAGAAGGCGTGCGCACGTCCGGCTCCTTCCTGATCGCGACACTGTGCCACCCGTCCCGTCCCGGCGCCAGCATCGCGGCGGTCCGCGGCGCAGGGGCGTGGTTGGATGGGCCGAACCCTGAGGAGGGCCGATGAGTGTGGAGATCGGGACGCCCTTGTCGGCGTCCGCGACCCGGGTGGTGCTGCTGGGCGCGGGAGAGCTGGGCAAGGAGGTGGCGATCGAGCTGCAGCGACTCGGCGCCGAGGTGGTCGCCGTCGACCGGTACGCCGGCGCCCCGGCGATGCAGGTCGCCCACCGCTGGCACGTCGTGGACATGCTGGACCCGGTGGAACTGCGCCGCGTCCTCGACCTCGAGCAGCCGCACGTCGTCGTGCCCGAGGTGGAGGCGATCGCTACCGCCGTCCTCGCCGACGTGGAGTCGCTCGGCGTCCGGGTGGCCCCGACCGCGAGGGCGACCCGCCTCACCATGGATCGCGAGGGCATCCGCCGACTGGCCGCAGAGGACCTCGGGTTGCGCACCTCCCCGTACCGCTTCGTCGATTCCGCGGAAGAGTTGGCGGCCGCGGCGCAGGCACTGGGCTTCCCCTGCGTGCTGAAGCCGGTGATGTCGTCATCGGGGAAGGGGCAGTCGGTGCTCCGGTCGCCCGACGACCTCGACGCCGCCTGGCGGTACGCGCAGGAGGGCGGACGGGCCGGCGGCGGCCGCTGCATCGTCGAGGGCTTCGTGGACTTCGACTCCGAGATCACCCTGCTCACTGTGCGGCACGTGTCCGGCACGTCCTTCCTCGATCCGGTGGGCCACGTCCAGGTGGACGGGGACTACCGCGAGTCCTGGCAGCCGGCGGCCCTGTCCGCGGGTGCGCTGGCGGCCGCCCGGACGATCGCGGCCCGGATCACCGAGGCCCTCGGTGGCTGGGGTGTGTTCGGTGTCGAGCTGTTCGTCGTGGGGGACGACGTGGTCTTCTCCGAGGTCAGCCCCCGCCCGCACGACACCGGGATGGTCACCATGGTGTCGCAGGACCTCTCCCAGTTCGCCCTCCACGCCCGCGCCGTGCTCGGGCTCCCGGCACTGGCCGAACGGCTGGGCGGACCGGGGGAGCCGGCGGCCGCCTCCTGCGCCGTCCTCGCCGAGGGCAACGGTGTCCCCCGCTTCGGCGGGCTGGGCCGGGCCCTCGCCGTTCCGACGAGCCAGCTTCGGCTGTTCGGGAAGCCGGCGGTGTCCGGACGTCGCCGCGTCGGCGTCGCGCTGGCCAGGGGGGCCGACGTCGAGCAGGCCCGCCACCGGGCCAGGCAAGCGGCAGGGGCGCTGGAGATCAGCCTCGACTGAGCGCCGCGACCTCGTCCGCCGAGGTGCCCGCGTCGAGGAGGAACTGCCGGCATCGGTCGGCCTCGTCCTGTTCGTCGATCGCCGCCGCGGCCCGGGCGAGCGCCAGCAGGGCCCGGAGGAAGCCCTGGTTGGGCTCGTGGGTGGCCGGGATCGCGCCCTGGCCCCGCCAGCCTGAACGGCGCAGGGCGTCCAGCCCGCGGTGGTAGCCGGTGCGGGCGTAGGCGTACGCCGCCACCGGGTCGGACGGCTCCCCGAGTGCCTCCTCGGCCAGCATCGCCCAGAGCAGGGACGCCGCCGGAGCAGCAGGGACGGCATCCCGCGCCGAGCGTCCCGCGGCCAGTGCCGCGCGCGCTCCCGCGTCCGCACCGTCGGCGGGCAGGAAGGTGGGCTCGGGCCCGGGCAGCAGGTTCTGGTGCGTCATGGCGCCAGTCTGCCGCGCCGGAGCGGATGCCCGATCGCGGGCGGCCCGTCCGGCGATAATTGCGCAGTGAGGACCGTCACCCCGGAACAGGCGCGCCGCTACGACGCCCTGATGCAGCGGCTCGAGGCCCGGTACTTCCCCGGTACCCGGGCGTGGGTGTGTGGCCGGGCGGGCGGCGACACGCTGGAGATCGCCGTCGGCACCGGCCTGAACCTCGTCCACTACCCGGCCGACGTCCGGCTCACCGCCATCGACGCCAGCGAGGCCATGCTCGGCTTCGCCCGCGCCCGCATGCGCGCGATGAACCGTCGCATCACCTTCCAGCAGGCCGACGCGACCGCGTTGCCCTACCGCGAGGCGGCATTCGACGCAGTGGTGTGTACTTTCGCCCTCTGCGAGGTGCCCGACGACGCCGCCGTGATCCGCGAGGCGCTGCGGGTGCTGCGTCCGGGCGGGAGCCTGCTGCTCGCCGACCATGTGGAGGCCACCAACCGGCTGGTGCGGCTGGGCCAGCGGATGCTGGAGACGATCACGATCCCGCTCAGCGGGGAGCACTTCACCCGGCGTCCGAGCCTCCACCTGGACACCGAGCCCGCGGTGGTCGAGGCGAGCGAGCGGTTCGCCTACGGCGCGATCGAGCGCGTCCACGCACGCAAGCTCGATCTCGACCGAGAAGCGGCCTGATTCCCCGTCCTTGCCCGGACAGGTGAGAATGCACGAATGGCGAACGCCCTCTTCGTGGTTGTCCTGGTGGCCTGCATCCTGGCCGGTTCGGCGCTCGCCTCCCGCCTGCGCTTCCCTGCGCCGCTGCTGCTGATCCTGGTGGGCGTCGCCGGGAGCTTCGTCCCCTTCGTTCCCGAAGTACAACTCGAGCCCGACATCGTGCTGCTCGGGCTGCTGCCACCGCTTCTCTACGCGGAGGCCGTGCAGACGTCCCTGGTCGACTTCAAGCAGAACAAGCGCACCATCCTCCTGCTCTCGATCGGCCTGGTGGTGTTCACCGTCCTCGGCGTCGGTGTGGTCGTCCACGCCCTGCTGCCGGCCCTGCCGTGGGCGGCCGCGTTCGCGATCGGCGCGGTGGTCGCACCCCCGGACGCGGTGGCCGCCGTGGCGGTCGCCCGGCGCATCGGGCTGCCGCGCAAGATCGTCACTGTCCTCGAAGGCGAGTCCCTGCTGAACGACGCCACCGCGCTGGTGACGCTGCGCACCGCGATCGCCGCCCTCGGCGCCGGCGTGACCGCCGTCGAGGTGGCCGGGGACTTCCTGCTGGCGGCGGGCGGTGGGGTCCTGGTCGGTTTCGCGACCTTCCTGGTCGTGGCCTGGTTCCGGCGCAAGATCACCGACCCGATCCTCGACACGGCGGTGTCGTTCGTCGTGCCGTTCTTCGCCTACCTCGCGGCCGAGGCGATCCATGCGTCCGGTGTGCTGGCGGTCGTGGTGGCCGGACTCCTGCTGGGCCACAAGGCGCCGCTGATCCAGACCGCGAAGTCGCGGGTCACGGAGCGGATGAACTGGCGGACGATCGCCTTCCTGCTCGAGAACACCGTCTTCCTCCTGATCGGCCTGCAGGCGCAGTGGATCGTGATGGACGTCGCCCGCTCCGGGGTTCCGGTGGGGCTCGTGATCGGTGTCTGCCTCGCCACCCTGGGCGCCGTGATGGTCCTGCGCCTGCTGTGGGTGTTCCCGGCACGCCTGCTGATGTACGCCGGGCGCCCCGAGCGCCCGCCGGTGGCCAACACGTTCATCCTCGGCTGGGCGGGCATCCGCGGGGTGGTCACGCTGGCCGCGGCGTTCGTGATCCCGGCCGACGTGCCCTACCGGGAGGTGCTGCTCCTCGCGGCGTTCACCGTCGTGGCGGGCACGCTGTTCATCCAGGGGCTGTCGCTCGGCTGGTTCGCCCGCCGGCTCAAGGTGCAGCCGCCGGATCCGCTCGAGGACGCCTTGGCCCGCGCGACGCTGCTGCAGCAGGCGTCCAAGGCAGCAGAGAAGCGGCTGGCCGCGATGGAGTTCGACGACCCCCACGGCATTGTCGACCTCATCCGGCAGCGCAGCGAGCAGCGCAACTTCGCGGCGTGGGAGCGGCTGGGCACGACCTCGGACCGCGAGGCGCCGAGCGACCTGTACGCCCGGGTGCGCACCGAGATGCTCGCCGCGGAACGCGAGCGTGTCCTGCAGATCCGCGACGGCGGGCAGGTGGCGAGCGAGGTGGTCGCGGAGGTGCTGGCCCTGCTCGACCTGGAGGAGTCGATGATCGACGACTCCCAGCCGGCCCGTCCGGAGTCGCTGGCACCTGCCACCGTCCACCGCACCGGCGAGGGGTGCGCCGACCTGGACGCCTACCCGGCGATCGACACCGTTCCCGACCCCGTCTGCCAGCAGTGCCTGGACGAGGGGCTGGTCTGGGTCTCCCTGCGGCAATGCCTCGAGTGCGGGAACGTCGGCTGTTGCGACTCCTCCCCCGCGCGCCACGCCACTGCGCACTTCCACGACACCACCCATCCGGTGATGGAGTCGGCCGAGCCCGGCGAGAACTGGCGCTGGTGCTACGTGCACCACGCGACCGCCTGACCGCCCGCCTTCCCCGCTCTCCTCCCGCGTTGCGCTCCGGAGGTGGCGGCCGGCGGCGTGCCTGGGGCCGCGTCGCTCAGTCGCGCGCGACCTCCAGGGGGGCCTCCTCCACGAGGTGGCGATCAGCGATCGCCCCGGACTGGGCAGGATGCGGCTTCGGCGTGGTCCGGTCGACGCGCTCTGCGAGCAGCGCGGGTCTGGTGAGGGCGTGTCGAACCGCCCGGCGCACGGGATCGGTCCACCGCCGCTCGACGAGGTAGTGGATGGCCGCCGCGATCGCGAGGCTGCACACGATGGCCAGTGCGAGCACCACATACGCCGGCAGCGTGTCGTACACCTTGTCGATGATGAAGAACCCGAACTGGCCGTGCACGAGGTACAGGGGGTACGTCAACGCTCCGAGAGGAGTGAGCCAGCGCCAGTCGATCCTGCCCAGGGGACCGGCACTGACGAGCCAGATGGCCACGACCATGACGGTGATGATCAGCGCCGTCACTTCGGGCACGACGGGCTGGCCGACCAGCTCGGTGGCCCTCGTCGCGTACCCCATGGAGTGGTTGATGGTGAGGATCAGGTTGAGCCCGATCCCCATCCACACGACCAGGTCGGTGCCGTCGCGGAACAGCAGGAAGAGCATCATGCCGAGCGCGAAGTAGGGGGCGTAGTCGGAGATCAGGAGCACCTTCAGCAGTCCCTGGCCGGTCGAGTCGGCCAGGCGGGCGAGCAGCGGCCAGAACATCGCGAAGGCGATCACCCGCGTCCTCGTCATTCCGATCACGATGAGGACCCCCATGAGGAGGTAGAACCGCAGCTCGGGCCACAGCGTCCAGAACGCGCCCTGCGCCAGGGGGGCGCCGAACGCCTCCTCGAGCATGGTGAAGTTGAGCAGGCCCTCGGGGAACGTCAGCTGGCGGCCCGAGTCCCACATCGCCTGGAGCAGCAGGGTCGCTGCGACGGCCACCCAGTACGCAGGGAACAGCCGGGACACGCGGGACGCCGCGAAGTCCGTGACCTTGCGACCGTACGCGGTCATGAGGATCACGAAGCCACTGATGATGAAGAAGAACTCCACCCCGAGGTAGCCGTAGCGCGTCACCGACGAGAGCGCAGGGAACACGTGGCTGGGCTTGGCCCCCCAGAAGGGGATCTGCACCGCGGTGTAGTGGTAGCCGACGACCATCGCTGCGGCGAGGAAACGGAGCCCGTCGAGCCCGCGCAGCCTGCTCGGGGGGAGGGTGGGGGACGCTGGGGTCACCGGAAGACCTTAGCCCATAGCACAGGCCTCCAAGGACAGGCAATGCGCGCGCGCTGTGTGCTCCCTGTGAATTCGCCGTCCCGCTGCCACGGATGCTCCTGCCGCACCCACTCTGCGACCCCGATCCCCAGACCTGGCGCCCGACACGGCGCGCACAGGGGTGCGATGCAGGGAGCTGAGTGGGAGTTGGGGGCTGCGGAGGCGGGAGCGTCAGCCCGCCTGGTTCACGCGGACGGTGTTGCCCGACGGGTCGCGGAACGCGCAGTCACGCGGGCCCCAGGGCTGGTCCACCGGCTCCTGCAGCACCTCGGCGCCGGTCGCCCTGACCCGCTCGAACAGGGCGTCCACGTCGGAGACCTCGAACACGTTGAAGGGCAGGGCGCCCTTGGCCAGCAGGGCGTGCATCGTCTCCGCATCCTCCGGTGAGCGCCCGCCGCCGGGCTCGGACAGGACGATCTCGGTGCCGCCGCCGGCCGATCCGAGGGTGACCCAGCGGAAGCCTCCGCCGGAGACGTCGTTGCGGACCTCCAGCCCGAGGCCCTCGGTGTAGAACGCGATCGCCGCGTCCATGTCATCCACAGTGACGGGTGCGTACTTCAGCGTGATGTTCGTCATGCTTCGAACGTAGGCGAGGCCGGACGGGGATGCTTCTCCGATCCTGCTCGATGTCAGCCGAAGCGGGTGGGACGGGTGAGTACCCTCGCGATGCAGTCGGGCATCGCCTCGCTCGCGGCGTGGTCCCGGGCCCGGTACGCGCTCGGCGTCTCGCCGACCAGCTGGGTGAAGCTCGAACTGAACGAACCCAGGGACGTCGCGCCCACCGCCATGCAGGCGTCGGTCACGCTCGCGCCGGCCCGCAACAGGGCCATCGCCCGCTCGATCCGCCTCGTCATCAGGTAGCCGTAGGGAGTCTCGCCGTAGGCGACCTTGAACTCCCTGGAGAAGTGGGCGGGCGACATCAGTGCCCGCTGCGCCATCGACGGCACGTCGAGTGGACGCGCGTACTCCCGGTCGATCAGGTCGCGCGCCCGGCGCAGGTGCGCCAGCATCTGCGGAGACTGTGCCATCGCACGCACTCTAGGTGGCGGCCACGCTCGCCGCGCAAGGGGCCGAACGGGGGCGCCGGTCAGGCGAGCGCCCAGTCGTGGGCTTCGACACGCACCGGAGCGTTCGGGAGGGGGAACTCGACCGGCGCGTCGGACGCGTTCAGCGCGAGGGTGAGCCGGACGCCGTCGCCGCCCAGCTCGATCGCCATCGTGTCGTCGGAGACCGAGCTCACCGAGACGACCGCCGAGACCAGCCAGGGGTGGGTGCGTCGCAGGTGGATCAACCGCTGGTGCAGCCCGAACACGGGCCGCCCGAACGGGGCCAGCCCCGCCGGTTCGACGGGGAACGGCGGGCGCACGGCGTCATCGCCGGTCGGGCCGTCGGTCTTCTCACCGGTGAAGCCCTGCTCGTCCCCGGCGTAGACGGACGGGACGCCGGGGAGCAGGAGCAGCAGCGCCGTGGCGAGCGGCAGGTTGCGTGGATCGGCCAGCTTCGTGGCGATGCGCGTGGTGTCGTGGTTGCCGATGAACGTGGCCGGACGGTAGGTCCGGACGAACTCGGCGTGGCGCGTCAGGGTCCAGGCGAGCTCGTGGAGGTTGTGGTCGTTGAGCGAGCTCCAGGTGGCCTTCCACAGCTCGTACTGGGTGACCGAGTCGACGCCGGACCGGGCGACGAAGTCGGCGTAGTCGCCGTGGATCACCTCGGCCAGGATCCAGCAGTCCGGATGGGCGGCCTTGACCCGCTCCAGGATCGGACGCCAGGCGTCCGGCCCGGCCGCGTACGCCGCGTCCAGCCGCCAGCCGTCGGCACCACGATCGAGCCAGGTGTTCATGACGGCGACCACGTAGTCCTGGACCGCCGGATTGTCGAGGTTGAGCTCGACGAGGTCGAGATTGCCCTCGAACCCGCGCGGATACTCCCCGACCCACCGGATCCAGCCGCCCGCCTCCGACGCTGGCCCGTCCGCGAGGGCCCGCCGCACGATCTCGTGGCCGGCGGAGACATGGTTGAACACCCCGTCGAGAAGCAGCCGGACGCCGCGCCGCTTCGCGTTGGCCACCAGGTCGTCGAAGTCCGCCTCGTCGCCCAGCCGCGGATCGATCCGGTAGTGGTCGAGGGTGTCGTAGCCGTGCGTCGCCGAAGCGAACACCGGCGCCATCAGCAACCCGTTCGCGCCCAGCTCCACGACGTAGTCCAGCCAGTTGACGATCCTGCCCAGCCGGTGCGTCACCGTCGCGGACGCGTTGCGCTCGGCGTCCACGAACCGCAACGGGTAGCAGTGCCACCAGATCACGCTGTCCGCCCACTGCATCCGGGCCTCCCTAGTGAGTCGTTCTCAATACGTTACTGAGAGTAGCTCATTAGGGGCTAGGCTGTCCACGTGCGCACCCAGGACCGGAGGACCCGCCAGCGGCTCGGCCCGCAGGCCCGTACGGACGCGATCCTCGCCGCCGCCACCGCAGCCTTCACCGGCGACCCGTACTCCGAGGTCTCCGTCGGCGCGGTCGCCACGGCCGCAGGAGCATCCGAGGCGCTGGTGTACCGGTACTTCGAGAACAAGGCCGGCCTCTACACCGCCGTCGTCCGCGACCAGCTCGAGCGGCTCGCCGCCGGCCAGCGCGCCGCGGTGACCGCCCTGCCGCCGAACACGGGCGCGCGCGACCACGTCCGGGTCACGATCGAGGCCGTCCTGGAGTCGGTCAAGGACCTGCACGTGGCGTGGGCCTCCCCGTTCTTCACCGGTGCCGACGAGCCGGCAGCGGTGCAGGACCTGCGTGCGCACTACCGCTCGGAACTGGTGGCCGAACTCACCGGACAGCTGCGGAACCCCGACTACCGGCGGGCCCAGCTGGCCATCGCCGGCTTCCTCGGCTTCCTCGGAGCCGCCGCGAGCGAGTGGGTGGAGGACGGCTGCCCGGCCGATGACCGCGGCCCCCTGGTCGACGCGGCCCTCGGGGCGCTGGAGGGTGCCCTCGGCGACTGGGGGTCCCTGCGTCCTCCCGGCCCCGCCACGATGACGACCTCCTCCGACGGGGCGGGATCCGCCGCGGGAGCTGGCTAGGCTCCGGACCGTGGTCACCGGAGGAGGCAATCGACACGCGTGGGCGGACCTGCCCGCGACGCTGCGCGACGCGGTGGGCGCTGTCCTCGGCGCCCCCGTCGTCGCCGCAACCACCCAGCCCGGCGGCTTCTCCCCCGGCAGCGCCGATCGTGTGGTCACCGCCGATGGCGGCCGCGCCTTCGTGAAGGCCGTCGCCGCGAGCGTCAACCCCGAGTCGCAGGGCATCCACCGCCGCGAGGCGGAGATCCTCTCGGCACTGCCGTCGGGGCTGCCCGTCGCCCGATTGCTCGACGTGGTCGAGGACGGCGAGTGGTTCGCCCTCGTGCTGGAGGACGTGCCCGAGGCGACATCCCGTGCTGCCGTGGCGGCCCACGGAGCTGACCGCCGCACTGGACGCCTATGCCGATCTCACGCGCGCTCCCCTCGGAGGGTCCCTGGCCTCGCTGCTGACGCCACTGGGACCGGCCCTGCCACGCGGTTGGGACCAGGTCCGCCCCGGCGACTCCCTGGCTCTGCCCGATCCCCTGGCGGCGTGGTGCCTCGAGCGCCTCGACCACCTCGTGGCACTCGAGGCGGAGGCGGTGGAGCGGGTCGGAGGCGACCGGCTGGTGCACCTCGACGCCCGTGCCGACAACCTGTTGCTGCGCGCCGATGGCGGGATCACCGTGGTCGACTGGCCCTGGGCCGTGTCCGGCCCGGAGTGGTTCGACGCGCTGGTCCTGCTCATCAACGTCCGGCTGTTCGACCCGTCCTTCGATGTCGACCAGGTGATCGGCGCCCATCGCGCCTTCGCCGGGCTGCCGCGGGACGCGGTCCCACGCGTACTGGCTGCGCTCTCCGGCTTCTTCGTCCACAGCGGCAGCCAGCCGCCGCCCCCCGGACTGCCGACGCTGCGTGCGTTCCAGCTCGAGCAGGCCGGGGTGACGCTGGCCTGGCTGCGCGAGGTCTGGCCCGCCTGAGCGTGTGGGCGGCCCGCCCCCTTCGCCCGGCGTCCCGATAGGGTTGTCCTACGTGGAGAGCCCCATCGAGCCGGACGCCGTCGACGAGCACGAGCACGAGGATGCGCTGGAGCCACGTCACCTGATCCGCCGGTCGAACGTCGTGCTGCGGGCCGGCATCCTGATGCTCGGCGCCGGCACGTCCGGGCTCCGCGTCCGCGAGGTGATGCGGGCCGTGGCCGACACGGTCGGCATCGGGCGGATCCGGGCGCAGGTCACCTACACCGACATCGTGCTGACGGTGCAGCGCCGGGGGACCTTCCGCACCCAGGTGGGCGAGATCAACGCACCCGGCGTGAACGCCGACCGCATCGCGATGCTCAAGGAGTTCGCCGAGAACCTGCCCGAACGGGCCACGGTCGCGGAGGTGGACGCGCTGCTCGACCGCATCGAACGGACGCCGCGGCTCTACCCCAGCTGGGTCATGGCGCTGCTGGTGGCGGTCGCGTGCGCCTCGGTCACCGTCCTCACCAACGGGGGCTGGCGGGAGGTCCTCGCCGTCCTGCCCGCGTCCGCCCTCGCCTACTGGCTGCGCAGCGCGCTCACCCGCCTGCAGCTCAACCACCTGGCGGTCGTCCTCACGGCGGCCGCGGTGGCCACCGGGCTGTTCCTGCTGTTCACACGGCTGCTGGACCTGGGGCTGGGCGGCCCCAGCCCCCGTATGGCCGCCGGGCTGGTCTGCGCGGCCATCTTCCTGATCCCCGGCTTCCCGCTGGTCACCGCCGGGCTCGACCTGACCCGCATCGACCTGCTGGCGGGCGTGCCCCGGCTCACCTACGCGGCGATGGTGCTGCTCTCGATCACGCTCGGCGTATGGACGGTCGTCACGCTCAGCGGCGTGTCACCCGATCCCGTCCCGCTCCTGGAAGGGCCACCGGCTGCGGTCTGGACGGCGTTGCTGGTCGCCAGCTTCTTCGCGGTGTTCGGCTGGGCGACGATGTTCAACTCGCCGTGGAAGGTCGCCGCCGCGTCCGGCGTGGTGGCCGTCCTCGGCAACACGCCGCGGCTGCTGATGCTGCAGGCGGGGGCCAAGCCGCACGTGGCCACCTTCGTCGGCTGCTTCCTCATGGGCCTGCTGTGCGCCCTCGCGGCAAGGCTGTTCGACATGGAGAAGATCATCATGACGGTGCCCACGGTGCTGGTCTCGATTCCCGGATCGGCCGCCCTCCGCACGCTGATCTACTTCGACCAGGCCGATGTGGTGCAGGCGATGCAGAACGGCGTCGCCACCGTCCTCGCGGTGATCGCGATGGTCGCGGGCCTGTCCGGCGCACGGATGCTGACCGACCCCGAATGGGCGTTCACGCGCTCCGACCCACCGACCGCCTGGCACCTGGTCGGACGGCTGTTCTCCCGCGAGCGGGGCTGACCCCCACACAAGCCGCCGTTCCGGGTGCATGCCGCGGAGTCCCGGGCGCTCCGGGGGATCGGCGGCAGGCTCCGGTCACCAACCGCGGGCCGACCACTCCTGGAGGGAGGGGCGTTCTGCGCCCAGTGTGGTCGGACGGCCGTGCCCCGGCCAGACCACCGCGTCGTCGGAATGACGGGCGAAGATGCGCTCGGTGACGTCACCGAACAGCGACCGGAAGTCGCTGTCGGTGCGGGTCCGCCCGACCCCACCGGGGAACAGCGAGTCGCCGGTGAACAGCTGGGCCGGCCCGCTCCCGGGCTCGTACGCCACCGTCACCGAACCGGGCGTGTGGCCGCGCAGACCGATCACCCGCAGCACCGCCCCACCGAGGGGCAGCAGGTCACCGTCGACGAGCCTGCGTGCGATCGGCACCCCGGTGGCGGCGGTGATCGCGTCGGCGTCGGCGTCACCGGCGAGGTGCCCGGCACGCGGGTGCGCGGCGGCGAGCGTGGCGAGGGCGCCGATGTGGTCGTGGTGGCAGTGCGTGGTGAGCACGTACGCCAGGGCCGCGGACGGGCCGTCGCCGACGGCCGAGGCCAACAGGTTCTGGATCGCGGCCGGCTCCGCGGCGGCGTCGATGAGCAGCTGGGACCCGTCCTGGCGGGCGGTGAGCAGGTAGACGTTGTTGTCCATTCTGCCGACGCGGATCGTGCGGACGACCAACTCCGGGAACTCGAGAACCTCCATGCCCGGTATGCAAGCACTTCTGGCAGGGTTTCTCCATGGACGCCGTCGCCACCGAGCAGGACATCCACGACCTGGCGCGCGCACTGCCGTTCGTCGAGGTCGAGCACGGCCCGTCGGGGAACCCCGTGTACCAGGTGGGACGCAAGTCGTTCGTCTACTTCCGCACACCGCGCAGGGACGCCTCCGACCCGGTCACCGGTGCGCCGTATCCGGACGTGGTGATCTTCTGGGTGGCGGACGAGGCGGCCAAGCAGTCGCTGGTGCAGGATCCGGCGACGCCCTACTTCACCACCAGCCACTTCGACGGGCACCCGTCCGTCCTGCTACGGCTGAGCCGGATCGGCGAGCTCACCCGGCAGGAACTGGCCGAGGTGATCGAGGACGCGTGGTTGTCCCGGGCATCCGGCCGGCGCGGACGCGCCTACCTCGAGGGCGGCGGGCGCATCACCGGCTGACCGGCCGCGCCGGTGCTCAGCGCAGGTCCTGCTCCGGGGGCTGCGGAGCTGCGGGAAGCGCCGGCGGGACCTGTCCGCGCCGGAGCGCCCGCCGCCGGGAACGCAGGGCGTGGCGCTCGTGGCGCAGTGCGTGGCGCTGGGAGCGGAACTGTTCGCGGGCAGCGCGGTACTCCGCACGCCGGTCGTCGCGATCGGGGCTCCCGGAGCCGGCGAACCCCAGCGCCATGAACGCCGCGACGCCGGTAGCCAGCATGGGCCAGACCGGCCAGTAGTACAGGAAGTGGCCGGTGCTGACCACCGTGATCAGCCAGATCGCGTTGAGCAGGACCGCCAGCCCCACCCATCCCCGCAGCACAACGGGGGGAGGAGCCGGCGGGGGCGCCGGCGCGGCCTGCGCCACCATCAGGTCCGACACAAGCGGCGCCAACTCCCCCAGCGACGCGCGCGCCGTGCTCGGCGGCGTCCAGCCGTCCCTCGACCCTCGCCCGGTCCAGCAGGCGGGTGGTGAAGTCGCGGTCGGCGTCCGAGGCGCGCAGCGGCTGGTTGCCCGGCTGCCGGGGATCAGCGCTGAACCCGGACCAGGACGGGACCACCGGCGCAGCCCGGCGCTCGGGCACGGGCTCGGGAAGGTGCTCCCACTGCGTCATGACGGTTTCCTCTCCGGAAGGAGAAACTACTCCGTTCGGTCCGCCTGACATGCTTGGGTCAGGAGGGCAGATGACACTGGAGGAACTCGCGAACCACCGACGACAGCTCGCGTCCACCGTGAAGCGCCTGCGGGTCGCGGCCATGTCGGATCCGCAGCGCAGCGACGAGTTGGCGGACGCCCTGGTCGAGTCGACCGCCGCAGCCCTGGTCGCGCGAGACGTCGCCGAGGCGGCCGTCCTGGCCCCCGAGGCCGCCGTGCTCGCCGCCCGGATCCTGGCGTCCCGTGGGCCGAGCGGACCGTACGCCTCCCTGCCGGACGCCGTCCGCCACTTCACGGCGACCACCCACGTGGCAGCCGTCCAGGCGAGCCTGGGCCACACCGAGGCGGCCGCGCGCACACTCGACGGACTGGATTCGTGGCGGACGCAGGTCGCCCGGCTGCCACTGGCCGAGAGCCTGCCCGACGACGTGGCGCTCTGGTACCTGGTGGCGCGTGCATTGGTCGCCCTCGCCGGCGATGCCGGGCGGGCCAATGCGTTCGCCGACGCCGCGGAGCTGCGCCTGCACGGGTCGGCGGTAGCGCCGTGGCTCGCCCTGTCGGTGCACCTGCTCACCGCGGACGCCCGCTGGTCCGGCGGACGGACGGAGTCGGCGCTGGCACACCACCGCCTCGCCCTGGACGTGCACCGCGCGCTGGCCGGGGAGGGAGTCGCGGCGCGGCGCCCGGCGGTCGTGACCGTGGCGCTCGCGCCGATGCCTGTCGTCTACGAGACGTATGCCGACCGACTCGCCGCGACCGGCGACCCTGCCGGCGGGATCGCGCTCCGCCGGGACGAGCTCGCCGTGCTGGCCGCCCTGGGGGGCGACGCGAGCACCGCCGTGGCCGGCCTGGCCGGAGCCCTGGCCGCCGCCGGGCGGCAGGAGGAGGCG
>JAEVYS010000047.1 GCA_023392635.1 Actinomycetes bacterium | reverse complement strand
GGGCGAGGTCGTCGCGACCGCCGCCGCGTCCGCCGAGCGCAGCGGCGCCGATGCCCACGAGCGCTCCGGCCCTGGCGCCGAGTCCGCGGGCCGCCTCGGTGGTGGCGACGATGAGGACGGGCTTCGCGTCCCCGCCGACCAGCACGACCACGCCGGGACGGGAGCCGAACGACGCACGGGCCTCCATCGCCAGGGTGCGCAGGTCGTCCGCGCCGGTGCCGGGCAGGTGCTGCGCCACCAGTTCATAGCCGCCCACGCGCTCGGCGCCCGCCACCAGCGCGGGCACGTTGCCGAGCAGCTCGCGGCTGCGCAGGGTGGCGATCTCCTTCTCGGCCGCCCTCACCTGGGCCACCAGCCGCGCCACCCGGTCGTTGAGCTGGTCGGGTTGCACCTTCAGCAGGTCGGCGAGGCCGGCGACGAGCGCGCGCTCCTTCGCGAGGTGCGCGAACGCGTCGGCGGAGACGAAGGCCTCGACCCTCCGCAGCCCTGAGCCGACCGAGGACTCGCCCAGCAGGCTGAGCAGGCCGATCTGGGACGTTCGTTCGACATGGGTGCCGCCGCACAGTTCGCGCGACCACGGCCCGCCGAGCTCGACCATGCGAACGACGTCGCCGTACTTCTCGCCGAACATCGCCTGGGCACCGAGCGCCTTCGCCTGCGCGAGCGGCATCTCGGTCGCGGTCACCTCGTAGTCGGCGCGGATCGCCTCGTTCGCCACGCCCTCCAGCTCCTCCTTCAGCCCGTGGCTCAGCGCCCCGGACGCGTTGAAGTCGAACCGGAGGTAGCCCG
Source organism: Actinomycetes bacterium (assembly GCA_023392635.1). Taxonomy (GTDB): domain Bacteria; phylum Actinomycetota; class Actinomycetes; order Propionibacteriales; family Propionibacteriaceae; genus Propionicimonas. The sequence goes on along the minus strand of JAEVYS010000047.1, from coordinate 11,709 downwards.
GCTTGTTGTACGAGCCGGCCTGGTGGGTGGATTCGCCGAGCAGCTGCCGCAGCGCGGCGTTCACGATGTGGGTGGCGGTGTGCGCCTGGCACGCGCCCGCACGAGCCAGCGCGTCCACGGCAGCGATCACCGACGACCCGGTCGCCAGCTCGCCGTCCTCGACCCGTACCTTGTGCACCACCAGCCCCTGCACCGGACGCTGCACGTCGAGCACCTCGAGGCTGAGGCCGTCACCGGTGATCACCCCGCTGTCGGCATCCTGTCCGCCGGCCTCGGCGTAGAACGGCGTCTGGTCGAGAACGACCTCCACGACGTCGCCGGACCGGGCACGATCGACCAGCTGTCCGTCCGCGATGATGCCGCGCACCCGGGCGTCCGCGGTGAGGTCGGTGAAGCCCAGGAACGGCACTTCTCCGGCCGACCGCAGGGTGCGGTAGGCCTCGGTCGCCACCGCAGCGCCCTTCTTGGCCTTCGCGTCCGCCCGCGCACGGTCCTTCTGTTCCTGCATCAGCCGGCGGAAGCCCGCCTCGTCAACGCTGAGGCCCTGCTCGGACGCCATCTCCAGCGTCAGGTCGAACGGGAAGCCGTAGGTGTCGTGCAGCGCGAACGCCCGGTCACCAGAGATCTCGGTGCTGTTCGCCTCGCGCGCCTGGCCGGCGGCGAGGTCGAAGATCTGGGTGCCCGCTGCGAGGGTGCGACGGAACGCGTCCTCCTCGCCGTACGCCACCTGGCTGACCCGCGCCCACTGGTCGACGACGTCGGAGTAGGACGCGGCCATCAGGTCGCGGCTCACCGGCAGCAACTCGGGAAGCACCGGGTCGTTGACGCCCAGCAGTCGCATCGAGCGGATGCTGCGGCGCAGCAGTCGGCGCAACACGTAGCCGCGCGCCTCGTTGCCCGGGGTGACGCCGTCGGTCATCAGCATCAGGGCCGACCGGACGTGGTCGCCCACCACCCGCAGCCGGACATCGTCCTGGCCGTCGGCGCCGTAGCGCTTGCCGGCGAGCTCGGCCGCCCGCGTGATGACGGGGAAGATCTCGTCGATCTCGTACATGTTGGCCACGCCCTGCAGCAGGTAGGCGGTGCGCTCCAGGCCCATGCCGGTGTCGATGTTCTTGCTCGGCAGCGGTCGGGCCACGTCGAAGTCGTCCTTCGCGCGCACGGCCGACAGTTCCTCGGTCTGGAAGACGAGGTTCCAGATCTCCAGGAAGCGGTCCTCGTCGACGACCGGGCCGCCGTCGGCGCCGAACTGAGGGCCGCGGTCGATGTAGATCTCGCTGCAGGGTCCACCGGGGCCGGGAACGCCCATGTGCCAGTAGTTGTCCTTCAGGCCGCGGCGCTGGATCCGCTCGTCCGGGACGCCCACCTTGCGCCACAGGGAGGCGGCCTCGTCGTCGTCGAGGTAGACGGTCACCCAGACCTTGTCGGGGTCGAAGCCGTAGAAGCCGTCGGCCTGGCTCCCGGTGACCAGCTCCCAGGCGTAGTTGATGGCTCCTTCCTTGAAGTAGTCGCCGAAGGAGAAGTTGCCGTTCATCTGGAAGAACGTGCCGTGCCGGGTGGTCTTGCCCACCTCCTCGATGTCGAGGGTGCGGACGCACTTCTGCACGCTCACCGCACGATCGAACGGCGCGTCCTCCGCGCCGGTGAAGTAGGGCTTGAACGGCACCATGCCGGCGTTGACGAAGAGCAGGGTCGGGTCGTTGTAGACCAGGGGCGCGGACGGCACGATGGCGTGCCCCCGCGACGAGAAGTAGTCCAGGTAGCGCTGGCGGATGTCAGCAGTCTTCATGATCGGTTGTCCTTTGAGGCGCGGCGCAGGGCGCCGGTACTGCGGGTCGGAACGGGCGGGGGTTCTCCTGGACGAACGGGATTCACTCGTCCAGGCCGAGAGCCTCCCGCAGCTCCCCCTCGCGGGTGTCCATGGCCTCGCCCATCGTCGAGATGAACTCCCCGACCCAGTCGACCAGGCCGGTGCGGCTCTTCTCGATCTGCTCGGCGACGCCCTTCGGGGTGAAGCGCTCGTAGTACTCGCGGCCCTTCACCACGATGAGCGCGGTCAGGCCCACCCCGACGGCGAACCAGAACAGGCGCTTGCCCATCACTTGGCCCGCTTCCGCTTCCCGGTGACCGCCTGGCGCACGCCGTACGTGAACGCCGCAGTCTTGATCAGCGGGCCACCGAGGGTGGACGCGAACAGGGTGGACAACTGCGCGGCATTCTCACTCACCACGGTCGCGTGTGCGCTCACCTTCGCGACGTCCTCTGTGACCACGCTCAGCTTGCCGAGCTCCGTGTTCGTCGCAGTGACGGTGCCCTTGAGTTCCTGCAGGATCGGGACGGAGTTGTGCCCCACGTCGCGCACGGCGAGGCGCACCTCCTCCAGCACGCGGCCGAGCTTCAGCAGCGGGACGGCGCAGAACACGACGAACGCCACCGCAGCCACCGCTGCGATGAGGCCGGCGATCTCTCCGGCGGACATGGGCTACCTCGCTGTCTGGTCGGTTGTACGGGTGAAGACTACCGGGAAGCGCGGTCAGTGCGCGGTGTCGGCCCCCGCGGGTTCCCCGGTCGTCGCCGGCACCGGGCCCCAGGCGTGTTCGGTGCGACGCTCGGCGAAGAAGAAGCTCACCACCGCTCCGGCCAGCGCCGCCGCCGCGGGGAGCAGCATGCTCGTGCTCATCGCGGCCGTGAACCCGGGCTGGAGCGCTGCGGGCAGGCGTCCGGCGGCCTCGGCACCGCTGCCGGCCGACGCGCCGCCGGGCAGGCTGGCCGCGAGCCGGGCCTGGATCAGCGCGGCGATGGCGGCCGAACCGAGCACCGAACCGACCTGGCGCACCGAGTTGTAGACGCCGGATCCGGCGCCGGCGTCGGCCCGCGCGAGGTTGAAGGTGGTGGTCGTCCCGATCGGTGACCAGGTGAAGGCGCTCCCCAGGCCCATCAGGGCGCTGGGAAACAGCAGCCGCCACCACAGCGTCTCGTCCGGGGTGAGCCAGACCGAGTACCACAGCATCGAGGCGGCCATCGTGAGGAGGCCGGCGGTCGCGAGGATGCGGGGCTGCACCCGGTCGACCAGCCGTCCCACCACCGGTGCGAGGGCACCGGAGAGGACCGCCATCGGTACCAGTTGCAGCGCGGCGCGGGTCGGGCTGAAGCCGAGGACCAGCTGGTAGTAGAACACCAGCGGCAGCGCGTTGGCGGTGACCGCGACGCCGACCATCGCGATCGCGCCGTTGCCGAGGGAGAAGTTGCGGTCGCGGAAGAGCCGCAGGGGGAGCAGCGGCTCCCCCCGTCCCTGCCGCTGCCACCACACGAACACGCCCAGGACGACGACACCGGTGATGATCAGCGCGCCGACGCTCACCGGCCCCCAGATCTGGCCCCAGTCGTAGGTCTCGCCCTCCTGGATCCCGAAGACGAGGCAGGACATGCCGATCGCCCAGAGCACGACTCCCGGGATGTCGAACTGGTGGCTGTGCGTCTCGAGGTCGGGAACCAGCCGCCAGGCCAGGATGAAGCCGAGAATGCCGACCGGGACGTTGACGAAGAAGATCCACTCCCAGCCCAGGCCGTCCACGAGGAAGCCGCCGAGGATCGGGCCGACCAGCATCGCCACAGAGGCCGTGGCACCCCACAGGCTCATCGCACGCCCGCGCTCGGTGGGCGGGAACGTGCGGGTGATCACGGCCATCGTCTGCGGGGTCAGGAGCGCCGCGCCGAGGCCCTGGACGGCGCGCGCGGCGATCAGCACCTCGATCGAGCCGGCGAACCCGCACCAGGCCGACGCGAGGGTGAAGACCACGAGGCCGATCAGGTAGATCCGCTTGGGGCCGAACCGGTCACCCAGGCGGCCGGTCACGAGCAGCGGGACCGCATACGTCAGCAGGTACGCGCTGGTGACCCAGATGACCGCATTAATGTCGGCATGCAGGCCCTGCATGATCCGGGGGTTCGCGACCGAGACAATCGTGGTGTCGACCAGGATCATGAAGAACCCGACCACGAGTGCCCACAGCGCCGGCCAGGGTCGATAGGTGTGCGTCACCTCGCGGAAAACCTGCTGGGCAGGGGATTTGTTCCGGGCTCGCCCTGTTCGGCGTCGCGGCCGCATCAGAAGGAGGCCGCGTGCGCGGGCTCCGACTACTCGCCGGGATCGAGCAGTTCGGACAGCAGCTGGAGGCGCTCGCGCATCGCCGCCTCGTTGCCGTGGTCGGTCGGGACGTAGTAGGTCGCCCCTGCGAGCTCGTCGGGGAGGTACTGCTGGGCAGCGACGCCGTGCGGCGCATCGTGGGCGTACAGGTAGGACACACCGTGGCCGTAGGTCTTCGCTCCGGGGTAGTGGGCGTCGCGGAGGTGGGCGGGAACGGTGCCGATCCGACCCTGCCGGACGTCGGCGATCGCCGCGTCCACCGCCTTCACGACGGCGTTCGACTTCGGCGCCAGCGCGCAGGCGATCACGGCGTGGGCAAGGTTGATCCGTGCCTCGGGCAGCCCGATCAGCTGGACCGCCTGGGCAGCAGCCACGCAGGTCTGCAGCACCGAGGGAGCGGCCATGCCGATGTCCTCGCTGGCCAGGATGATCAGGCGCCGGGCGATGAAGCGGGGGTCCTCACCGGCCTCCAGCATGCGGGCCAGGTAGTGCAGGCCGGCCTGCACGTCCGACCCCCGCAGGCTCTTGATGAAGGCGCTGATCACGTCGTAGTGCTGGTCTCCGTCGCGGTCGTAGCGCACGGCGGCCTTGTCCACGGCGGCCGCGACGATGGCGCCGTCGATGGTGGTCACGCCCTGCGCTGCGGCGCCGGCGGCGGACTCCTCCAGGTAGGTCAGCGCGCGTCGCGCGTCCCCGCCGGCGAAGCGCAGCAGGTCCGCCCGGGCGTCGTCGGCCAGGGTGTACTCCCCCGCCAGGCCGCGCTCCTCGGTCAGCGCCCGATCGAGGAGAGTGGCGATGTCGGCATCCGTCAGCGGCTTGAGGGTGAGCAGCAGCGACCGGCTCAACAGCGGCGAGATGACCGAGAAGGAGGGGTTCTCCGTCGTGGCGGCGATCAGGGTCACCAGCCGGTTCTCCACGGCGGGGAGCAGCACGTCCTGCTGGGCCTTGGAGAAGCGGTGCACCTCGTCCACGAACAGCACGGTGCCCACGCCGCGGGCGAGCTCCCGCTGGGCGTCGGCGAGCGCAGCCCTCACCTCCTTCACCCCGGCGGTGACCGCGGAGAGCTCCACGAACCGGCGCTGCCCCGAGGCCGACACCACCGCGGCGATGGTGGTCTTGCCGACGCCGGGAGGTCCCCACAGGAAGACCGACATCGCGGTACGCCCTTCGGCGAGGCGTCGCAGCGGGGAACCCGGCGCCAGCAAGTGGTCCTGGCCGAGGATCTCGTCGACCGTACGCGGACGCATCCGCACGGCGAGCGGGGTGTCCACGTGCCCGGCCGTGCTCAGCGAGCCGCCCGATGGCGGTGCCGCCGCACCCGGAACCGGGTTGCCGAAGAGGTCGGTGTCCACGTCGGCGACGCTACACCGCCGGACCGACGGCGCCGGCCGCGATGACGTCCTCGGGACCGGGCAGGCGGGCTCGTCACCTCGCCTCGTCCAGCCCCTTGCCGCGGATTGTTCTGAAGAGTATCTTCGATATATCGACGATGCGCCGACGATACGACAAGGAGAAGATCATGAACGAGTTCGGATACGAGAACGAGAACTGGAGCGACGACCCGCGCAATCGCCGCCGCAGTCATCGCGGCCGCCACCACGGCATGCCGCTCCAGGACGGTCCGTTCGGCCCCAGCGGGCCCTTCGGCGCCAACGGCCCGTTCGGCGCCAACGGCCCCTTCGGTCCGGGTGGACCGTTCGGCCCGGGAGGCCCCTTCGGTGCCGGCGGCCCGATGGGCCCGGGCGGACGGGGTCGCGGTCGCCGCGGCGGCCATGTGCGGGCCGCGATCCTCGCACTCCTGGTGGACGAGCCCCTGAACGGCTACCAGATCATGCAGCGGCTGGCCGAACGCACCCAGGGAATGTGGAAGCCGAGCCCCGGCGCCGTGTACCCGGCGCTCAACCAGCTCGAGGACGAGGGCCTGATCGAGGCGTTCGACAACGAGGGCCAGAAGGCGTTCCGCCTGACCGAGCCGGGCCGAAAGGCCGCCGGCGAGGTGCAGACCCCGCCATGGGAGATTGTGAACGAGGCGGCAGCCGGTTGGGGCGCCGACCAGGTTCGGGGCATGTGGCAGGAGGTCGCCTCGCTCGCCGGCGCCGTGAAGGAGCTCACCCGCAACGGCGACTCACGCCAGCTGGACGCCGCCACGAAGCTGCTGGCCGACACGCGGCGCAAGCTCTACGGCCTGCTCGCCTCGGACGACGCCGAGGACCTGCCCAACGGTGACGACCTCCGCTGAAGACCCGCAAGCTGTGAGCTGAGCCGCGATGTCGCGGCTCAACTCACAGCTTGCGTGGGGTTCGGGTGGTTCAGGACGCCGGAGCAGCGGCCGGGGCCTTCGGGACGAAGTCCACGCCGGCCTCCTTGCGCTGTTTGGCCGTGATCGGAGCGGGCGCACCGGTGAGCGGGTCGTAGCCGCCACCGGTCTTCGGGAAGGCGATCACGTCGCGGATCGACTCGCTCCTCGACAGCAGCGCGCAGATCCGGTCCCAGCCGAAGGCGATGCCGCCGTGCGGCGGGGCGCCGAAGACGAACGCGTCCAGGAAGAACCCGAACTGCGCCTGCGCCTGCTCGGCGTTGATGCCCATCACCTTGAAGACGCGCTCCTGCACCTCACGGCGGTGGATACGGATAGAGCCGCCGCCGATCTCGTTGCCGTTGCACACCATGTCGTACGCGTACGCCAGGGCCGAACCGGGATCGGTGTCGAAGGTGTCCAGCGACTCCGGCTTGGGCGAGGTGAAAGCGTGGTGGACGGCGGTCCAGGCGCCCTCCCCCACAGCCACGTCGCCGGCCGCAACCGCCTCGCTGGCCGGCTCGAACAGCGGCGCGTCCACGACCCACACGAAGGACCAGGCGTCCTCGTCGATGAGCCCGACGCGCCGCGCGATCTCGTTGCGGGCGGCGCCCAGGAGGGCCTGGGAGGACTTGCGTCCACCCGCGGCGAAGAAGATGCAGTCACCCGGCTGCGCGGACACCCGGTCGGCGAGGCCGGCGCGCTCTGCGTCGGTGAGGTTCTTGGCCACGGGACCGCCCAGCTCGCCGTCCTCTGCGATGGTCACGTACGCCAGGCCCTTCGCACCACGCTGCTTGGCCCACTCCTGCCAGGCGTCGAACGTGCGCCGCGGCTGGGACGCTCCACCGGGCATCACCACCGCCCCGACGTACGCGGCCTGGAAGACACGGAACGTGGTGTCGGCGAAGTACTCGGTGAGCTCGGTGAGGGGCAGCTCGAAGCGGAGGTCGGGCTTGTCGGAGCCGTACCGGTCCATGGCCTCGGCGTAGGTGATCCGCGGCAGGGGCAGCGACAGGTGGTGACCCTTGAGGGCCCACACCGCTGCGATCACTGCCTCGCCGACCTCGATCACGTCGTCCTGGTCGACGAAGCTCATCTCGATGTCGAGCTGGGTGAACTCCGGCTGGCGGTCGGCGCGGAAGTCCTCGTCCCGGTAGCAGCGGGCGATCTGGTAGTAGCGCTCCATGCCGGCCACCATGAGCAGCTGCTTGAACAGCTGGGGGCTCTGCGGCAGCGCGTACCAGCTCCCCGGCGACAGCCTCGCCGGCACCACGAAGTCGCGGGCGCCCTCCGGCGTGGAGTGGGTCAGGGTCGGCGTCTCCACCTCGACGAAGTCGCGGGCGGCGAGCACCTCGCGGGCAGCCCGGTTCACCTCCGAACGGAGCCGGATGGCAGCGGCCGGCGCCGGCCGGCGCAGGTCGAGGTAGCGGTACTTGAGGCGCGCTTCCTCGCCGACGCTGACCCGCTCGTCGATCTGGAACGGCAGGGGTGCGGAAGGGTTGAGCACCTCGAGGCTCTGGATCGCCACCTCGACCTCGCCCGTGGCCAGTGAGGGGTTCACGGTCTCCTCCGGACGAGCCTCGACGACGCCCGTGACCGCGATGCAGTACTCGTTGCGCAGGGCATGGGCGCCGGAGGTCTGCAGGATCTCGTCCCGCACCACCACCTGGACGATGCCGCTGGCGTCCCTCAGGTCGAGGAAGGCGACCCCGCCGAGGTCCCGGCGCTTGGCGACCCACCCGGCCAGGGTGACCGTGGCGCCGACGTGCTCGAGGCGTAGCGAGCCCGCCGAATGAGTGCGAATCACGAGTTGTTTCCTTTCGTCGGCCGGTTTCAGGCCGAAGGCGATCTTACGACGGACGGACGGAGGTCGGCCTCCGGCGGCAACCACGCGTCCGCGTCGGCCGGAACCTGCTCGCCGCTACGGATGTCCTTGACCTCGCCGGTCGCGAACCACACGAACGGAATGCCACGACGGTCGGCGTAGCGGATCTGCTTGCCGAACCTGTCCGCCTTCGGGGCGACCTCGCACGGGATTCCGCGCGACCGCAGCCGGGACGCGGTCGCGATCGCCTCGAACCGCGTCTCCTCGGAGTCGACCGCCACCAGCACGCAGGTGGGCACCGGCCGGGACGCGGTGAGGTGGCCCTTACCGACGAGCGGCACCAGGATCCGGCTGACGCCGATGCTCAGCCCCACGCCCGGGTAGGTGGTGCGGCCGTCGGAGGCGAGGGAGTCATAGCGGCCACCCGACGAGATCGACCCCATGCGCTCGAAGCCGGCCATCGTGGTCTCGTAGACCGTCCCTGTGTAGTAGTCCAGCCCCCGGGCGATCTTCAGGTCCGCGACCAGGCGCCCCGGCACGAGGGCGGACGCGGCCAGCACCACGTCGGCCAGCAGCTCAAGGCCGGCGCTGAGCAGCGGGTGCTCCACGCCGAGCGCGGTGACCCGGTCGACGAAGGACGCGTCGGCGCTCCGGATCCCGGCCAGTGCGAGGCACTTGCCGGCAGCCGCCCTGCTCAGCCCCACCTCGTCGACGAGCAACGACTCGACGGCGTCCGGGCCGATCTTGTCGAGCTTGTCCACCCGCTGCAGCACGGCCAGGTGGTCCTCGATGCCCAGCCCGCGGTAGAACCCCTCCGACAACTGGCGATTGTTGACGCTCATCGTGGCGGGAGGCACCCCGAAGTCGACGTGCAGCTTCTCCAGCGCCTCCAGGGTCACGAGCGGCAACTCAACGTCGTGGTGGGCCGCCAGGCTCTCGGCACCCACGATGTCGATGTCAGCCTGCGTGAACTCGCGGTACCGGCCCTCCTGCGGACGCTCGCCGCGCCAGGCCTTCTGGATCTGGTAGCGGCGGAACGGGAACTGCAGCTCGGCGGCGTGCTCGAGCACGTACCTGGCGAACGGCACGGTCAGGTCGAAGTGCAGGCCGAGCTCGTCGGCGGCGTCGGCGGCGGCGTGGAGCCGGCGGACGACGAACACCTCCTTGTCGATCTCCCCCTTGCGCGTGAGCTGCTCCATCGGCTCGACCGCACGGGTCTCGATGGAGCCGAAGCCGTGCAGCTCGAAGGTGTCGGCGAGGCTCGCCAGCACGCGCTGTTCGACGATCCGTCCGGCCGGGGAGAACTCCGGGAAGCCGGACAGTGCTTTGGGACGTGCCATCAGTTCCTCGCGGTGGCCGGGGCCAGGTAGGGGTTCTCGAGGCGCTCGCGGGCCACGGTGGTCTGCGGCCCGTGTCCGGGCAGGAGCGCGGCGGTGTCGGGCAGGGCGAGGACGACGTCGCGTAGCGTGCGACTCATCACCTTGGGATCACCGCCGGGCAGGTCGGTGCGTCCCACGGACCCGGCGAACACCACGTCGCCGGTGAACACGATGCGGTTGATGGCGGTGTTGCGTCCGTTGTAGTCGAGCCCCAGCAGGACCGAGCCCTCCGTGTGGCCGGGGGCGTGCGTCACGGTGAACGACAGGCGGGCGAGGTTGAGCTCGGCGAGCCCGTCGAACTCCTCCACACGTGCCGGCTCCACCATGGGGCCGCTCAGGAGCTGCTTCACCAGGGCGGCGCCGTCCGGGCCGAGCCCTGCCGCCGGCTCGGTGAGCAGATCGCGATCCGCGGAGTGGATCCACAGGGGGACGTTGAACTCGTCCGCGATCTCGGCAGCGCTGGCGACGTGGTCGAAATGCCCGTGCGTGGCCAGGACGCCCTTGGGCCGGAGCTGGTTCTCCGTCAGCAACTGGCGGACGCCGGGCGCCGCGTCCTGGCCGGCATCGATCACCACGCACTCGGCCGAGCCGGGAGCAGCCACGACGTAGCAGTTCGCCTGCCACTGGCCGGTTGCGAAGGATGCCAGGAACACGCCCGACAGCCTAACGGAGGTCGGCCCGGGGCGCGTCGGCGGCTCAACGGCGAGGAATCTCGGTTGACCGCTGCTGGCGGCCGTTGCCACAAAGCGTGCCGGATCAGGCAAGATGATCCCCATGAACTCCACCTCAGGTCCGGCAGACTTCGGTCGCGTCGACGCCGATGGCACGGTCTACGTGCGCACGGCCGACGGCGAGCGTGCTGTCGGTCAGATTCCCGACGTCGAGGCCGGCGAAGCCCTCGCTTTCTACACGCGGCGCTACGAGGCGCTCGAGGTGGAAGTGGGCCTGCTGGAGACCAGGATCAAGGGTGGAGCCCTCTCGCCCGAGGAAGCGCGGCACAGCATCAACTCGGTGCGCAACACCGTGAGCACAGCGAACGCTGTCGGTGACCTCGCGTCCCTCGTCGAGCGCCTCGACGCGCTCGCACCGCTGCTCGCCGAGCAGGCCGAGGTGCGCAAGGCCGAGCGCTCCAAGCAACTCGAGGCGACCCGTGAGACCAAGGAGCGGATGGTCGTCGAGGCCGAGGCCCTGGCCCAGGGCAACGATTGGCGCGGCGGCGTGAACCGCTTCCGTGCACTGCTGGAAGAGTGGAAGGCACTCCCCCGCATCGACCGCGCCAGCGACGACGCCCTGTGGCACCGGTTCTCCGCAGCACGCACCACCTACACCCGGCGCCGCAAGTCGCAGTTCGCCGAGCAGGCGGCCAAGCGGGAAGGCGCCAAGGCCGCCAAGGAGCAGATCATCGCGGAGGCGCGCGAGCTCGCCACGTCCACCGAGTGGGGCCCGACGGCCGGCGCGTTCCGTGACCTGATGACCCGCTGGAAGGCCGCCGGCTCCGCGCCGCGCGACGTGGACGACGCCCTGTGGGCGGAGTTCCGCGCGATCCAGGACGGATTCTTCGGCGCCCGCGCGTCCGTCCTGAGCGAGCAGGACGCCGAGTTCAAGGCCAACCTGGACGCCAAGGTCGCCCTCCTCGACGAGGCGGAGTCGACGCTGCTACCGGTGACCGACCTCGCCGCTGCCCGCGCCGGTTACAGCGCGTTCCTGGAGAAGTACAACGCTTACGGCCGCGTTCCGCGCGAGCAGATGCGCACGCTGGACGCGCGGCTCAAGGCGCTGCAGACCGCTATCCAGAACGCCGAGCAGGACGAATGGCGGCGCACCGACCCGCAGGCACGCGCGCGCGCCGAGGAGACCGTCGGGATGCTGTCGGCCGAGATCGAGAAGCTCACCGACAAGGCGGCCAAGGCCACCGCCCGCGGCGACAAGGCGGCTGCTGCGAAGGCGAACGACTCCATCGCCACCTACCAGACCTGGCTAGACCAGGCCCGCGCGACGCTGGCGGACTTCAACCGCTGACCCGCTCGACGGACCGTATTGGGGACGGTTCCCAACTCGGTCC
>JAEVYS010000024.1 GCA_023392635.1 Actinomycetes bacterium | reverse complement strand
GGGGGGGGTGGTCTTGCTGGGGGCGGTCCCGGAGGGCAGTGGTATCCGCGGGTGGAGCTAGATGGTGATGATGCGGGTGCGCTCCCCACCGAAGGGGCGCGGAATGTACGCGACCCGGGTGGACTGTCGGAGCTTCACGGAGTGTTCGCCGGCGGACAGGCCGCCGGGCTTGAGCCAGCGGACGCACAGCGGCGTGCCGTACTCCCACCGGTAGCTGGTCACGGTTTCGGCCTCTGCCATGGTGAACCAGTCCTCACCGTTTGGCGAGATCAGCAGCTCCTCGCGAGGGACGGCATTGCCGTCGACCCACAAGTCGACATCGTGGACCATCGAGAGCGGAACCCCGCGGTAGTAGGTGATCAGGGTCTCGACCTGGAAGCCGACGACCTTCCCGTCCTCGGTGATGTTCTTCGCGGACGACGCGTCCGGGAACACGTAGCTGTCGAACATGTCTCACTTCCCGTCGTTGATGTGTGCGGCGAGCATCGCCTGGTGTGCGCGAACCTGACCCTGGTCATCAACCGGGAGGTCGACCGGCACGAACCGGTTCCCCTCGTACTCGGAGGAGACGTAACCGTCGTAGCCGAGCTGGTTGAGGCGGGTGAGGATCGCCGGGTAGTCGATGGAGTACTCCGAACCGTCCTCGAGCATCTCGTAGAACTTGCCGTGGAAGTGCTTGATGTACTCGAAGTGCTCGTCCAACACATCCAGCGGCGTGTTCTCGTAGCCGGTGGAGAAGAAGGCGAGGTCCGGATCGAGTTCGTTGCGGTAGAGCTCGGTGATGTACCCCGGGAACGTTCCACCGTGAGCGCCGTCTTCAGAGACCACTCGCATGACATCGCCGTTCTCGACGTACATCGCATCCAGCCGGTCGGCCAGCGCGGGCGTGGCCCCGATGGTCTTGAAGTAGTTGAGGAAGACGCGAGGCAGCCGGTGGACGAAGATGCCCAGGTCGATGACGAGGCCGAGGTACTCGGACTGGGCCTTCTTCATCATCTCGACCCAGGCGGCGGTCAGCCTGCCCTTGAAGCTCATGCCGGCGTGGATCTCCAAAGCCATCGTGACGCCTTGTGATTCGGCGTACGGAAGCGCCGCGAGGCTGACCTCCGGGTCGGTGTCCGAGACGAGCCGCACGAGATCGAACCCGAGCTGCTTGCTGACGTCGATCTCCTTCTTCAGCAGCTCGACCTGCTCGGCGGGGCGCAGGGTCCGGTTCTTGTAGATCGTGGAGTTGATGAAGATGTCGTTGCACACGGGCACCAGCCCGCTGCGGTCGAGGGCCACTCGCCAGTTGCGGAGGGTCTCCTCCGAGGGGTTCGGCGTGCCCTTGATCATTTGGTCGCTGATCAGCTCCACACCCTGTGCGCCGGAGTCGGCGACGAACTGCAGCACGCTGAACAGATCCAGGCGGCCGCGGGCGTAGGAGTCCTGCAGGCTGTACATGCTCACTGATGTCTTGATCTGACTCATGGGACTCTCTCTCCTTTCAGTTGGTTGATTTCACGCCGGCGTTGGCGTGGGGGTTGGTGTGCGGGCGCTCTCGGCCGCACCGATGATGCCGGCGTCGTTGGCCATGGCCGCGGTGATGATCCGGAGTTCGCCTCGGTGGCCGCGTCCGGAGAGGTTGCGCAGGAAGTGCTCCCGCGCCGCTGGAAGGATGAGGTCACCCGCGGCGGTGGTGATCCCGCCGCCGACCACCACGATCTCGGGGTCGGTCACGGCCGCAAGCGTGGCGATTCCGATGCCGAGCCAACGTCCGTAAGCGTGCAGCAGGCCGAGCGCGGCGGGGTCGCCGAGTCGGGCTGCGGCGGTGACGTGGGCACCGCTGATCGGCTGCCCGACGGCGAGGTCGAGCATGGTCTTGGCCGCAGCGATGAACTCGTAGGCGAAGCGTTGGGCGTCGCGCGCCAAGGCGGTGCCGGACGCGTAGGCCTCCCAGCAGCCCCGCTGGCCGCAGCCGCACCGCTCACCGTCGGGCTGGACCTTGATGTGGCCGAGTTCGGCGGCGGCACCAAAGGCGCCGCGGACGAGCCGGCCGTTGGCGATGATCGCCCCACCCAGGCCGGTGCCGAGGGTGAGCATGACCATGTCGGAGACTCCCTGGCCGTTGCCGAACCGGTACTCGGCCCAGGCAGCGGCGTTGGCGTCGTTCTCGATCACGACCGGGTGCCCGATCAGGCGTTCGAGCCGGTCGGCCAGCGGGTGGTTACGCCAGGCGATGTTCGGGGCGAACAGCAACTCCCTGCGGTCGGCCGACACGAAACCGGCCGCCGCCACGCCGACGCCCTCCACCTCGTGATCGTCCATCAGCTCGCCGACCACCTCAGCGACCGCAGCCTCGATCTGGTCAGGGTTGGACGGATCGGTCGCCCGACGGATGGTCGCGAGGATCTCGCCCGTCTCGTTGACGACGCCGGCCCGGATGTTCGTGCCACCGATGTCGACACCGATCGTGAGGCTCATCAGGCGTCCTCGCCCGGCTGTCTGGTGGTGCTGAAGGCGGCGTCGAAGCTCGCGGTCGGGGCGTCGAACAGGTTGGCGCGGACGAAGTCGAGGGCTTCCTTTCCGCCGCGGAGGCGGTCCATGCCGGCGTCCTCCCACTCGATCGAGATGGGCCCGGTGTAGCCGATCGCGTTCAGGGTCCGGAAGCAGCGCTGCCAGGGCACGTCGCCGTTGCCGGTGGACACGAACGTCCAGCCGCGGCGCGGGTCACCCCACGGCAGGTGGGAGCCCATCCGGCCGTTGCGGCCGTTGCCGGTCGCCATCTTCGTGTCCTTGCAGTCCACGTGGTAGATCCGGTCGGCGAAGTCGACCAGGAAGCCGACCGGGTCGATCTCCTGCCACATCATGTGGGACGGGTCCCAGTTCAACCCGAACGCCGAACGGTGCCCGATCGCCTCCAGGGTGAGCTTCGTCGACCAGTAGTCGTAGGCGATCTCGGAGGGGTGCACCTCGTGAGCGAACCTCACCCCTTCGGCGTCGAACACGTCCAGGATCGGGTTCCAGCGGTTCGCGAAGTCGGTGTAGCCCTCATCGATCACGGAGTCGGGTACCGGCGGGAACATCGCCACGTACTGCCAGATCTTCGACCCGGTGAACCCGACCACGGTGTCGACACCGAGCTTGCGGGCGGCGATCGCGGTCAGCTTCATCTCCTCGGCCGCACGCTGCCGGACACCCTCGGCGTCCCCGTCGCCCCACACCCGGTCGGAGACCATGTCGCGGTGCCGGAAGTCAATCGGGTCGTCACAGACCGCCTGGCCCTTCAGGTGGTTGCTGATCGCCCACACCCCCAGCCCGTACTTCTCCAGCATCGCCTTCTTGTCGGCGACGTAGGCGTCGTCGGTGGCGGCCCGGTAGACGTCCAGGTGGTCGCCCCAACAGGCGATCTCCAGACCGTCATAGCCCCACTCGGAGGCGTACTTGCACAACTGCTCGAACGGCAGGTCGGCCCACTGGCCGGTGAACAACGTGACCGGACGGCTCATCTCACGCCTCCAGGTAGGCGTCGAACCCAGACAGGTCGACGACACTGTTCGTGGCGTGGGATTCGCGGAGGGCTTCGAGAATGCGCATGCAGCGCAGCACGGAGGCGTTGCTCACGGCCGGCTCGGCGGCGCCTTCCGCTGCTGCGATGGCGTTGCGGTAGAAATCGTTGATGTCTGAGTCGATGCGAGGGAGCGCGAGGACCTCGACGTTGTCCTGGACCTTCGCGAGCTGGGCATAGTCGACGATCCTGGGAGCCATGGTCTTGGTCATGCCCTTGCCGGCGACGATGGGCGTCGCATCGGGTTCGACGTCCTCCACCCGACGGACGATCTTGCCGTTCATCTGCCAGTCGTCAACGGTCGCTGTTCCGCGTGTTCCGGTCATGTGGAACTTCGCCCGTGGGAGGTAGTTGTCGGTGGTGCAGGCCACCAACGCTTCCACGCCGTTCGCGAAGGTGAGGTAGGCGGTGAAGCCGTTCTCGACCGGCGCCTCCAGGCTGTAGCTCAGTCGACCGAAGACCGTCTTGACCGGAGATGGAACCATCAGCAGGAGACGATCGATGAGATGAACGCCCCAGTCGAGCACCATCCCACCGCCGCGGGCGGGATCGCGGCGCCAGTCGCCGGGAATGCCGCGGGAGCCGTCCACCCGGGTCTCGATGAACGTCACCTTCCCGAGGGTCTCTCCCTTGTAGAGCTGCTTCATGACGAGATAGTCCTCGTCCCAGCGCCGGTTCTGATGGACGATGAACTGGCGTCCGGCCTGTTCGGCGGCGGCCACAACCTCCTCGATCTCCGCGGAGTTGAGCATTGCCGGCTTCTCGGTGATCACGTGCTTGCCGGCGGCGAGCCCCGCCAGGGCGATCGGACGGTGCACCTCATTGGGAGTGCAGATGAACAGGAAGTCGACGGTCTCGTCTGCGCACGCGTCGGCCAGTGAGGGATAGACGTGGAGGCCAGCTTCGGCGGCTTCCTGTTCAGCGATCGGGTCGATGTCGACAACACCGGCAACCTCGACGCCGAGCGATCTGAGGTTGTTGATGTGGGTGAAGCCCATCGTCCCGTACCCGACGATCACGAACTTGTGCTCCATGGTGCCTCCTCACTGAGAACTTCGTGTGGCGACACCGGACTCGTTGGAGTCCACACAGCACGTCAAGTCGCCTCGTTTTGCACATTCTAGGCAAAACGAGGCCTGATAGCAACCGGACCTGGCTTAACTCTGTCGGCGACGAGTGAGAAGCTGCGGGGCCGAGGTTGGCGTGCCGACCGGCCCCCAGTCAGCCAGATACTCCGGCGACAGCAGCGCATCACGAACCATCGCGAGGCCACCGAGCAACTCCTCGGTGCGGTCAGGGTCGCCGATAACCAGCTCGAGGTTCTCCAGAGAGGCTCCGAGCGCGTAGGTGCTCAGTACCCGCTTGAGTGCGCTCTGGAAGACCCGGCTGGTGGAAAGGCCACTGCCGCCCACGATCAGTCGGCGCGGGTTGAACCACGTGACGACGGATCCAAGGACCCTGCCGGTCGCCTCGGCGGCGCGCAGGACAACCTCGACGCAGGCGACGTCGCCGATCTCGGCGCCCGCCAGAACGTCCGCAACCTTCAGCGAGCCGGCTTCTACCTTGCTGAGGAAGGGGCTTACGCCGTCGGCGATGATGCGCCTGGCCTCCGCTTCGATCGCCCACGCGCCGGCATAGGCGTCGAGGCAGCCGAGGCGACCACACTGGCAGACCCTGGCAGGGTCGGGTTCGACGACCATGTGTGTGATCTCACCGGCCAGCCAGTCCGAGCCCCGGTAGAGCTGGCCGTTCGCGACGATGCCACTGCCCACTCCCCGATCCATGAGGACGAAGACGAGATTGTCCGGCGCTTGCGGCGCTGCAGCCGCACCCGCGGCCATTAGGTCGGTGATCGAGTCCACCCAGACGGGCAGGCTCAATCGCCCCTCAAACCACTTCCGGACGTCGAAGTCGACCGACCAGCGAGTCACGCCCGCCGCAACGATGGGGTCCCGGCTGTGCCCAGTGGAGAAGTCGACCGGCGCGACCATACCCAGACCGACCCCCCAGACAGACGGCTTCCCGTTCGAGGCGAGCAGCGACTCCATCTCCTCGGCCATACGGGCGCACGTCTCCGCCGGGTCGACGGTCAACTCCCACGGAATCCGACGCGACTCCAACACGTTGAGATTGAGGTCGCCCAGCGCGACGCGCAGGCTGCTGTGGCCGAAGATGCCGACCAGGATGTGCCCAACCTCGCCGGTGAACTCCCAGACCCCTGCCGAGCGTCCCCCGCGCGCGTGGTCGCGACCCGACTCCGTCACTAACCCGAGGTCCAGCAGGGTCTGCAGGCGCAGCGTGACGATGTTGCGCCCGAGACGGCTCAGCCTGGTCAAGTCGGGCCGCGTCTGCGCTTTACCTTCCCTGATCAGCCGGAGGACTTCGGACACCTGCACCCAGGAATCGTTCGGAGCTACTGAAGTCACCTCTACCTGCCTCGCTAGTGGTTCGCGAGTGCGAGCATAATGCAGCGAACGCGAGGTTGGGGCTCCGGCGAGCACTTCACTGCCCGATTCAGACGTTACACGCTTGACTGATGCACGATTCATGCATATCGTCAGTCCATCGGCCACCTTGGCAAACACTGACGTTTTTGGAGGAATCATGGCGAAGCTTCGAGTCGGCATCGTCGGGCTTGGCTTCATCGGTACCCAGAAGCACCTCGTGGGCCTCGCCCAGCACTCGGACAAGTGCGAGATCGTGGGCTTCTGCGACCTGGAGATCGGCAAGGCCGAGGCGGCCAAGGAGAAGTTCGGTTCCGCCGACTCCTACGCCACCACCGACTACCACGACCTGCTGAACGATCCGAGCATCGACGTCATCCACGTCTGCAGCTGGAACGTCACGCACTGCGAGATCACCTGCGCCGCCCTCGAGGCCGGCAAGCACGTGCTGTGCGAGAAGCCGATGGCCGTCACCGGCGCCGACGCCCGCAAGATGGTCGAGACCGCAAAGCGAACCGGCAAGAAGCTGTCCGTCGGCTTCCAGTACCGCTTCCGCAAGGAGAGCCAGTTCCTGCGCAAGGCCGTCGACGAGGGCCGCCTGGGCGAGATCTACGCGGGCAAGGCCCATGCGATTCGCCGCAAGGGCGTCCCGACCTGGGGTGTATTCACCGACAAGTCCAAGCAGGGCGGCGGGCCCCTCATCGACCTCGGCGGCCACGCCATCGACCTGGCCCTGTGGTACATGGACAACTACCAGGTGAAGTCCGTGACCGGGGTGGTCAACTACAAGCTCGGCGACAAGCCCGAGGGCAACATGGGCGGCGCGTGGGATCCGGCCACCTACACGGTGGAGGACTCCGCGTTCGGCTTCGTCACCTTCACCAACGGGGCCTCGCTGTTCGTGGAGGCGTCCTGGGCGCTCAACGTGCAGGCGTCGCGGGAGGCCTGCGTGACCCTGTGCGGCACCGAAGGTGGCGCCGACACCGTCCAGATCCCGGGCAGCTCAGATCTGCTTGTCACTCTCAACAACGTGCAGGGCGGCGACCTGGTGAAGACCGCTCCCGAGCCGGGTGCCGCCTACTTCGGCGCCGGCGGGGGCGCGATGAGCGGCTTCGCTTACATGGGCGGCCTGGAAGCCAAGTCGTGGCTCGCGGCCATCGCTAACGACACCGAGCCGTACGTCACCGCTGAGCAGGCCTGCGTGGTCACCGAGATCCTCGACGCGATCTACACCTCGGCACAGACGGGCGAACCGGTCTACTTCAACCAGGACTGAGCGTCATGAGCAGCGTCACCGAACTCGCCCTCTCCCGCGACGAACCGGTCCGAGCGGACCAGGGTACGCTGCTCATCCCCCTTCGCCTGCCCTGGTACCGCAGCCTCCCGCTCTCGGCCGTCGAGCACCTGTCGATCACCGTCGATGACCAGACCTTCGCCGACGACCAGCTCAGTCTGGTCGTCGGCGAAGTGGAGCATCGCTTCGACGACGTGCGGAATGCGCATGACAGGTTCTGGTTCGTGCAGGACACCGCCTGGGCGAGGGTGCCGACCAATCCGTCGCGCAACGAGGTCCACCTGCACGTCGAGAGCGCGGTCCGCATCCCATACCTGATGGTCGGTCCGGACACCGCAGTGGTACGCCACATCGTCGAGGACGCAACCCGACCCGTCACAGGAGGACTGGCGTGAGCATCAGCAACGTCGACATCGCCGGCAGCGGAATCTCGCTGGGCCTCACGCTTTACTCGCTGACCAACGAATGGTGGGAGCGGAAGTACGACCTCGACGAGATGCTCGCCCAGGTCAGCCAACGGGGACTCGGGCCCGGCATCGAGATCGTCGGCTTCCAGTCCATCAGGAACTTCCCCGACGTCGAGGACGCGTTCGTCACGCACTGGAGGGATCTGCTCGACGGCCACGAGCTGAGGCCCACCTGCCTGAGTTCTAACATCGACGTCAAGCTCCGTGCTGACCGCGTGCTGACGACCGACGAGATGGTGGACTACCTCAATCGCCAGCTCGAGACCGCTCACAAGCTCGGCTTCAGGACCGTCCGCGTGCAGATCGGCGCCAGCACCGACGTCCTGCGACGGTGCCTGCCCACCGCGGAGAAGTACGGCATCACCATGGGCATGGAGATCCATGCCCCCGAGAGCGCCAACTCCCCGACCATCTGCAAGGTCCGCGACTTCTACGCCGAGATCGGTTCGCCACTGCTCGGTTTCATCCCCGACTTCAGCAGCACCATGCGCACCATCCCACCCACCGAACTTGACTCGCTCCGACGCCAAGGCCTCAGCGACGACAACCTCGCCGGACTGCTGGACGAGTGGCGCAACGGCCAAGGGAACTCCTTCGAGCGCTACCACCGCTGGGCCGACTCCGCCCGGCGCTCCGGTGCCCCGGCCACCGCGGTCGGCAACGCGATGATGGTCTTCACCATGCACGGCCGAGAGCCCATGCAGACCTGGGCAGAACTCGCCGGCCAGATCGTGCACGTCCACGGCAAGTGCTACGAGTTCGACACGGCCGGCGAGGAGCCGGCCATCGACTACGCCGAAGCCGCGAAAATCCTCACCGGAGCCGGCTTCACCGGCTGGATCTCCACCGAGTGGGAAGGCCACGCCTTTCTGCTGCCGGAGGAGGCGGACGGCTTCGACATGGTCGCCAAACAGCAGTCGCTCACCCGCCGCAGCATCGCCGCCGCCCTCGCTCACTGAGCCAGACTCCAGACCAAAGGTCATCGATGACCCAACCACGCACGACCCGGTCGGCGAGGCACCATGCGCCGGGAAGCACGGGTGACGTTCTGACGATCCTCCGCGATGGCCGGCCACGGACCAAGCGCGAACTCTCCGACCTCACCGGAGTGGCGAGGACCACGATCGCCCAGCGACTCAGCGACCTCGAAAACGCGGGCCTCGTACGCGAGTTCGAAAGCCCCAGGGCCACCGGCGGACGCCCGTCAGCCGCGTACCAGCTCGACAGCGCTGCCAGCGTGGTGCTTGCGGTCGACCTCGGTGCTAGCCATGCCACGATCGCGGCGACCGACCTGTTGGGCAACGTGCTAAGCCACGTCACCCAGCAAACCTGCATCTCCGACGGGCCATCGGCCGTGATGGCCCTGATCTTCGACCGCATCGATCTGCTTCGCTCCGACCCGGCCATCGAGCGTCTGCCCGTTCGCGGGATCGGCATCGGGCTGCCCGGACCGGTGGACCAGAACACCGGCCGCCCAACCAGTCCGCCGCTCATGGTCGGCTGGGACGGCTTCGACGTGCACGGAGCGCTTCAGGCCCGCTACTCGTGCCCGGTCTACGTCGACAACGACGCCAACATCCTTGCCCTCGGCGAGCAGACGCATGCCTGGCCCGAGATCCAGGACCTCATCTTCGTGAAGATCGCGACCGGAGTCGGGACGGGGATCATCAGCGGCGGACGACTCCTCCACGGATCACAAGGTTCTGCCGGCGACCTCGGCCACGTCTACTCCCCTGCTGCCCAAGATCGTCCTTGCCGCTGCGGCAACCGCAGCTGCCTGGAGTCACTCGCCAGCGCAGCGAGCATCGCCGCGACCCTGACCAGCAAGGGCCACCCAGCCACGTCTGCCGCCGACGTCGTCGCCCTCGTGCGGTCCGGCAACATCGAGAGCGTCCGCGCACTGAGGGAAGCGGGCCGTGCGCTCGGCGACGTCCTCGCCATGTGCACCGCCTTGCTGAATCCGCAGGTCATCGTGATTGGCGGTGAGATCACGAACGTCGGTGAGCCCCTTCTCGCAGGCGTCCGGGAGTCGATCTACGCCCGGGCCCTGCCCCTCGCAAGCCGCAACCTCAAGGTCGCGGTGGCACGGTCCGGCCGCCTCGGAGGGGTCATCGGCGCGGCCAGAATGGCGATCGAGAACGTCTTCGCTGACCTTGGTGATACGACGGCGGACGCGCTCGGGACGTCGGGCCTGAAGCCTCTTCAGGCTCGCTCGCGCTGACGCGCTCCCGCGAGATCGACGCCCTGGGGCGCCTTCGAAGACGCGCCGGGCTGGCAGGTCGGCCACGGGGCGCGATCCACGCCCGGTTTGCAGAACCCACTTGGCCCGCAGCTCCGATTTGCACCGGGTGTGAGCGACATTGGCTGTTGTTCGTGGGGGTCTTGGTGGATGAGGCCTGCTCGGTGGTGAGGGGGTTCAGGCGGTGAGGGTTGGGAGGGGGATGATTCGGGTGTCGCTTCTGGTGGTGTGGCCCTGGGTGGTGGCGGTGAGGATGGCGAAGAAGCGTGGACGGCCGACGCGGTCGAGGTCGAGGCGGTCGTCGAGGAGGGTGTGGAGCTGGATTTCGGCGTCGAGGAGCCGGTGTTCGCCCAGGCAGGTTTGCAGGGCGGCCCAGCTGCGGTCGGGGTATTCGATGATGGCGTCGATGGTGAGCCCGGTTTCGTCCCGGTAGTGCCACAGCCTGGCGCCGATGCCTTCGAGATAGACCCGGAGGTTGTGGACGGCCATGGCGGTGAAGATGGCGGTGTACTGGTCGGGCTGGTCGGCCAGCTCGTCCGCGGTGATGCCGAGGGCGGCGCAGGCGAGGGCGGGGTCGGCGAGGTGCAGGCGGGGCTGGTGCCGCAGCCGGGTCCGGGTGCGTAGCGGCGGCTGCCATGCAGGCTGGTACTCGATGGCGTGGACCCGGGTGAGGGCGTCGAGGTAGGCGCGGACGGTGTCGCGGCCGAGCCGGCCGGCGGTGCGGTGGCCGAGCCCGGCCAGGCTGGCGGGGCGGCCGGTGTGTCGGGCGATGGTGTCGAGGAGGTGGCGGACGCGTTCGGGTTGGTGCCTGGTGGGGACGGCGGTGGCCACATCGACCCGGGCGAGGTCGTCGAGGTAGGCGGTGTTGAACGCGGCGGCGTGTTCGGCGCTGGCGTCGGCCAGGGCGGGCCAGCCGCCGCGTACCGCGATCCCGGCCAGGTCGCGGTAGCCCAGGCGGCTGCGGACACCGGTGACGCGGTCGCCGTGGGCGAGGCCGGCCAGGGACACCTGGGGCTGGGCGTCGGGCTGTTCGGCGAGGGCGAGGGTCCGCATGTGGAGGGCGGGGAGCTGGTCGGCGCCCGGGGTGCGGTGCCGGTAGCTGAGCGGGGTGGCGGAACTGGCGAGCAGGTAGCGGCCCGGCAGCGGCTGGTCGTCGAGCCGGCTGGCGAGGTGTGGCCACAGGGTGGGGGCGAGGCGCCATTCGTCGACCAGCCGGGGCGCGGTGCCGGTGAGGATGCGGTCGGGGTCGAGCTGGGCCAGTTCCCGCATCGCCGGTGAGTTGTCGAGGTGGGTGGCGCTGCCGGCGTGCCGCACGGCGGTGGTGGTCTTGCCGCAGCCCCTGGGCCCTTCGAGCCGGACGGCGGCCTGAGCCCGCAGCAGCCGGGACAGCCGGTCGTCCACGATTCGCGGCAGGTATTCCACCCAAACGAGTACGGCGGTTTGCGGACGAAAGGAACGCCGAAGGGTGACGGAAAGGAACGTCATGGTGCGCTCACGTTCTGCGTCGGTTCGCGGCGTGTGAGTCGGATGTCAAGTGGTCGCGTGATCGAATGGGGGGAGGTTGGGGGACGTGGCCTTGACTAGGCCTTTCGCCGTCGCTCCTGGTGTCGGAACAGGGACGGAACGTGCCTGTGGGGACATGGAGGGGGACGTGGCCGTGCTGTCCTGATCCGATCCCTCAACGCGGGGGCAAGCCAGACCAGGACAGGAGCACGGCGATGTCGATCCTTATCAGCCCAGACCAAGCCCGGGCAGCATGCCCGGCGGGCGTGCGGCCAAGGTTCTCCGCGGCCGGGGTGTCCGGATCGGACGGGTTTCGCGGCTTAAGGCTGCGACACCACAGCATGCGGATGGAGGTGTAGCGGGTCATGGCGATCGGGCTGAAGAAGTTGCTGGCCGGGTCGGGCTATGAGTACCTGACCCGGCAGGTCGCGGTCGGCGACAGCAGCGGCAAGGGCCACTCGAGGCTGGCCGACTACTACACGGCCAAGGGCGAAGCGCCTGGTCGCTGGTGGGGTGCCGGGCTGGCCGGGATGCACCTTGTCGAGGGGCAGGAGGTGACCGCGGAGCAGATGAAGCGGCTGTTTGGTGCCGGCCTCGATCCGGTGACCGGCGCCAAGCTGGGCCGGGCCTACCCGGTGTTCGAGGACCACCCCACCGCGTTCGAGACCGAACTGGACCGCCGCACCCGGACCTGGCAGCAGCAACACGACGGGATGCCCGTACCGAAGGCGGTGCGGCAGCGGCTACGGACCCATCTGGCGATCGAGTGGCACACCCGCGACCACGGACGGCCTCCGGCCGGACGGCGGGAACTGCACAGCTACATCGCCAAAGCCACCTCCCACCCCCGGGTGGCGGTGGCCGGGTTCGACCTCACGTTCTCCCCACCCAAATCGGTGTCGGCGTTGTGGGCGCTCGCCGGCCCCGATTTGGCCGTGGCTCTGCGGGCGGCGCACACCGCGGCGGTCGCGGACGCCCTGACCCAGCTCCAGGTCCGGGTTGCGGCCACCCGCTCCGGCCACCAGGGCGTCCGACACGTCGAGGTGCGAGGGATCAGCGCGGCCCTGTTCGACCACCGCGACTCCCGCGCCGGTGACCCCGACCTGCACACCCATGCCGCGATCTCGGCCAAGGTCCAAACCCTCACCGGCGACTGGCGGGCGCTGGACGCCAAACCGCTCTATGCGGCCAAGGTGTACCTGTCCGAGGTGTACACCACCAGCCTCACCGCACGCCTCCGCGACCTCGGCCTGGCCATGACCCCGATCGTCCGGGACGGGAAGCGGCCCGTCTATGAGATCGCCGGCCTCGAACCAGGCCTGCTGGCCCGCTGGTCGTCGCGCCGTGCCCGCATCCAAGCCCGCACCGCCGACCTGGTCGACGCGTTCGAGCACGACCACGAGCGACCCCCCACCAAGGCCGAGCGGCTCGACCTGGCTCAGCAGGCCACCCTCGACACCCGCCCCACCAAACACGCGCCCCGCAGCGAAGCCGAACAACGCACCACCTGGAAGGCCGAAGCCGTCCAGCTCCTCGGCCCCGCGGGGCTGGGTCGCATGCTCCACGACGTCGCCGCCGAGCCGCGCGTGCCGGTACCGGTCGTCGACGAGGCGTGGGTTGCCCAGGCTGCCCAGCGGGTGATCAACACCGTCGAGGCTGAACGGTCGTCCTGGACGCCGTGGAACGTGCGCGCCGAAGCGTTGCGGCAGGTCCGGGCCGCCGCCGTCCCGCTCGATCAGATCAGCCGGGTCGCCGAAGCCATCACCACCCGCGCCTTGGAGAGCGCGTCACTGCCGATCCGCACCACTCGCGCACAGCCCGTGGAGCCGGCGCCGCTGCTGCGTCCCGACGGTGCCTCGGTGTATGCACAGCCCTCAGCGACCCGCTACACGTCGCGCCGCATCCTGTACGCCGAACGACGCCTGGTCGACACCGCGGGCCGGCTCGGCGGCCGCGTCGCGGACCACAACTCGGTCACCCTCGCCCTCCTCCAGGCCATGGCCAACCACGAACCCCTCAATCCCGAACAACAGACCCTCGTCCGCGACATGGCCACCTCCGGTCGCCGCCTCCAGCTGGCCATCGCCCCGGCCGGGACCGGGAAGACCACCGCCATGCGCACCCTCGCCGCAGCGTGGACCACCAGCGGCGGCACCATCCTCGGCCTCGCCCCCTCCGCCACGGCCGCCGAGCAATTGCGCAGCCAGCTCGGAGAAGGTGCGGTCGCGGACAACCTCGCCAAGCTCGTCTGGGCGATCGCCCACCACGAACCGCTCGCGGCGGCCGTCGGCCCGGACACGCTGGTCATCATCGACGAAGCCGGGATGGCCGACACCCTCACCCTCGACCACCTCGTCAGCTGGTGCCTCGACCAAGGAGCCAGCATCCGACTCATCGGCGACGACCAACAACTCGGCGCGATCGGCGCCGGCGGCGTGCTGCGCGACATCGCCACCCAACGCGGCGCCGTCCGTCTCGACCACGTCGTCCGCTTCACCGACCCTGCCGAAGCCGAGGCCAGCCTCGCCCTCCGCGCCGGCGACGCCGGCGCCCTCGGCTTCTACCTCGACCACCATCGGGTCCACGTCGTCGACCCCGACACCGCCACCAGCCGGGTGCTCGCCGCCTGGCAGACCGACCGCAATCAAGGGCTCGACGCGCTGATGCTGGCTCCCACCCGCGAACAAGTCGCCGCCCTCAACGCGGCCGCCCGTGCTGCCCGGCTCGACGGGCACCGGCCCGGCCCTCACGTCGACCTGTCCGACCACAACCAGGCATCCACCGGCGACACCGTGATCACCCGCCGCAACAACCGCGACCTCGCCAGCAGCGCCACCGCCTGGGTCCGCAACGGCGACCGCTGGCAGGTGACTGCGGTGCACCGCGACGGGGCCATCGACGTCCAACACCTCCGCAACCACAGCCAGCTCACCCTGCCCGCCGACTACGTCGCCGAGTTCGTCGAACTCGGCTACGCCACCACCATCCACGCCGCCCAAGGCGTCACCGCCGACGCCTGCCACGGACTCCTCACCGGCGAGGAGAGCCGCCAGCAGGCCTACACCATGCTCACCCGCGGCCGCCACGCCAACCACGCCTGGCTCCAGGTCGAGAACACCGACACCCACGTCGCCCCGGTCGACCCCGGACTGTGGCAGCCGGCCACCGCCGCCCAACTTCTCGAAACGGTGATCGCCCGCGATGAGGCGCCCGCCTCGGCGACCACCCTGCTCCGGCAGGCCGACGAGCCTGCGCTGCTCCTCGGGCCTGCGGTCACCTGTTACGTCGACGCCATCACTTATGCCGCAGAACACCATCTGCCAGCGCAGGTGAAGGACAGCATCGACACCGCCGGCGCCAAACACGGGCTTGATCGGGCCGACGCCTGGCCGACCCTGCGCAGCCACCTCATGCTCATCGCCGCCAACAGCCACGACCCCGTCGAGGTCGTCAACCAGGCCGTCGCACTCGGCCCGCTCGACCAGGCCCGCGACCCGGCAGCCGTCATCGACTACCGGCTCGACGTGACCCAAGCCAACAACCGCACCCGCGGACCGCTGCCCTGGCTCCCCGGCATCCCCACCCAACTCCTCGACGACCCCACCTGGAAGACCTACCTGTCCGGCCGCTACCAACTCACCCGACAACTCGCCGACGAAACCCGGCACCGCGCCACCGCCGACACGCCACGGTGGTCCCAAGACCTGTACGGCCTCGACCCGGCCCTGGTCGCCGACATCCAGCAGTGGCGCGCCGCCCACCAAACGCCCGACACCGATCTGCGTCCCACCGGCCCACCGCAGTTCTCCGGCGCCGAGCACGATGCGCAACGCCGCCTCGACCGTGCCCTCGAGACCAGCCAAGCCGGGATCCGCGAATGGCTCCCCAAGATCACCGCCGCCGCGCCCGCCTGCGCCGGCGATCCCGCCCTGCCCGCGTTCGCCGCGCACCTCGCGAACCTCGCCCGGCACAGGCCCGAACTCGAACAGCAGCTCGCCGATGCAGCAGCGCTCGGCCCGCTCCTCGTCGACCACCCCGCAGACGCCCTCCGTTACCGCATCAGCGAACTCATCCACCAAGAAGACGAGATGGCCCGACGCGAAGCCGCAAGCATCATGCGGGCCCGCCAGCCCCACCCCCAGCCCCTACCGCCCATGCACGGACCCCGCCACGGCCACGACCACGGCATCAGCATCTGACCCCACAGGAAAGGAACTGACATGGCCAGCCACGCAGAATGGAGCCAGCCCACGCCTGAGTGGCTCTCGCTCCAAGAAGCCGCCCTCATCTATGGGATCAGCGTCGACACCCTCCGCCGCCGGATCGCCACCGGCGTCCTTCCTGCGTCACGAATAGGCACCCGCCTCATTCGCGTACGCATCGCGGATCTCGAGCGCGTCTGCCGTCCGATCAGGATCGAGGAACCGCTCGCTCGTCACCAGCAGCCATGGTGAGCACCCCCACCCAAGTCGATGCTCATCGCCAGCGGGTTGACCGACAAGACTTTACTGATTTCGGTAAAGTGTTGTCCGTGACCTTGAGAGATGAGCTGTGGGATGTCGCTGTCGACCAGTACGGCTACGTCACCGCGCTGGACGCACACCAGCTCGGCGCAGCGGTCGTGGAACTGGGCAAACTCGCAGCCCGCGGGAAGCTGACCCGCGTGGCCTACGGGCTGTACAGGTTCCCGGAATGGCCGGCAGGTTCGCGGGACCACCTGATGGAAGCAGTGCTGTGGACACGCGACCCCGAAGCGGCACTCAGCCACGACACCGCACTCGACGTCTACGAACTCTCCGACATCAACCCCGGCCGCATCCACGTCACCGTTCCCCGCAGGTCCAAGCCGCTGCGCCGTCGACAGACGCCGGCCGCCTACACCCTCCACTACGAGGACCTCGCACCCTCGCAACGTGGCTATTGGGAGCAGATCCCCACCGTCACCGTGCCGACCGCGATCGACCAATGCATCTCCTCCGGCGTGCGCCCGGACCTGATCCGACAAGCCATCACCCAGGCTCGCGAGCAGGGCCTGATCGATCCGCAGACCGCTGCCCGCCAACGGTCCGCCCTGGCAGGGGGTGACTCATGACAGCCGAACTGCCCGACCGGCAGCGAAGCCCCGGCTCGGCTCGAGTGCTCAACACCTGGCTGCGTGAGGCCCAGACGAAGACCGGCGTCGGCGAGAAGCGGATGGGTTGGCTACTGGCTTCAACCGTTGCGGTGGCCGCCTTGCAGCGCGCCATCGGCTCCGACCAACAGCCTCTCTTCCTGCTGAAGGGCGGGCTGCTGATGGAGTTCCATCTCGGGCTGAGCGCGCGAGTCACCAAGGACGTCGATGCTCTATTCCGCGGCGAGCTGGCGAACTTCGAGTCCGCCCTCGACGCCGCGATCGCGGAGCCATGGGGACCGTTCACCCTGCAGCGCACGGCGGTCGAGGAGATCGCTGGTGCTCGTCGGCTCGTGAAGCCCCGTCGCTTCGACCTCAAGTTGTTGATCAAGGGCGCGGTATGGCGTCGGATCAAGATCGAGGTCTCGTTCCCGGAGGGCCGCATCGCCGAAGGTGCCGAGCCCGTCCCGGCTCCGAACGCCGGGTTCTTCGGGATCATGACTCCCGATCACCTCGCCGGCATCGCGATGGCCTACCAGGTAGCGCAGAAGCTCCACGCCTGTACTGACCCCGACGAGCCACCGGCATTCCTCAATGACCGGGTCCGGGACGTGGTTGACCTCCTGCTGATCCGGGACCGCTTCTATCCAGCACTGGCGTCGGCATCCGTGCGGGCTGCCTGCGTGGACGTGTTCGACGCCCGCGCGGCGGAAGCTCGCGCGGTGGACCTGCCAACTCGCGGCTGGCCGCCTCGACTGGTCGTGCCCAACGACGAATGGAAGCGGGCCTACCCCGCCCTCGCTGAATCGGTGGGGATCTCTCTCACGCTTGAGCAAGCAGTGGCCGAACTGGGCGAATGGGTCGAGGCGATCGAGCAGGCCGGTTAGTCCGGCCTGCCGCTGGCCAGCCGGACGGACGCAACGACGCGACGAGGGCGTCCTTCTGCCCAGACCCGCCCACCTCAGCGTCTGCGACCCACAGAGATGTTGTGCACATGTTGTGCAAGGCCCCGGACGTGACGATGGCTCTGACTATTTACCCTAGTCAGAGCCATCTTCGTGTGGTGCGCGAGAGAGGAGTTGAACCTCCCTCAGTAGATGGATGAAAATGCTTCCCACTACGGGTCTTGTGCCGTTCTCACGCCAGCAGGCGAGCTTCGTGGGGCAGACGTGGGGCAGCCAACCGGGCCGAGCTGGCTACTCCGATGCACCTCACCAGTGAAAGCCCGCCGCAGCGGCCGGTGCGTCGACGAAGAGTGTCAAACCCTTATCCAGCAGTCCGGACGGACCGCCAACACGGTCAGGCCACGCCGAGGTCCAAGACCCCCAACCACTCGCCTCCACTAGACCCGCGGCGATTCAGTGCACAGAGGCTCGGTCAGCGAGGGCCTTTCACCTCGCGGCGCGTGCATCTGGCCGATCGGCACGCCAGTCGCAGCCCGGCGAAGGCACTCACGTCAGGTCGGAGAGCTGGGCGATGCCGGTCAGGGCGGCCACGGCCGAGCGCACCATCGGCACAGCCAGCACCGCGCCGCTGCCCTCGCCGAGCCGCATCGAGAAGTCGACCAGCGGCTTGAGGCCGAGACGGTCCAGCGCAAGCGCCTGTCCGGGTTCGGTGGAACGGTGACCGGCCTGGAGCCACGCCTTGGTGCCCGGCGCGTAGTCCTCGGCGACCAGTGCCTCGGAGACGGCGATCACCCCGTCCAGCAGAACCGGGACGCCGCGGCGTGCGGCACCGGAGATGAACCCGACCGCGGCCGCGAAGTCGGCGGCGCCGAGCGCGGCGAGCCGCTCTATCGGGTCGCCGACCCGCTCGCCGGCCCGGGCGAGGGCAGCCTCGATCAGCGCCGTCTTGTGCACCAGCGTGCCCTCGTCGATGCCGGTCCCACGTCCGGTGACCGCGGCGGCCGGCACGCCCAGGGACGCCGCGATGAGCGCGGCAGCGATCGTGGTGTTGCCGATCCCGAGGTCACCGGAGATCAGCAGCTGGGCACCGTCCGCGATCTGCTCGGCGACGATCGTGTCGCCGGCCTCGAGCGCCTGCTCGACCTCGGCACGGCTCAGTGCGTCGGTGAGATGGATCGCACCCGACGACCGGCGCACCTTGAACCGGCTGACTTCCCCGGGCAAGTCGGGAAAGTCCACGGCGACGCCGAGGTCATAGATGCGCACGCTCACGTGGTTGGCGGCGGCGAGCGCCGACACCCCGGCGTGCCCGCCGGCGATGCCGTAGACCATCGCCGGCGTGATCGCCGCCGGGTAGGCCGAGACCCCGTCCGCGGCGACCCCGTGGTCACCGGCGAACACCACGACCCGGACGTCGTCCAGCTGGCGCGGCGGGCAGGTGCCCTGGCAGGACGCCACCCAGGCCGCCAGCGTCTCCAGGTCGCCCAGGGCGCCGAGCGGCTTGGCCTGCCCGTCGCTGAGCGTTCGGGCCGCGGCGTAGGCAGCGTTGCTCGGCGCCAGGACGGGGGTGCGGAGTTCGGGTTGGTTCATGGTTCTCCTTCGGTTGGACGGGTGGTGGCCCGGTTCAGGTGGTGTGGTCGTGCCGGTGGTCGGCGTCGGGGTAGTGCGGGTGGGTGTGTTCGATGGCCGGATGCGGGTGCTCGTGGCTGTGGCGGAGGGCCGCCGCGACGGCAGGGTCGTGTGTGTGGTTGTGGTGTCCGTCGTCGTGGGTGTGCCAGTGGTCGTGGGTGACTGCGGGGTGTGGGTGCTCATGGTCGTGGTGTTCGGTGAGGTGCAGCGTGATGCCGGCCCCCATGAGTGCGGCGGCGGCAGCAAGCGTCCAGGTGAACGGCTCGCCGAACGCGAGAGCGAGGATCGCTCCGAAGAAGGGGGCGACCGCGAAGTACGCCCCGGCCCTGGCAGATCCGAGGGAGGCGAGCGCGGAGATGAACAGCACGAGGCTCACTCCGTAGGAAAGCGCGCCGACGGCTGCCGCGCCGCCGACCGCCGGCCCGTCCGGCAACTGAGCACCCAACACGAGGGCGAGCGTGAGGTTGACCGGCCCGGCGACGGCGCCCTTCACCGCGGCCAGCCATACGGGATCGTTGTCGGCCGCGGCGCGGGTGAGGTTGTTGTCGATGCCCCAGCACAGGCAGGCGCACAGCACGGCAAGGGTGGGCCAGGTACCGCCGAACTGGGGCTGTCCGGGCCAGCTGAGCACCGCCGCGCCGGCGGCGATCAGCGCGAAACCGGTGACGATCCTGCGGCTCGTGGCCTCCTTGAACACCAGCCAGGCGATCAGTGCGGTGCACAGCGCTTCGGCGTTCAGCAGCAGCGATGCGCCGCTGGCGGGCATCGCGACCAGCCCAAGCATGAGCAACACCGGGGCGAGGACGCCTCCGAACAGCACGGCACCGGTCAGCGGCGCCACCTCACCGCGCGGGATGCGCAGCCTGGGAGAGCGGCGCGCGATACGCCACAGCGACAGCGCCAGGCCGGAGGCTGTGTACAGCAGGCCGGCGAGGAGCCAGGGGCTGGTCTGGCCGAGCAGCAGTTTCGCGACCGGCGTGCCGGCGCCGAACAGCGCTGCGGCGGCGAGCCCCGCGGCAGCCCCGCTGCGGGATCGGGCGCCGCCGGTCATCGCCGCACCCTGCCTGGTGGGCATGGGAGGATGCGCGGGTGGCAGGAATCCTGGTGGCGGGCACTTCGTCGGACGCCGGCAAGTCGCTGATCGTCGCCGGGCTGTGCCGCGCCTTCGCGCGGCGCGGCGTGCGGGTGGCGCCGTTCAAGGCGCAGAACATGAGCAACAACTCGATGGTCTGCCCGGACGGTTCCGAGATCGGACGCGCCCAGTACCTGCAGGCCCTGGCGGCCGGGGTTGAGCCGTCCGCGCTGCTGAACCCGGTGTTGCTCAAGCCCGCTACCGACCGGCGGGCGTTCATCGTGCTCGGAGGCCAGCCGGGCGGCACCCTCGAGGCCGGCGAGTACACCAATGGTCGTGCCCGGCTCGCGGCGGCGGCGTTCGACGCCTACCGGCAGCTGGAGGCCGAGTACGACCTGGTGGTGGCGGAGGGCGCCGGCTCGCCGGCCGAGATCAACCTGCGTGCCGGTGACTACGTCAACTTCGGCCTGGCTCGGCAGTTCGGACTCCCGGTCGTGCTGGTCGGGGACATCGACCGGGGCGGGGTGCTGGCGTCCATCTACGGTCACTGGGCGATCAGCGACGATGACGACCGTGCCACCCTGGCCGGCTATCTGATCAACAAGTTCCGCGGTGACCAGTCGGTCCTCGATCCGGGGCTGGCGGAACTCACCGCACGCACGGGCCTGCCGTGCCTGGGCGTGGTGCCGTGGCTGGACCAGGTGTGGCTGGACAGCGAGGACGCACTCGCGTTCGCCAAGTGGCCGCGCCTGCCCGGCCGTGCCGGGACGCTGCGGGTCGCCGCAATCCGGTTCCCCCGCATCTCGAACGCCACCGACCTGGACGCCCTGGCGGCCGAGCCCGGCCTGGATGTGTTCGCCACGGCCAGCCCGTCCGACATCGCGAGTGCTGACCTGGTCGTTCTGCCCGGCAGCCGCAGCACCCTGGCCGATCTGGACTGGCTGCGGCGTCTCGGGCTCGCCGAGGCGCTTGCCCGCCGAGCGGCGGCGGGCGGCCCGATCCTGGGGATCTGCGGCGGCTACCAGATGCTCACTGAGGTGATCGACGACCCGATCGAATCCGCGATCGGCACCAAGCACGGGCTGGGCCTGCTGCCGGCGACCGTCCGGTTCAGCGCCGAGAAGGTCCTCGGAAAGCCGTCCGGCCATTGGCGCGGGCACGCGGTGACCGGCTACGAGATCCATCACGGGGTGGTGGAGCCGAGCGGGGGTGAGCCGTTCCTCGACGGGGTCCGGGTCGGTAACACCTGGGGCACGATCTGGCACGGCGCGTTCGAGAACGACGGCTTCCGCCGTGCGTGGCTCACCGAGCTGGCCGGCACGGTCGGCTCGGCCTGGCAGCCCGCCGCGGACGCTCCCGGTTTCGCCGAGCGTCGCACCCAGATGCTGGACGAACTGGCCGACGCCCTGGAGCAGCACGCCGACGTGGAGGCGCTGCTGCGACTGGCTGGTCGCTGAGCAGCAGCGCATCCGGAACATCTGAACCATCGCCGTCAGGCTGCGCCCTCGCCGAGGATCCCGGCGGACCGCACCGCGGCGACGAGTCCGGAGACATCGGTAACCGAACCCGGCGCCAGACCCAGCCCGGCGGCTGCCTGCAGCACCAGCGGTTGCCGGAGACGGGCCGCCGCGACGAGGCCTACGTCGGACAGCAGCTCGACGGGTGCGCCGTGGCGGACCTGCCCGTCCACCAGCACCGCGACCGTGTCGGCCCACCACAGCGCGAAGTCGACCTCGTGGGTGGAGATCACCACCGTGGTGTGAGTGCGCAGCAAGCTCTCCAGGGCGGCGACCATCTCGTCCACCCCTTGCGGGTCCAGCCCGGCGGTGGGCTCGTCGAGCAGCATGACGCACGGCCGCATCGCCAGTGCCCCGGCGATCGCGACCCGCTTGCGCTGCCCGTAGGACAGTTCGTGGATCGGCCGCTCCGCGAGGTCCTCGATGGACAGCACGGCCAGCGCCTCCGCCACCCGCTGCCGGACTTCTGGCTCGCTGAGTCCGAGGTTCAGCGGGCCGAAGGAGACGTCGCGGTACACGTCAGCGGCGAAGAGCTGGTCGTCGGGGTTCTGCGCGACCAGCTGGACGACCTGCCGGTGGGCCCGCAGGCCGGCCCGATCGAACGCCACCGGGGCGGCATCGACCAGCACGTTGCCCCGGTTCGGCTTCACCGATCCCGCGAGTGTGCGCAGCAGCGTGGTCTTGCCCGACCCGTTGGCGCCGAGCAGGGCCAGGCGCTGCCCGCGGGGGACCTCGAGGTCCGCGCCGCGGAGCACCCGGCGGTGCCCGAAGGCGACCTCGAGTCCGGCGGCGGAGAGTTGGCGGTGGCTCATCGCAGCACCACCCACCCCAGCGAACCGGCGGCGAGTACTGCGAGGGTCGCCACGCTGGTGACCAGGAAGCCGGTGGACCTGATCCGTGCCGGTTCCAGGGTTCGCAGCGCGTCCTCATAGCCCCGTCCGGCAAGGCCGGCCTCGAGACGGCGTGCCCGGTCCCAGGAGCGGAGGAACAGCACCGCCACCCCCATGGACGCCGAGCGCATCGCTGCGGACCGGGTGGCATAGCCCAACCGCGCCTCCTGCGCCTGGTGGACCGCTCCGGCGCTCTCCAGCAGGCCGAAGCTGAACCGGTAGACCAGGGAGGCGATCTCGATCAGCGGGTCCGGGATGCGGGCGTGCCGCAGGCTGGACAGCAGATCGATCATCGGCGTCGAGCAGGCCAGGGTGAACATGGCCAAGGTGGCAGCGACCGCGCGGACGGCCAGCTGCGCGGCCTGATCCAGCCCGGCCGGGGTGACCTGCATGCGCAGCCCGGCGTCCCAGCTGATGCTCACCGCGACCGTTGCCACGCCGACCAGGATCGAGACCACCGGCAGCCACATGATCCGCGCGAGCCGAGCCCAACCGACACCGATCGGGCCCAGCAGCAGCACCAGGCTGGCCACGGCGACCGCGGCGCCCCCGGGGATGGGCGGCAGTGTGATCGCCGAGAGCAGCAGCCCGCCCGACAGCAGTCCCTTGTCACGGACTGAGCGCGTCCGCCACGGGCTGGACCACGCTGCGTGGTCCAGCGTCAAGCCGTGCGACATCAGGCGCCAGGTTCGGGCACGGGGCCGGACGGGGCTGGTGCTGGTCCGGCTGCCCTCGCTTTCTCGCCCTTGCGTCGTCCCCCGTAGCCGCCGATCGCGAAGCCCAGGACGGCCCCGCCGATCGCCGCCTGCATGGCGAACAGGCCGGATTCGACCTCGCCGGAGGCGGGCTCGAAGAAGTGGCTGAACCAGGGCTGGTAGTTGGGGTCGATCTCCTGGATCGCCGTGGTCGCCTTGTCGTCGGTGCCGCCGAAGCGCCCGTCCGGGTTCTCGGTGTTTACCCGGGCGGCGCCGCCGATGGCGAAGCTGACCACGAAGATGGCCACCATGGCCACCGCGAGGACGGTGTTGATGATCGCCTTCCTGCTCATGCCGACACCGCCTCGGCAACGGCCGGGCTGAGGACGCCGAGGCGTTCCAGCTCGGGCCTGGCAACATCGCAGATGAGTCGGAAGACGAGCACTCCCAGAAGACCTTCAGCGATAGCGAGAGGGATCTGGGAGATCGCGAAGATGCTCGTGAACTTGACCACCGAGCCGAGGATGCCCGAGACCGGGTCCGGGAAGGCGAGGGCGAGCTGGAAGCTCGTCACCACATAGGTGGACAGGTCGGCGAACGCCAGGGCCAGGAAGACCCCGACGTTGCGGTTCCAGCCGAACCTGCTGGACAGCTTCCAGAACCAGTAGCCCACCCAGGGTCCGGCGATACCCATGCTGAACACGTTCGCGCCGAGGGTGGTGATGCCGCCGTGGGCCAGCAGCAGCGCCTGGAAGATCAGCACGATCGTGGACAGGAACGCCATCACTGGCGGCCGGAACAAGACCGCACCCAGGCCGGTCCCGGTGGGGTGGGAGGAACTGCCCGTGACCGAGGGGAGCTTGATCGAGGACAGGACGAAGGTGAAGGCCCCAGCGGCGGCCAGCAGCAGCCGCGACTCGGGGTGTTCTTTCGCCTGCTGGACGACCTTGCGGGCGCCGTGGACGACGAATGGGGCGGAGAATGCGTACCAAGCGACGCAGTGAACGACAGGTAGGAATCCCTCAGCGATATGCATCAGTGAGTTCCCTTTCTAGGTGACGTGGCCTAAGGAACCGTCGCCCACGCACGTATCTGACTCCCCCATCGCTGGGGTCACAGTGGCCCGACCGTCCCGGATTCTCACCGGGTTCCGTGTCGTGGACGGCACTTGATCCTCGCACCTCAAGACGCCCGGATGCGCAAGATTGCGTAATTCTGGGACGCCCGTCTCAGCACGCCGGACTGGACCTGTCCGGGGTCAGTGTTTGGTCGCGGCCCAACTCGTGACGCTGCGCAGCGGCCGCAGGCCGGTGAACCGTCCGATCGGTTCGGCGACCTCGACCCCGATCCGGCTCAGCTCCCCGCCCCAGCGCCGGTAGGCCTCCAGCAGGATCGCGTCGGAGTCGGCGGTGACGCTGTGGGCGGCGAGCCGTCCGTGGCGGCCGAGGGCCACCCAGCAGTCCTGCAATACCTGGTCCTCGACACCGCCGCCGACGAAGACCGCGTCCGGTGCGGGGAGCTCGGCGAGCAGCGACGCCACGTCGCCGACCCGCACATCGAGCTGGCCGGCGACCTGCAGGTTCCTGGCGTTCGTCGCGATGCGTGCGGCGCGTTCATTGTCCCGCTCGACGGCGATGGCGGTGTTGGCCGGGTGCAGTCGGCACCACTCGATGCCGATCGAGCCGGTGCCGGCACCCAGATCCCACAACCGCTCCCCGGGCTGCGGGGCTAGCACGGCCAGGGCGTAGGCGCGTAGCACCCGCTTGGTCAGCAGGCCGTCGGTGACGAACGCCTCGTCGGGCAACCCGGCGCTGAGCTGGACCCAGGGCCCGGCATGGTCGGTCATGGCGAGCACCCTAACCGGATGCGGCACAATCTGGGCCGTGAGCTGGAGAACCGGACCCCGACATGCCTGAGGGCGAACCCGTCGACACCGCCGGGGACGGGCTGACCACGAAGGAGCGGCGGCTCCTGCCCGCCCTGATCGTGAACACCGGGGAGGGCAAGGGCAAGACCACCGCAGCGATTGGGCTCGCCCTGCGGGCCTGGCACCAGGGCTGGTCGATCGGGGTGTTCCAGTTCATCAAGTCCGGGAAGTGGGTCACCGGCGAACGCGCCGCGCTCGAGGCGCTGGGGGCCGAGCACGAACGCAGCGGCGCCGGCGGGGAGGTCGAGTGGTACGCCACCGGGGCCGGCCGCCGCTGGGTCCGCAAGCCAGGTGCCGAGCCCGAGCACGCCCACGCAGCCCGCGAGGCGTGGGGCGAGGTGGCCTCCCGCCTGGCTGCGCAGAGGCACCAGCTGTACGTGCTGGACGAACTCACCTACCCGCTGACGTGGGGCTGGCTGGATGTCGGTGAGGTGGTGGCGACGCTGCGCGACCGGCCCGGGGTGCAGCACGTCGTGGTCACCGGGCGGGCGGCCCCGGCCGAACTCGTCGAGATCGCCACAACCGTCACCGAGATGACCAAACGCAAGCACCCCTTCGACACCGGCCAGAAGGGCCAGGCGGGCATCGAATGGTGACGATCCCCCGGCTCGTCGTCGCCGCCGCCGCATCTTCGGCGGGAAAGACCACCATCGCCACCGGGATCATGGCTGCGCTGGCCGCCGCCGGACGGCAGGTGGCCGGCTTCAAGGTCGGCCCGGACTTCATCGACCCCGGCTACCACGCACTCGCGACCGGCCGCCCGGGCCGCAACCTTGACGCCGTCCTGGCCGGTGAGGAGCTGGTGCCACGGCTGTTCCTGCACGGCACGCTCTCCCCTGCCCCGGCAGAGATGGCGATCGTGGAGGGCGTGATGGGGCTGTTCGACGGCCAGCTGGGACGCGACGGGTTCGGCTCCACCGCCCACATCGCGCGGCTCATCGAGGCCCCGGTGCTGCTGGTGGTTGATGCGGCCGGGTCGTCCCGGACCGCCGCAGCCAGCGCGCTGGGCCTGCGCGGCTTCGACGAACGCATCCGCATCGGCGGCGTGGTCGTGAACCGGGTGGCCAGTCCCCGCCACGGCGCCGAGCTGACGGCGGTGTTCGCCGCGGCCGGTGTCCCGGTGCTCGGCCTGGTACCGCGCAGCGGCGGGATCGCCGCCCCGTCCCGCCACCTGGGTCTCGTGCCCGCCGCCGAACGCGCGGAATCGGCCGCGACCATCGCCACCCTTGCCGCGCACGTCGCCGAGCACGTCGACCTGGCAGCCGTCCTCGACCTGGCCGGCAGCGCCCCACCGCTCGACGCCACCCCGTGGGACCCGGCGATGGTCGTGACCCCGGTGGCCGGGCGGCCCCTGGTGGGGATGTTCGCCGGCCGCGCGTTCACCTTCCGGTACGCCGAGACCGCCGAACTGCTCACCGCGGCCGGCTGCCGGGTCGTCGAGATCGACCCGCTGACCGACACCCGGCTCCCCCAGGGGTTGGCCGGGCTGTACATCGGCGGCGGCTTCCCCGAGGTCCACGCCGTCGAGCTCAGCGCCAACGCCGAACTGCGGGCGGCGGTCGCCGACGCGATCGCCGCCGGGCTCCCCACCGTCGCCGAATGCGCCGGCCAGCTGTACCTCACCGAGCACCTCGACGGCCACCCGATGGTCGGCGCGCTGCCCTCCATCAGCCGGATGACTCCCCGGCTCACCCTCGGCTACCGCACCGCCACCACACCCACCGACACCCTGCTCGTGCCGGCCGGGACGCGGGTTGCCGGCCACGAGTTCCACCGCACCCAGACCAGCCCGCCGGCCGGGCCGAGCCCGGCCTGGACCTGGTCGGAGGTCGGCGAGGGCTTCTCCCTCGACCCCGCCCGGACCGGGATCCCGACCCTGCACGCCTCCTACCTGCACCTGCACTGGGCCGGGCAGCCCGAGTGCGCCCAACGCTTCGCCGACGCCGCAGCCGCCTTCACCGCCCGAACCGGCGGCATCGAGCCGGCCCCGGCGCACGCCGGCCGCGCCGACGGGATCGACCTCCACCACCACGGCGACCACGACACGGCCCCCAACCTGGTCGACCTGGCCGTCAACGTCATGCTGCCCGGCCCCCCGCCGTGGCTCGCCGGCCAGATCGCCGCCGCCACCACCGCGCTGGGCCGCTACCCCGACGTCGAGCTGGCCCGAACCGCGATCGTTGCGGCCCACGGAGTTCCGCCGGAGATGGTGCTCCCCACCGCCGGCGGGGCCGAGGGGTTCGCCCTCATCGCCCGGGCCCTCACCGCCACCCACCCGCTGGTGGTGCACCCCCAGTTCACCGAACCCGAAGCTGCGCTGCGGGCCGCCGGCCACGCCGTCCAGCGGTGGCTCCTGCCCGTCCGCACCGACCGCGGCGTCCCCGCCCTCACCGGACTGCCCGCCTGGGCCGATGCCCTGTTCGTCGGCAACCCCACCAACCCGACCGGCTGGCTCCACCGTCGCGACGCCCTGCTCGAAGCCGGCCACGGCCGGCTGCTGGTGGTCGACGAAGCGTTCATGGACGCCACCGACGAACACGAGTCCTTGATCGATTCGGACATGCCGAACCGGCTCGTGCTCCGGTCCCTGTCCAAGACGTGGGGCCTGGCCGGGTTACGGGTCGGCTACGTCGTCGGCGACCCCCGCCTGATCACGCGCCTGGCGCAGGCCCAGCCCTCCTGGCCGGTCTCGGCGCCCGCCATCGCGGCGATGATCGCCACCAGCACCCCGACCGCACGGGCCGATGCCGCGAGCCGGTATCTCGCCCTGAACGCCGACCGCGACCACCTGGTCGCGGCACTGTCGCACGCGGGCTTCCCCAGCGTGCCCTCGGCAGCGCCGTTCGTGCTCGTCGACACCTCCTGCTGCGGCCCCGGCTCGGTCCGGCCCGCCCTCGCCGCGGCAGGCTTCGCCGTCCGGCGCGGCGAGTCGTTCCCCGGCCTCGGCCCCACCTGGATCAGGGTCAAAGTGCCAGCGCCCGAGGTTGCCGATTCCCTCGTCGCAACCCTCTCCGGGCTCCGCTCGGGCTCGCCACGAACCGGAGGTGGATCGTGAACCGTGAACTCTTCCTGATCGGCATCGGTGCCGGAGATCCCGACTGGGTGACGATCGAAGCGTCCCGCGCCATCCAGCAGCTCGATGTGCTCTTCGTGGTGGTGAAGGAGGGTGACCTGGACGACCTCGTCGAGGCGCGGAGAATCGTGGTCGAGCGGCACCGCACCACGCCCGTGCAGATCGTCGAGCTCACCGACCCACCGCGGCCCTGGCGGACCGCCCCCGACTACGACCAGGCCGTGGCCCGCTGGCGCACCCAACGACTCGAGCAGTGGAGCCTTGCCGTCGGCAAGTCGCTCGGCCCGGGGCAGGTCGGTGGCTTCCTCGTCTGGGGTGACCCGAGCCTGTACGAGAGCACCCTGGCGATCGCCGCCCAACTCGTGGCGGCAGCCCCGGCCGACGCGCCGATCAGGATGCGCGTCCTGCCGGGCATCAGCAGCGTGCTGGCCCTCGCCGCCCGGCACCAGATCCCGCTCAACCGGCAGGGCCGCGCGCTCCAGATCAGCCCTGCCCGGCTACTGCGAGGCGGAATGCCGACCGACGTCGACGACGTGGTGGTGATGCTGGACGGTGCCCAGACATTCGCCACCATCGAACCCGAAGGCCTGGACATCTACTGGGGCGCCTACCTCGGCACCCCCGACGAGATTCTCGTGTCCGGTCCCCTGCAGAACGTTCGGGACGAGATCCTGCGGGTGCGCGCCGAGGCCGCAGCCCGCAAGGGCTGGATGTTCGACACCTACCTGCTGCGACGACGCTGACCGGCCACGCCCGGTCGAAGCCCTTTCACCCACACCATCACATCGGCCACGCCCGTCACCCACCGCACCCCTCCGGGCGGGGCCGGCCGTCGAATCATGACCACCGGCACCTCCAGTTCGGACGCCGCGTCGAGCTTGGCGTCGGTCGGGCCGCCGGAATCCTTGGTGACCAGGACCTCGATCTCGTACCTGCGCAGCAGGTCGAGTTCGTCCTCGATCCGGAACGGGCCACGTCCCCGCAGCACCGTCCAGGAAGGTGGAACCACGAAGTCGGGGGGCTCGACCACGCGGGCGAGGACGAACCGGTCGGCCCAGCCGGTGAGCTCGCCGAGCGACTGCCGTCCGATCGCGAGGAAGACCCGTTCGCCCAGCCGGCCGGCGATCTCCCGTGCCTGGTCGATCGAGTCGGCCCAGTGCCAGGACACGGAGTCGGGGCGGGCTGCCCAGCTGGCCCGTGACAGCCGCAGCAACGGCACCCCGGTTCGACCACAGGCGTCCGCCGCGTTCGCACTCATCCGCTCGGCGAACGGGTGGGTCGCGTCGATCACCGCGTCGACGTGCTGGTCACGCAGGTAGCTGGCGAGTCCGTCCACGCCGCCGAAACCGCCGACCCTCGTGGTGCCCTCGGGCGAGCGCGGGGCGGCCACGGCGCCGGCCAGCGACGTGACCACGGAGATGCCTTCGGCAGGGAGCAGGCCGGCGAGCTCGCGGGCCTCGGCGGTGCCGCCCAGCAACAGGACGTTCACCGTCGCCTCGCGAGCGCGGCCAGGACGCTCAGCCCGGCGGCTCCGGCTGAGACCGCGAGCGCCAGACGGTTCGCGCGGGCAAGGTCAGATGCTGACGGTGCGGGGCCGTGGCCCAGTTCGCCGCGGTCCTCCTCGACGCCGCCGTAGGTGTTGCGTCCGCCCAGGGTAACGCCGAGCGCGCCGGCGAACGCTGCCTCGACCACGCCGCCGTTGGGGCTGGGGTGCCGGCCGGACTGGTCACGCACGGCGCGCAGTGCGTCGGCGGGTCGCCCGCCCACCAGCGGGGCGGCCAGAATGGCGAGCGCGCCGCTGATCCGTGCCGGCACCAGGTTGGCCAGGTCGTCGAGTTTCGCCGCGGCCCAGCCGAAGCGCTCGTACCGTTCGTTGTGGTAGCCGACCATTGCGTCGAGCGTGTTGATCGCCCGGTAGGCCAACAGGCCCGGAATGCCCGCGATCGCGCCCCAGAACAGCGGGGCTACCACCGCGTCGGAGGTGTTCTCCGCCACCGACTCCAGGGCGGCGCGGGCCACGCCGTCGGCATCGAGGGTCTGCGGGTCACGGCTGACCAAGTGGCTGACCTGGAGTCGTGCCGCGGCCAGGTCGCCGGCGTCCAGGTCTGCTGCGACCGCCTCGGACTCGCGGGCCAGCGACCGCCCGCCGAGCACAGTCCAGGTGGTTGCCGCAGTCGCCAGGGTCGCCAGCACGGGATTTCGGGCGCTCCGCGCAGCCACGACTCCGAGAGCGGCAGTGCCGCCGACCAGCACGGCGACGTGGACGGCACCGTGCAGCCGGTCGTCGGCGTAGGTGCGATCCTCCAGCGCGGTGGCGAGGCGGCCGAAGCCGGCCACAGGGTGCCAACGCGACGGGTCGCCGAACAGCTGGTCGGCCGCCCAACCCAGGGCGAGGCCGACAGCTGTCGCCGTCCCCGATACGCCCATGACCAACCTTCCCCTGGTGGCAATTGTTCGCCATCGAGTGTGCCAGACTAGCCCTCGCAGAGATGTGCCGAGGAACTCCGGTGAGCCCAAGAGGGCAAGTCCGGGGCGGTCCCGCCACTGTGACCGGCCCACGCAGCATGCGTGGATCGGGAGCCAGGAACTCGCCTCACTGCCGAGCAACGACATCGGGCGAGGACACCTGAGGAGGCTCCCTTGGACACTGCTGCACGCATTCCTGCCCTGGTCGGGGTGGGCGTCGGCCCCGGCGACCCCGAACTCGTCACCCGCAAGGCGGTCGGCGTCTTCGAGCGGGCCGACGTGATCCTGGTGCCGAGCACCGAGACCAGTGGCGACGACGCGGGCCGGGCCGAACAGATCGTGCTCGCCGCCTGCCCCGACGCTGTCGGCAAGGTGCGCCGCGTGCCGTTTAGCATGGCGCAACGCCGCGGCGTCGGCGCGAAGCGGCGCCAAGCGTGGGAGGCGTCCGCGCAGGCCGCCGTCGACGCCTTCCAGGCCGGGGCGGCCACGGTCGCCTTCGCCACCGTCGGCGACCCGAGCGTCTACTCGACGTTCTCCTACCTCGCCGCCCAAGTACAGGCAGTGGTGCCCGGCGTTGACGTGTCGGTCGTGCCGGGCATCACGGCCATGCAGGCGCTGGCCGCGGCCAGCCTGACCCCGCTCGTCGAGGGACGCGAAAGCCTCACCCTCGTGCCGGTGACGGCCGGGCTGGACGCGGTCTGCGCGGCGCTCGACCATGCCGACACCGTCGTCGCCTACAAGGGCGGACGCCAGCTGCCCGAACTCCTCGAACTCGTCCACGACCGCGGTCTGGACGGCGTGCTCGGGGTGAACGTCGGCCTGCCCGGCCAGACCATCACGCCTCTCGGCGACGTGGAGGCCGCGAGCGCGCCCTACTTCAGCACCGTGCTCGTGGCCCCGCGCCGCACCAGCACCGGCGGCGCACTGTGAGCGGCCAGGTCGTGTTCGTCGGTGCCGGGCCGGGCGCGGCGGACCTGATCACCATGCGTGGCGCCCGGGTGATCGAGCAAGCCGACATCGTGATCTGGGCCTCCAGTCTGGTCGACGCCGCCATCGTCGCGAACACCAAACCCGGCGCGCTCGTCGTCGACTCCGCCACCGAGTCGCTGGAGGACATCACCCCGCTCTACCAGCGCGCCCACGACGAAGACCTCCTGGTCGCCCGGGTACACACCGGCGACCCCTCGATCTACGGGGCCACCGCCGAGCAGCGCCGCATCTGCGAACGCATCGGCATCCCGCACCGCACCATCCCCGGCGTCTCGGCCTTCAGCGCCGCCGCCGCCCGGATGGACGCCGAGATCACCATCCCCGAGGTGTCCCAGACCCTCATCCTCACCCGCCTCGAAGGCGGCCGCACCCCGATGCCCGACCGGGAGACCGTCCGTGGGTTCGCCGCCCACGGCGTCACCATGGCGCTGTACCTGTCCGCCGCCCGCAACAAGGTCCTCCAGAACGAACTGCTGGCCGGCGGCTACCCGCCCCATACCCCCTGCATCGTCGGCTACCGGGTCAGCTGGCCCGACGAACTGATGCTGCGGTGCCCCCTGGCCGAACTGTCCGCCACCATGAAGGCCCACAAGCTGTGGAAGCACACCGTCGTGCTCGTTGGACCGGCCCTGGCCGAGCAGCACGACACCCGCAGCCACCTGTACCACCCCGGCTTCCGCCACGAGTACCGGGTCGCCGACGGCACCCCGCTGGTGACCAGGACCGAGACGTGATCACCGTCCACGGCCTGCTCGGCGCCCCCAGCCTCGAGTTGCGGGTGGCCGCCGCCACCGCCGACTGGGTGGTGGGCGGGCAACGTCACCTCGACGCCCTCGAGGTCGAGGACTCCCGACGCATCACCCTCGGAGCGTTGCGGCCAGCCGTCGAACAGCTCGCCGCCTTGCCCGAGGAACAGGTCATCGTTGTGATCGCCAGCGGCGACCCGCTGTACTTCGGCGTCGTCAGGTCGCTGCGCGCCGCGGGCCTACGGCCCCTCGTGGTGCCCGCGGTGTCCTCGATCGCGGCCGCGTTCGCCGCGGTCGGGCTGCCCTGGGATGACGCCGCCGTGGTCAGCGTCCACGGCCGCCCTCTCGAACCGGCGCTCGACCTGGCCCGCACCGCCGGCAAGGTCGCGGTGTTCACCTCGGCCGAGCACGGCATCAGGGAACTGGCCATAGCCCTGGCCGACCTGGGCCGGTGGTACGTCCTGGCCGAACGGCTCGGCGAACCCGACGAACGCGTCCGCGTCCTCACCACCTCCGCAGCACGCACCACCGTCCCGCGCGAACCCAACGTCGTCCTCGTGCTCGACCGGCACCCCGCCGACGA
The DNA here is from genome assembly GCA_023392635.1 of Actinomycetes bacterium. GTDB lineage: Bacteria > Actinomycetota > Actinomycetes > Propionibacteriales > Propionibacteriaceae > Propionicimonas. The sequence continues at coordinate 6,830 of JAEVYS010000024.1, read as the reverse complement.
CGACGCCCCTTGGCCGGGAGACATCGCCGGCCCTGCCCGCCACACAGCACCTCTCGTCATTGGAGAACAGCCATGATCGGACAGGTCACCAGCGGTCCGGCCAGCCGCGCCCGCGCCGACCAGATCGACGCCATCCTTGGCCAGGACAGCCGCCGCTACACCGACGGCGCCGTCACCGGCCTCCCGCAGGCCTGGGCCGAGTGCGACCTGATCATCAGTCACCTGGCCCTCGGCGCCACCACCCGCATCCTCGCCCCCCTGCTTGCGTCGAAGAAGACCGACCCCGGCGTCGTCGTCATCGACGATGCGGGCCGATTCGTCATCCCCCTGGTGGGCGGGCACGGCGGCGGGGCCAACGAGCTCGCCACCCGAATCGCCGCGGGGCTCGGCGCCACCGCCGTCCTGACCACTGCCACCGACGCCACCGGCGTGCCCGGCCTGGACACCCTCGGCTGGCGCTGGACGGGTGACGTCGCTGGTGTAACCCGCGCCATCCTCGACGGCGAGCCGGTCGCCGTGCGCCGGAGCCAACTGTGGCCGCTGCCGCCGCTGCCGGCCACCGTGACAGTCCTGGGAACAGACGACCCGGAGCCCACCGGCCTCGTCGCACGGGTGCTGGTCACCGACCAGCTCACGACACAGGTCGACCTGCCGACCGTAGTGCTCAATCCGCCCAGCCTGGTCGCCGGCATCGGCTGCAACCGCGGAACCAGCACCACCAGCCTGCGCCGCCTGCTTGAACAGACCCTGGAACAGGCCGGCCTGGCCCTGGGGTCCCTCGCCGCGATCACCAGCGTCGACGCCAAGGCCGACGAAGCCGGGCTCGTCCAGCTCGCCGCTGAACTCGGTGTGCCGCTGGTCACCTACCCCGCCGACCAGCTCGCCACCCTCGACGTGCCCAACCCCAGCGACGCACCACGTGCCGCCGTCGGCACCCCCAGCGTCGCCGAAGCCTCCGTGCTTGCCCACGGCGCCACGCTGCTGGTCGAGAAGCAACGCACCCCGGAAGCGACCTGTGCGATCGGACGCATCCCCGCGCGGGGCAAGCTCACCGTGATCGGCCTCGGCCCCGGCTCGCGCGACCTCACCACCCCCCGCGCCCAGCAGGCCATCCGGCAGGCCTCCATCGTGGTCGGCTACCGGCCCTACGTCGCGCAGGTCAAGGACCTGCTGCGGCCCGGGGTCCGAATCGCCAGCACCCCGATGGGCAAGGAGGAGGAACGCACCGCCACCGCCATCCAGCTCGCCCGCGAAGGCAACAACGTCGCCCTGGTCTGCTCCGGCGACCCTGCGATCTATGCGATGGCCTCACCCACCCTCGAACAGGGCACCGACGGCATCGACGTCGAGATCGTGCCCGGCGTCACCGCCAGCCTCGCCGCCTCCGCCATCCTCGGCGCACCACTGGGCCACGACCACGCCACCATCTCGCTGTCCGACCTGCACACCGACTGGGACACCATCCTCACCCGCGTCCGCGCCGCCGCCGAGGCCGACCTGGTCACCGTGCTGTACAACCCGCGCAGCCGCACCCGGCTGCACCACCTGCCCGATGCGCTGGCCATCTTCGCCAACCACCGCCCGCCCGGCACGCCGGTCGCGGTCGTCGAGGAGGCCGACCGGCCCGACCAGAAGGTCACCCTGGCCACGCTGGCCGACTTCGACCCCGACGTGGTCAACATGAACTCCCTGGTCGTGGTCGGCTCCTCCACCACCCGCTACCTGCCCGCCGGTACCGGGCGCACGGCCATGGTCACCCCCCGCGACTACCACTGGATGGAACGATGAGCCACGAGACCCCCACCCCTGCCCCCGGCGCGGTGCCCGCCACCCCGCCGCCGCTGGTCATCGCCGGCCACGGCACCCGGGTCAACGCCGGCGCCGACGCCGCCACCCAACTGGTGGAGAAGGTCCGCGGGCTGCTGCCCGGCGTCCGCGTCGAGGCCGGGTTCGTCGAACTCACCCCGCCCACCATCGACGCCGCCCTCGACACCGTGCTCACCAACGCCGCCTCCGCCGTCGTCGTTCCGCTGATGATCGGCAGCGGCGGCCACGTCCGCGACGACATCCCCGAAGCCATCGACCAGTCCAGGGCCCGGCACCTCGACGCGACCGTCGTGTACAGCCGGCACCTCGGCTCGCCCAAGGCGCTGGTCAATGCCGTCCACGCCCGGATCGCCGCCGCCCGCGCCGACTGGCCCGCCGTAGACACCGACGTGGTGATGGTCGGACGCGGCTGCAGCCTCACCGACGCCAACGCCGACCACGTCCGGCTGTCCAGGATCGTGTTCGAGACCGGCGGCTACCACCAGGTGCTGTCCGCGTTCATCCAGGTCGCCCGGCCCTCGCTACCGGAGATCCTGCGCCAGTACCACGCCTCCGGCAGCCGCCGGATCGTGGTCATGCCCCACTTCCTGTTCACCGGACGGCTCGACCAGTGGGTGCACCAGCAGGTGGAGGTGTTCCGCGCCGCCCACCCCGACGCCGTCATCCGGATCGCCGACGTGATCGGGCCCTGCGACGAACTCGCCGAGGTCGTCGCCCAGCGCTACAAGGAAGGCGCGCTCCGGGCCCGCACCACCACCGGCTCCCCCGCCTACCTCACCGGCCTGCTGCTGCGCGACCGGAAGGTCGTGGTCGTGGGCGGCGGCTGTGTGGCCCGCCGCCGCGTCCCGAAGCTGCTCGACGCCGGCGCCCTGGTCGAGGTCATCGCCCCTGAGGTGCACAGCCGCCTCGCCAGCCTCGCCGAAGCCGGCGCCATCACCTGGCACGCCCGCAGCTTCGAGCCCACCGACCTGGACGGCGCCTGGTACGTGCTCGCCCTCACCGACTCCCCCGCGGCCAACGCCACCATCGTCGCCGAGGCCGAAACGCGCCACACCTACTGCGTCCGCGCCGACCGCGCCGACGACGGATCGGCCTGGACCCCGGCCACCGGAGACACCGCCGGGGTCACCGTCGCCGCCATCACCAGCCACGACCCGCTGCGAGCCCGCCGGGTGCGCGACCGGTTCCTCGAGATCGTCAACCAGGAATCGCTGTGACCTACGACTACGTCAAGGACGGCGCCGAGATCTACCGGCAGTCGTTCGCCACCATCACAGCCGAAGCCGACCTCGACCGAGTGCCCGAAGACCTCCGGGCGGTCGCCGTCCGGATGATCCACGCCAGCGGTCAGGTCGACCTCCTCGACGACCTCGCCTGGTCCGAGGGGCTCGCCACGGCCGCCACGACCGCGCTGCAGCAGGGCGCCCCGATCCTGTGCGACTCCCGAATGGTCGCCAGCGGCATCATCCGTTCCCGCCTCCCCCGCCACAACCAGATCCTCTGCCTTCTCGGCGACCCGCGACTCGACGACCTCGCCGCCCAACTGGGCACCACCAAGACCGCCGCGGCGGTCGAACTCTGGCGCCCCCACCTCCCCGGAGCAGTCGTCGCGATCGGCAACGCACCCACCGCCCTGTTCCACCTGCTCGAGATCATCGAGGACCAGCCGGAACTCTCACCGGCCGCCGTCCTCGGCATCCCGGTCGGCTTCATCGGAGCGGCAGAGTCCAAACGGGCCCTCGCCGACAACACCCTCGGCCTGGACTACCTCGTCGTGCATGGACGGCGGGGCGGCAGCGCCGTCACCGTCGCCGCCGTCAATGCCCTGTGCGGCACCGACGGACGCACCGGCTGAGCCCCCGGGCCAACGACGACCGCGCACCACGAAAGGACCCGCATGAACGCCAACAACCCCACCACGGGCCAGGTCATCCTCGTCGGCGGCGGACCCGGCGACCCCGACCTGCTCACCATCGGCGGGCTCCGCGCACTCCGCGACGCCGACGTCGTGCTCTACGACCACCTCGCACCCCTGGCCTGCCTCGACCAGACAAAACCCGGCGCCACCCTCATCGACGTCGGCAAGATCCCGCGCGGCTGCCAGACCGCCCAGACCGACATCAACGCCCTGCTCATCGACCACGCCCGAAGCGGCAAGACCGTCGTCCGCTTCAAAGGCGGAGACCCATTCGTCCTCGGACGCGGCAGCGAGGAATGGCTCGCCTGCGCCGAAGCAGGCATCCCCGTCCGCGTCATCCCCGGAGTGTCCTCAGCGATCGCCGGACCCGAACTCGCCGGCATCCCCCTCACCCACCGCGGCATCACCCAGAACTTCTCCATCGTCTCCGGACACGTCGGACCCGACCACCCCGCCTCGACCGTCAACTGGGACGCGCTCGCGCAGAGCACCGGCACCATCGTGATCCTGATGGGCGTCGCCCACCTCCCCGAGATCTGCACCGGCCTGACCAGTCGCGGCCTCGACGGCGACACCCCCGCCGCCATCGTCGCCAAAGCCGCACTGCCCGACCAACAGGTCGTGCGCGGCACCGTGGCCACCCTGCCCGCCCTCGCGGAAGCCGCGAGCATCCAACCCCCCGCGCTCACCGTGATCGGGGCCGTCGTCGCCCTTGGCCTTGGCACGGCCGGCTAGCGACCGCAACCCAGTCATCAGTCGTCACTCCGAGGTACACCTCAGCGGGACACGCCTCCGAGGCCCCTGAAGCATCTCAATAGGGTCCATGCGCCGGCTTCAGCCACAGCTGCCACCTCGGCTCTAGACATCAACGAGACAAGCACCCGCCGACGACCACACAGCCGAACACAGCACCAATGCCTCCGCACAGTGTCCTGGGCAACCCGCGGAGCGAATGAGGGGCAGAGCACCCGCCACCAGGCGCCATCAACGGCGAATCAGACCTAGTCAGATCCTGGTTGAGCGTGCAGTTTTCCGTGGGGCAGACGTGGGGCACGAGTCGCCCCGCGTGGGCGCCAACCCCGCCAAGGCCAGACGCAGCCGAGCGTGAAGGCCCTAGCCACAGGGATTTGGAGATGAGGGAAAGGAGCCCGATGGAGGATTTGCACCTCCGGTTTTCGCCATTGTTTCGAGAGTAAATGCCCTAGTCAGAGGCACCTTCGGTGCGCGAGAGAGGAGTTGAACCTCCCGGCGACTGCTTGCTGACCTCCTGTTGACTAGGCCTTTCGTACCGTTTTGGCTTGTAGAGAGACGCCTCGTGGGGCAGATGAGGGGCAGACGTCATCCCGCTGGTTCGCGAATGGCGCGATCGACGGCTGGTGACAACGATGCGAACGAGCGAGCAGACCGCTCGCCTATGTGCCAACGAGGATCGCCGTCCCTATGCCAGGCACCCTGCCCGGTGTCCTTCACGGGGAGGACCGTCGCGTGGGCGGCACGGTCAGCAACAGGACGGTCCACCCCGAACCGGTCGCTGTTGCCCAGACGACCGTGGCGTGAAGGGAGGCGAGGCTGCGTGGCATCCGTCCGGGTGCCCCAGCCTTCGTGACGTTCCCCTTGTAGATCCACAGAAGCGTCGCCGCGTCGCCGATCTCGGCCTGCACGGACCTGGTGCTGGTGAGTCTCGTGTAGACCACAGGGCTCGACGGGTCGAGGCGCCGCAGCGGGTTCTCGGCCTCCAGCCGGGGGTCGGCGGCCCCGATGATGCCGGTCGCGCTGCGGTTGTCGATGAGTACGCGGACTCCGGGGTGCTCGTCGCGGGCCTGCGCGACGAGCGTCAGGAGGCCCGACAGGTCTTCGCCGTGACCGGTCGCGGACCGGACTGCCAGCTGCGCCGGCAGGCCGGCCGGGATCTGGACGCAGATTGCGGCCAGCGCCACGGATGCGATGAGGGGCGCTTCCGCCTTCGCCGCGAGGGCGGGACCAGTGCCACCGCCCCAGCGCTGTGCGGTCGTCGCCACCGCGCTCGCCACGGTCATAGCGCCGAGCGCCATGAGGGCTGCGATCGGTGGGAGGAACGCGATCCAGTAGTGGAGACGGAACAGGTTCGTCCTGAATGCAGCCAGGGCGAGCTCCAGGGCCAGCGGGACGATCAGCCAGACGAGCAGCGTCCGGGCGAAGCGGACGTGGTCACCTCTGACACATCCCATCGCGCCCACTGCCGCCAGCGCCAGGACCACAGCGGACGCGGCGGGCTGCGGGGTCGCGGACATCCCTCTGGCGAGTTGGGTGAGGATCGTCCAGGCCCCCACGACCCTGGCGCCGGCGGGGCCGGGCGGGCCGGTGCCATGCATCAGACTGGCGGCCACCTGTGCAGCAGCGAGCGCGGCGGCCGCGGACATTAGGGCGGCGAGCAACACCACTCGGCGCAGGCGACCAGCCCGTTGCTCTGGCACGACCAGCATGCTCGCAAGCGCCTGAGCAGGCCACTGGAAGAGCCCGAACGTGTGGATGACGGCGGTCACAGCGAGGCTGAGCACATAGCTCGCAGCGGGAGCGGTGCGATGCCAACGGTGCCCGGCGACGGTCGGCGCGTCGACCACCCCCAGGAAGGTCGGCACGACGTGGGGACGCGACCACCGGTCCCACATCAGCCAGCTGGCGGTTGCGGTGAGTGCGAGAAGCGCGTAGGGGCGGGCCTCTTGGGCGTAGCGGTCGAACCCGGCGAGGCCCACGAGCGCAACACCTGCCAGCCCGCCTGCGAGGCGGCCGGCATTCCTGGCGACGAACGCGTAGAGGAGGCCGGCGGTTGCTGTCGCGGCTGCCGCGGACAGCAAACGGGTGGCCACCAACGTGCTCAGCGAGGGCCAGGCGCCCTGGATCAGGGTGGTCCATGCCTTGGCCACGATGTAGTAAGGCACCATCGGCGCGTCCGGCCCGGCGTAGAGCGCAGGCAGGTGGTTCCAGTCCCGGAGCAGGGCGAGGTAGGTGGCTCCTTCGTCGCTCCACGGCCAGGGCGTCCAGAGGCCGGCACAGAAGACGGCGGCCGAGAAGGTGATGAGGGCGACCACGATCCACACCCCGTCGC